>CAYUEG010000008.1:53320-59779 GCA_964443245.1 uncultured Burkholderiales bacterium | reverse complement strand
TGGTCAGGTTCTTTTCGGTGAGGATGCGGATCACGCCGAGCGCATGGCGGCGCAGCGCGAACGGGTCCTTGTCGCCGGTGGGCACCTGGCCGATGCCGAACAGGCCGGCCAGGGTTTCGAGCTTGTCGGCCAGTGCCACCACCGTGCCGGTGTGATTGCGCGGCAGTGCGTCGCCGGCAAAGCGCGGCTTGTAGTGGTCTTCGATCGCAATGGCGACACCGTCACGCAGGCCTTCGTGGCGTGCGTAGTAGCCGCCCATGATGCCCTGCAGTTCGGGAAACTCGCCGACCATGTCGGTCAGCAAATCCGCCTTGGCCAGTTGCGCGGCCTCCTGCACCTTGCTGTCGAGCACGTCGAATTCGTCCTTGGCCAGCGCCGTGTAGGGCACCACCGCCATGCGCATCTGGTTGACGATGGCGTGGCCGATGGCGCGCACACGCTCGCTGCGCTCCCCCTGCGTGCCGAGCTTGTTGTGATACACGACCTTGGCCAGGCCCGGCACACGTGAGGCGAGGGTCTTCTTGCGGTCCTGATCGAAAAAGAACTTGGCATCGGCGAGGCGCGGACGCACCACGCGCTCGTTGCCGCCCACCACGGCCGAGGTGTCGGCCGGGCGAATGTTGCTGACGATGAGGAACTTGTTGGTGAGCTTGTCCGCCGAATCCAGCAGCGGGAAATACTTCTGGTTCGCCTTCATCGTCAGGATCAGGCATTCCTGCGGCACTTCGAGAAACTCGGATTCAAACGTCCCGATCAGCACGTTGGGGCGCTCGACGAGAGAAGTCACCTCATCGAGCAGCGCCTCGTCATCAATCGGTTTGAGATTGGCGCCCGCCGCTTTGCCTGCAACCTCGGCGGCCGCAGCAATCTGCCTGGCAATCTCGGCACGGCGCGCGGCGAAGCTCGGAATCACCGCGCCTTCGCTTTCCATTTGCGCGCCGTAGCTGTCGGCGTCTTTCAGCGTGATGGTCTCGGCTGCCGCTTCAAAGCGGTGGCCTTGCGTCACGCGGCCGGCAGAAAGACCCAGCGCAGACACCGGCACCACGTCGGCCCCATGCAGGGCGACCAGCCGGTGGGCCGGGCGCACGAAATGCACGGTCTGCCAGCCATCGGCAAGTTGATAACCCATCACCTTGGCGATCGGCAGCTTCGCCATCGCTTCATCGAGCGCCTTCTGCACGCCTTCGGCCAGCGAGGCGCCGGGCACCCTGCTGTCGAAAAACAGCGCTTCGGCCTTGCCGTCAGGCTTGCGCGTGAGCGATGCCACGGCTTCCGGGCCGGCACCCAGGCTGGCGAGTTTCTTGAGCAACGCCGGCGTGGCGTTGCCCGACGCATCCAGGCCCACGCTCGCGGGCATCAGCTTTTGCGAGACCGACTTGTCGGCTGCCTTGGCGGCGACTGCGGTCATGTGCACCGCGAGGCGGCGCGGCGTGGCGAACGAGGTCACGGTGGAGGCGTCAGCCAGGCCCTGCGCCGTGAGCGACGCACTGAACGAGGCGGCAAACGATTCACCCAGTTTCTTGAGCGATTTGGGCGGGAGCTCTTCAACGAACAGTTCGATGAGCAGATTCTTGTTCATGGTCAGGCCGCCTTTTGTTGTTCTTGTTGCTTGGCATGCTGTTTGGCAAGCTGCGCCACCACTTCATCCGCCCACGCCTTGGGCGCCATCGGGAAGCCGATGCGCGCACGGCTGTCGACATAGCTTTGCGCCACGCTGCGCGCGAGGTTGCGGATGCGGCCGATGTAGGCAGCGCGCTCCGTGACTGAAATGGCGCCGCGTGCGTCAAGCAGGTTGAAGGTGTGCGCCGCCTTCAACACTTGCTCATAGGCGGGCAGGGCAAGCTGCTTCTCCATCAGCAGTTTGGCCTGTTTCTCGTGCGCGCCAAACGCCGAGAGCAGAAACGCGACATCGCTCCACTCGAAGTTGTAGGCCGATTGCTCCTGCTCGTTCTGCAGGTAGACATCGCCGTAGGTGAGCTTCTTGCCGTCCGTTTCCGTCCACACCAGATCGAACACGCGCTCCACGCCCTGCAGATACATCGCGAGGCGCTCCAGGCCATAGGTGATCTCGCCGGTGATCGGCTTGCAGTCGATGCCGCCGACCTGCTGAAAGTAGGTGAACTGCGTGACTTCCATGCCGTTCATCCACACTTCCCAGCCGAGGCCCCAGGCGCCGAGGGTGGGGTTTTCCCAATCGTCCTCGACAAAGCGCACGTCGTTCTTTTTCAGGTCGAAGCCGAGAGCCTCGAGCGAGCCCAGGTACAGCTCAAGAATGTTGGCCGGCGCCGGCTTCAACACCACCTGGTATTGGTAGTAGTGCTGCATGCGGTTCGGGTTTTCACCATAGCGGCCGTCTTTCGGGCGGCGGCTCGGCTGCACGTAGGCAGCCTTCCACGGCTCGGGCCCGAGGGCGCGCAAAAACGTGGCGGTGTGCGAGGTGCCCGCGCCGACTTCCATGTCGTAGGGTTGCAGGAGGGCGCAGCCCTGTTTGTCCCAGTATTCCTGCAGACGCAAAATGACTTGCTGAAACGTGATCATCACGTGTGTTCTTGTGTAGAGCAGAGCCGGCAATTTTAGCCGATGGCTTAAGGCGCGCCACAGAGTGGCAAAAGCCAGCGTTACAGCCGTCATCGACGCGCGCTATGATGCAGTGCAGGACAACCGATCCAACCTTCTGATCCATCCATCTGAACCAGCGGAGCACGCGCATGAGCCACACCCACGACGCCATTGACGTTCACACCCACGTGGTGCCGGAGAAGTTTCCAGCCTATGGCGGGGCGACGCCGGAAATCCCCTGGCCGTCGATGGCGCCGGCGCATGCCTGCCATGCCCACGTGATGATTTCCGGCAAGGTCTACCGGACCGTGAGCGACGGTTCCTGGAGCGTGCCGCGCCGCATCGAGGCCATGGGCAACATGCGCATCGGGCGTCAGGCGCTCTCGCCGATGCCGGAGCTGCTTTCCTACTGGCTGCCGGCCCGCGATGGGCAGGTGCTGATCCGCTACATCAATGAGCAGATCGCGGCGATGGTGGACGCGGCGCCCGCAAGCTTCATCGGCCTGGGTGCCGTGCCGCTGCAGGATCTTGACCTGGCATTGGCCGAGCTGGAGTATGTGAAGAACACGCTGGGGTTCGCTGGCGTCGAGATTGCCACGCATGTGAATGGCGTCTCGATCGGCGATGCGCGCTTTGAACCCTTCTTCGCTGCTGCGGAAAGGCTGGGTGCATCCATCTTCGTCCATGCCCTGCGCCCGGTGGGCCAGGACCGCATCGTCGGCGCCCTCTCCGAGCAGGCGGTCGCGTTTCCAGCCGATATCGGCATGGCGGTGGCGGCCATCATCACCGGCGGGATTGCCGCGCGTCACCCGAAGTTGCGCATCGCCTTCAGCCATGGCGGCGGCGCCTTTTCGATGATGCTGCCGCGCATTGCCCATGCCTGGCGCATGACGCCCAAGGCCAAGGAGGCGATGCCGGAATCCCCGGAAATCTATGCGCGCCGCTTCTTCTACGATTGCGTGGTGTTCGACCCGACGCTGGTGCAGCTGCTGATCGGCCGCTACGGTGCCAGCCAGATCCTGATCGGCAGCGACTACCCGTTTGCCATGGGCGAGGGGGATCCGATCGGCCTGCTCGGCCGCAGCGAGCTGGATGCCGCCACCCTGCAGGCCATTACCCACGGCAACGCGCGGCGCTTTCTGGGCATCGCCTGAGCCGTGCTGTCGTGACCCCCAAGCCCGGGCAGCCGGCGCGACCGCGCCGCCATCGCGCGCCGGAATTTCACGCCGGCATGGCGCCGGAGGAAGCCATGCGCCGGATCGTGCTTGCAGGGATCAGGCAGTTCGAGGAAAACCTGCGCGGGGCGACGCATTCGGATGATCCGGAATTCGTGCACCAGATGCGGGTGGCGCTGCGCCGCGTGCGCACGGCACTGAAGGTGTTTCGCCATACCAGTGCCGATGCGGCGAAGGTGAAATGGGACGCGCCCTTGCGGCGGCTGGCGCGGTCGCTCGGCGCACAACGGGATTGGGACGTGTTTTACGCCGCGACGATGCCGCACTGGTCCTGGAGTGCTGCTTCCTGCCAGCACGTGCGCGAACAGGTCGAAAAGGCCAGAGCGAAGACGCGGCAGGTGCTGGCCGCCGCGAAAACGCGCCAGCTCCTGCAGGCGTTGCAAAGATGGGCTGCGCGCCCGGCCGACGCGTCCACACGTTGCGAGCCGGTAAGCGCCGGAACGGATGCGCCGCCCTTGCTTGCATATGCCGCCCGGTGCCTTACACGGCTCGAACGCCGTGCGCTGGGCGATGCTGCACGGCTTGGCCGCCTGAGCGACAGCGAACGGCATCGCGTGCGGGTTCGGGTCAAGCGGCTGCGGTATGCGGCGGAAGCCTTCGGCAAGCTGTACGCCCCTGCGGCGGTGGCGCCCTGCACCGCGCAATTGAAACAGCTGCAGCAATTGCTTGGCGAGTTGACCGACATCAACACGGCGCGGACTATTCTGGGCAAGCTGGAGGTTGACAAGCTGGAACGCTTGGCGGCCATGGCGTGGCTCAACGCACGCAAGGCGGAGCGGCTGCGCCTTGCAGTGGTTCAGATTGAAAGCGTCGCCAACATGCCAGCGTTCTGGCGTTTACCGTGTGAAGGAGATGGCAATGTTTGAAGCAGCGGAACTCGGACACAAGATTTCCAAGGAGGAGTATGCCGAGCGTGAGCCGAAGCTGCGGCAGGCATTGCTCAAGGCGCAGTACGACCTGTTGGCAAATTCGAAGTTTCCGGTGATCATCATCATTGGCGGGGTTGACGGTGCCGGCAAGGGCGAGACCGTGAATCTGCTCAATGAGTGGATGGACCCGCGCCACATCCTGACCCATGCCTTCGGTTCGCCCTCGGACGAGGAATCGGAGCGTCCGCCGATGTGGCGCTTCTGGCGCGCGTTGCCGCCCAAGGGCCGCATTGGCATCCTGTTTGGTTCCTGGTACACGGCCCCTATCGTCAACCGCGTGCTCAAGAAGACCAAGCAGTCCGAACTGATGCAATCAATCGAAGAGATCCGCCACTTCGAAACCATGCTGGCGGCGGAAGGTGCCCTGATCCTCAAGTTCTGGTTTCACTTGTCCAAGGATGCGCAGAAAAAGCGGCTCAAGGCGCTGGAGAAGAATCCCAAGACCCGCTGGCGCGTGACGGACACGGATTGGGAACGGTTCAAGATGTACGACCGGTTTCGCGGCGTCTCGGAAGATTTCCTGCGCGAAACCAGTACCGGTGAAGCGCCGTGGATGATCATCGAAGGGACCGATGCCAACTATCGTTCCCTGACGGCCGGCTCACTGCTGCTCGAAGCGATCGGCAAGCGCCTGGCCAACCAGGTCAAGCCGGTCAGCGCCATGCCGGCGCCGCTCGAACCTGCGCTGGACAGCCGCAATATTCTCAACGTCCTCGACTACAAGCAGGCGCTGACCAAGAAGGAATATGACAAGGAGCTGGAGCGGCAGCAGGGCCGGCTGAACATGCTGACGCGGGACCCGCGCTTTGCCGGCAAATCGGTGATTCTGCTGTTCGAAGGCCAGGACGCCGCGGGAAAAGGCAGCAGCATCCGGCGCATCACCGGGGCCATGGACGCACGGCACTACCGGGTCATTCCGGTTGCCGCACCGACCGAGGAGGAGCGCGCCCAACCTTACCTGTGGCGCTTCTGGCGCCATCTGCCACGGCGCGGGCGCGTCACCATCTTTGACCGATCCTGGTATGGCCGCGTGCTGGTCGAGCGCGTGGAGAAGTTCTGTGCCGAGATGGACTGGATGCGCGCCTATCACGAGATCAATGATTTCGAAGAGCAGCTGGCGCGTAACGGCACCATCCTGATCAAGTTCTGGGTGGCGATCACCAAGGAAGAGCAGTTGCGCCGCTTCAATGAACGCAAGAAAATCGCCCACAAGAACTTCAAGATCACCGAGGAAGACTGGCGCAACCGCAAGAAGTGGGATTTGTATGAACGCGCCGTGTGTGACATGGTCGAGCGCACCAGCACGCCTGTCGCACCCTGGAACGTGATTCCGGCCAATGACAAGCTGTTCGCGCGCATCATGATGCTCAAGACCATCTGCGCGCGTCTGGAGCGGGAGCTGTAGGCATCGGCCGGTCTCTGAACGATGGCGGCTTTTCAGTAAACTGGAAAGCTCGCATCCACTGACGGAGAAATCGCATGATCCGGATCGCCTGCCTCACTTTACTGTTGTTGTTGCCTCTGGGTTCGCATGCGCAGGATGCCTGGCCCAATACCAAGCCCATCAGCATGGTGGTGGCGTTTCCACCCGGCGGCGTGGCCGACCTTACCGCACGCCCGATGGCAGTGGCGCTGGAACGCATCCTCAAGCAAAAGGTGCTGGTGGAGAACAAGCCGGGTGCCGGCGGCGGTGTCGGCAATGCCTATGTCACCAAGGCGCGGCCGGATGGCTACAC
>CAYUEG010000008.1:0-53220 GCA_964443245.1 uncultured Burkholderiales bacterium | reverse complement strand
GTGCAGCACATCAAGGCCGGCAAGCTGCGCGCGCTGGCAAGCTGGGGTGACAAACGCCACCCGGCCTTGCCGGAAGTGCCCACGCTGAAAGAGTTGGGCATCGACAACGAGTTCTACATCTGGGCCGGCCTGCTCGCCCCTGCCGGTACGCCCGAGCCAGTGATCACCCAGTTGCGCGCAGCGGTGCGGCAAGCGGTAAACGATCCGCAGTTCAGGCAGATCATGGAAAGCTCGGGCCAGCCGATTCAATACCTCGATCAGACCGAGTTCCGCACCTTCTTCGACAAGGATGCGAAGAAGATGGCCGATGTGGTCAAGCAGATCGGCAAGGTTGAAGAAAAGAAATAGTCGCGCAGGCGAGCTGCGCGACGCGGGAACCTGTTTTTTCACCGTCCGTCGATTGCCACGACTCCATGCGCAGAATCGCTGAAGCCAACCAGCCCACCGTGGCGAACAAGCTGGCCGCGGAGCTCTCCGGACGCATCATCGACGGACGCTATCCGCCCGGCACCAGCTTGCGCGAAGTGCCTTTGGCGGAGGAATTTGGCGTCGGCCGCAGCTCGGTTCGTGAGGCCTTGCGTATTCTGGAGCGGGATGGCGTGGCCAGGATCGAGCCGCATCGCGGCGCATCGGTGACACGGCTGACCACGGATGAGTTGATCGAGATCTATCAGGTACGACGCGTCCTGCTGGGGCTGGCGATGGCGCTGGCGCAGGAGCACTGCACAGAAGCCGACCTGGCGTGGTTTGAGGCGCGTTGTGCTGACATGGAAGCGGCGGGCCGACTCGACGACGCAAGTGCCGGGTCGACGCATGCCGACATCTCGGCTGCCATGGCCCTGCGGATACTGCGGCTGTCGGGCAACCAGCGACTCGAACAGCTGCTGACGCAGATGTCTGCACAGATCGCCCGCTATACGCGGCTCGGCCTGTCGGCACCGCAACGGCGCGCCCAGTCGCTGCAGACCTGGCGTGCACTGGTGCGCGCACTCGCGCGGCGCGACGCAGTGGAGGCGGAGCAACTGGGAAGGCAGCTCGTGAGCGATACCCTGCGCTTTGCGCTCGACCGCATTGCCGGGCTGAGCCCGGGATAGGCCCATCCAGACCCGCCCCCGCGAGAGGGCGTGAGCATGTCAGTTGTCGAGTCGCTCCAGTTTGGCAGCGTCCACCACCCGGGTCCATTTTTGAATCTCCTCGCGGACGAAGCGCTCGGTTTGTTCCGGCGTGGTCGTCACCGGCACGGCGCCCTGTTCGAGAAGCCTGGTCTGCATCTCCGGCAAGGCAAAGATCTGTCGTATCTCGTTCGAGAGAAGCTCGACGATCTCACGGGGCGTTCCGGCCGGGGCCGCAACGGAGGTCCAGGTGGCCACCTCGAAGCCCGCGTTGCCTGACTCGATGAACGTTGGCACAGAGGGCAAGCTGGCCAGTCGACTGCTTGAACCGACCGCCAGCGAGCGGATGCGGCCCGAGCGCACGTTTCCGATGGAGGCGAACACATTGTCAAACATGACCGGCACGTGGCCGGCGATCAGATCGTTGATTGCCGGTGCGCTGCCCTTGTAGGGCACATGAATCATGGACAGGCCGAGACGCTGGGCGAGCAGCTCCATCGACAGGTGCGGTGGCGTGCCCAGACCGGGCGAGGCATAACTGATCTTGCCCGGGTTGGCCTTCACCCATTGCACAAATTCCTCAAAGCTTCGCGCCGGGGCGGACGGGTTGACATTGAGTACCAGTGGCAGCACGCCCGTCAGGCTGATCTGCACAAAGTCGCGCAGGGGATCATAGGGCAGCGCCTTGAACAGGGCGACGTTGGTGGCATGCGGGCCGTTGCCGGTCAGCAGCAACGTATAGCCGTCCGGTTTGGCATTGCGCACCGCCATGGAACCAGGGATGCCAGAGCCGCCGCCGCGGTTCTCCACGACGAAGGGTTGGCCGAGCCGCTGCGACAGGCGCTCTGCCAGCAGCCGGGCAATGATGTCGGTGGCCCCTCCTGGAGCGAAGGGCACCACCAACTTGACCGGCTGCGCCGGGTACTTCTGGGTTTGGGCCAGCGACGATTGGCTCAGCATTGCCATCCCCACGGCGAGCGCGGCCAGCATGCATTGAAAGCGATTGGTCATCAGTCATCCTTTCGAAATCGGGGCTTATTCCATCCGTGCGCCAGAGGCGGCGACGACCCTGGCCCACTTGGAGGTCTCTTCGCTGACGAAGCGCTTCGCGTCCGCCGGGCTTCCCCCCATGGGATCCATGCCCAGCTTTTCGAGCTGCTCGCGCATCTCCCGCGATTGCATCACCACATTGATATCGGCGTTGAGTCGTGCGACGACTGGCGGGGGCGTCGCACCGGGAGCGAAGATGCCGAACCAGACGCCGGTCTCGAAGCCAGGCACGGTATCGGCCACCGGCGGCAGATCCGGCGCTTGCGGCGAGCGCTTTGGTGACGAGATCGCCAGGCCACGCAACCTGCCGCTGCGCACCTGCGCGAGTGCACCGGCGAGATTCTCGAACATCAACTGGGTGTCACCACTGATCACGCCTGCCACCGCCTCGGGCGCACCCCGGTAGGGAACATGCACCATGCGAATGCCGGCCATCGAGTTCAACAGTTCGCCCGCCAGATGGGTACTGGTTCCCACGCCACCCGAGGAGAAGTTCAACTTGCCCGGGTTGGCGCGTGCGTAGGCAATCAGTGCCGCCATGCTGGTGGCGGGCACGGCCGCGTTGACCATCAGGATGTGCGGTGAATTGGCCGCCATCACCACGTGTTCGAAGTCGCGCTGCACATCGTAGGGCATCTTCTCCTTGTAGAGGCTGGGGTTGATGGCATGAGAGCTGGTGGAGCCGATCAGGATGGTGTGGCCATCGGGTGGCGCGATGGCCACCGTTTTCGATCCGGTGTTGCCTCCGGCGCCGGGGCGATTTTCCACGACGACGGAGTGCCCCCACATCGCAGCCAGGCGGGGGGCAAGGGCGCGTGCGATCAGGTCACCCGCCCCGCCGGGCGTGAACGGGACCACAAAGGTGACGCGCCGGGAGGGAAACTCCGATTGGCCATGGCCGCTTCCGGGCAGGACTGCAGCGATGGCAGCGGCGCCACACCACCGCCTCCGGTTCATGGATGGCATGGTCGGCTCCACTCAGAACGGGACGTCGCCTTCGACGGTGGTGCGCCGCATCAGACGTCGGTACTGGTTGTCGAACTCGGTGGCGCGATGCATGGTCGAGCGGTTGTCCCAGAAAACCAGGTCTCGCGGCTGCCATTTGTGCCGATAGACGAATGCGGGTTGGGTCGCGAACTGCGAGACCTCGATCACCAGCTTGCGACCCGCTTCTTCGCTCATGCCCTCGATGGTGCGCGTCAAGCCTTCGCTCAGATAGACCGCTTTGCGCCCGCTGACCGGATGGGTACGCAATGCCGGGTGAGTGACCGGGGGCGCCTTGGCCTTCTCTGCTTCGGTGAGCGGGGGGCGGTGACTGAGATACGTCGCGTAATGCCAGGCGTAATCGTGTACGCCGCGGGTGCCTGCCAGCTGCGCACGCAGGTTCTGCGGCAGTGCGTCGTGCGCTGCGAACATGCTGGCAAACTCGGTGTCAGCACCCTGGGGTGGGCACTCGACGCCGTACAGCATCGAGCCCAGCATCGGGCGTGCAAGGTAGGACATGTCGGAGTGCCAGATCATCCCCGCGCGATCCGCGCCGATCATCTCCCCTTTTTCATTGCGTACGTTCGAGATATACGTGACCTCCGGGAACTCCTCGACCGAGAATCGTTTGACGATGTGACCGACGAGTCGCCCGAAACGCGCTGCGAAGTCCACATGCATGGCCGGCGGCAGGTCCTGATCGCGGAACACCAGCACGCCGTGCGTGACCAGTGCGGCATTGATGTCTTCGTATTCGGCAGCGCTGATCGGTCGGGAAAGATCAACGTTCTCGACCTCGGCGCCAATGTGTTCGGTCAGGGGATGGATGCGGATTGCAGACCGTGAGCGGGCATGGGCATGGAAGGAAGGGCTGGCGGTAATGGCGGTCATTCGTGCATTGGTCCCGTAGGTTGAGCGTTGCGAGGCGGGCAAGGCGCCGCCGGATGTGGGGCGGCGTACGCAAGCGATTATGCCAAATTGTCAGACAATTTGTCGACAATCCGGTGCCGGGTGTGCGGTGCCGAGTGTGCGGCGCCAAGTGTGGCCCCGGCGCTATGGTTTGCCCACGCCGTCAGCGGGCGCAGGCTGCGCTGCCGGCCAGGACCGGCTCGTCGCACTCAACCTTGTCTGACAGGGCGTTACCGTCGTTCCCGTGATGACCTGCTGTGGGCAGTTGCTGATTTTTTTGGTTTTCTGACGCAACACGGCGTGCCTTTTCGGCACGCCATGACATACAATAATTACTATCATTTCGGTGCAAAGCATTTATAAAAAACGAAAGGAGACAACCGCATGACCGCAAGCACTTCGGGGCGCTCGCGCCCATCCCCGTTTTCGCGTCGCCGCTTTGGCCAGGCTGTCCTCGCTGCAGGCGGCACGGCCCTGCTGACAAAGGGCACCTCTGCATTGGCGCAAGCCCCCGCAGGGCCATGGCCGAATCGCCAGATTCGCATGATTGTCAACTTCCCGGCAGGCGGGTCGCCGGACGCGATTGCGCGTGCCGTGGCAACACCGCTCTCCCAGGCGCTGGGGCAATCCGTCGTGGTCGAGAACCGTGGTGGTGCCGGCGGCATGATCGGCGCGGATGCGGTGGCCAAGGCGGCCAACGATGGCTACACGATCCTGCTCTCCTCCGGCAGCGCCATGTCGATCGTGCCGCTGATCACGCCACGCATGTCGTATGACTGGCAGAAGGATCTGGTGCCGGTGGCCGCCGGCGCCCGACTGGAATTGTTTCTCGTGGTGCGCGCCGATGCACCTTACAAGACCTACGCCGAGTTCATCAAATTTGCCAAGGCCAACCCGGGCAAGTTGACCTACGGTTCCCCGGGCAACGGCAGTTCTCCGCACATTGCGGGAGAAATGCTCAAGTCGATGGCGGGCTTTTTCTCCGTGCACATTCCCTATCGTGGTTCGGCGGCAGTGCTCACCGATCTGCTCGGTGGCCAAATTGATTACACCTTCGATCCGGGCATTGCATTCCAGCAGATTCGCGCCGGCAAGCTGCGCCTGCTGGCGGTGGGCAGTGCCAAGCGCAACCACCTGTTTCCGGAAACGGAGACCCTCGCCGAATTGGGCCTCAAGGGATTTGATACTGGCACCACCCACGGCTTCTGGGCACCGGCCGGCACGCCGGCGCCGATCATCGAGCGCCTCAATCGCGAGATCAACCAGACCATGACGTTGCCGGCGGTGATGGAGGTCATCCGCAACCTCGGTGCGGCACCGACGCCGATCAGCCCGGCGCAGTTTCTCGAGGTCATCCGCGGTGATGCGGAGCGCTTCGGCAAGATCATTCGCGAACGCAAGATCGTCGGCGACTGACGGGCACAGCCTCCGGGTTTCCCGGGGCTGAAGGGTGTGGTCTGGGCCGGGCAGGTGCCGGCTCAGCCCCGGGTAACCGCTTCAAACCGTGCCAGGGTCCTCGCGCGGGCCGTGGCATGGTCCACCACCGGCAATGGGTAGTGCTCACCCAGCAGCACCCGGGCGTGTTTCAGTTCGTCTCCCTTGGCAAGCCAGGGGGCATGAATCGCCTTGTTCGACAGGCCGGCCAGTTCCGGCACATAGCGGCGAATGAACTTGCCGTCGGCGTCGAATTTTTCCGATTGGGTCACCGGATTGAAAATGCGAAACCACGGCTGCGCATCACAGCCGGTGGAGGCGGCCCATTGCCAGCCACCGTTGTTGGCGGCCAGGTCGAAGTCGTTGAGCTGGTCGGCGAAATAACCCTCGCCGCGGCGCCAGTCGAGCCCCAAGTCTTTGGTGAGAAACGACGCCACCACCATGCGCAGGCGGTTGTGCATGTAGCCGGTCTGGTTCAACTGGCGCATCGCGGCATCCACCAGCGGGTAGCCGGTGCGGCCCTCGCACCAGGCGGCAAACAAGGCGTCGGCTTCGGCGCCGGTGTCCCAGCGGATGGCATCCCACTGTGGCTTGAAGCAGCGCTCCACCACGTGCGGGTTGTGATGCAGGATGTGGAAGTAGAAGTCGCGCCAGATCAGCTCGGAAAGCCAGATCTCGGCGCCTTTGCCGCCACGGAAATCGGCGCTGCCGTGCCAGGCTTTCCATGCTTCCCGCGCGATGGCGCGGATCGAAATGGTGCCAAAGCGCAGATGCACGGAAAGGTAGGAGGGGCCCTTGGCAGCGGGAAAATTGCGCCGCTCGTGGTATGCCGCCATGCGCTGCTTGAAATCTTCGAACAGGGTCTGTGCACCGGCCTCGCCCGTGGGAATGCCGAGGGTACCGAGGTTGGTGGTCTGGAAGCCCATCTCGCCGAGTGACGGAATCGGCGCCGGTCCGGCGGGGGCGGCCAATGCCGCCAGGTAGTTCTCTACCGGGTAGGCCTTGAGGTAATACGCATCCAGCTTCTTCAGAACGGCGTTCTTGTACGGCGTGAAAACCGAATAGAACGTGCCGCTGCCGGTGAGGATTTCGTCCTTCTCGAACAACACCTGATCCTTGCACGTGCGCACCTCGATGCCCTGCTTTCCAAGCGCGGCTGCGACGGCAGCATCACGCGCGTTGGCCGCCGGCTCGTAATCATGGTTGGCGAAGACGGCGTCGACCTTCAGCTTCGCGGCCAGAGCCGGAATTTCGGCCCGTGCCACGCCGTGGCGCACGATCAGCGCACCGCCGTGCTGGCGCAGGTTCGCATCCAGGTCGGTAATCGATGCGTGGATGAATTCGACCCGCCGGTCCGAGCGGGAGGGCAGGGCATCGAGAATCTCGCGGTCGAACACGAAGGCGCAGTAAACCCGCCGCGCGCTTTTCAGCGCGTGGTACAGGGCGGCGTGGTCATGCAGGCGCAAATCGCGCCGAAACCAGACCAGGACGGCATCGAAGGTCATGAGGTAGGGGAGGACTTAACGTTGTGGAGGAAGAAGCGGCCAGGAGCCGCTCCCACCAAGGGTTTCGGGCGTTCTCGCGCTCAAGCCGCCTGATTGGTCCGAAGCTTGCCAATGGCCTCTTGCCACTTGCCAAGCTTCTCGTCGCGGTTCATCGCCTGTGGCTCGAACACCTTGTCGCGTTGCCACAGCGTGGCAATCTCCTCCTGCCCTTTCCAGAACTGCACGGCCAGACCCGCCAGGTAGGCAGCGCCCAGGGCGGTCGTTTCGAGTACTTTGGGGCGCACCACCGGCACACCCAGAAGATCAGCCTGAAACTGCATCAGGAGGTCGTTGGCGCTGGCACCGCCATCGACACGCAGTTCCTTCAAATAGACGTCTGAATCGGTTTCCATGCTGCGCAGCAGGTCTGCACTTTGCAAGGCGATGGATTCGAGCGCGGCGCGTGCGATGTGCGCTTTGGTGGTGCCGCGCGTGAGGCCAAAGATGGCGCCCTGTGCACGTGCATCCCAATACGGCGCGCCGAGACCGACGAAGGCCGGCACCACGGTGACGCCGGCCGTGTCCGGAACACTCGTCGCCAATGCCTCGACTTCGGCGGAAGATTTGATGATCCCCAGCCCGTCGCGCAGCCACTGCACGACGGCCCCGCCGATGAAGACACTGCCTTCGAGCGCGTATTGCCGGGCAGCGCCGGCGTGCGCCGTGGCTGTGGTGATGAGGCCGTTCTTCGATTCCAGCGCAGCGCCACCGGTGTTCATCAGCATGAAGCAGCCGGTGCCGTAGGTGTTCTTGGCCATGCCCGGTATCGTGCACCCCTGGCCGAACAGGGCCGCCTGCTGGTCGCCCGCAATGCCGGCAATCGGCAGGGCCATGCCGAAGTGGTCTGGGTGCGTATGGCCGACCACGCCGGAAGAAGGCTGCACGATCGGCAGCAGGGTCGGCGGCACGTTGAACAACAACGCCAGCGAATCATCCCAATCCCCGTTGCGGATGTTGTAGAGCAGGGTGCGCGATGCATTCGAGACGTCCGTCACGTGAATCGCGCCGCGGTCGGCCCGCCCGCCCGTCAGCTTCCAGATCAACCAGGAATCGATGGTGCCGAAGGCCAGTTCGCCGGCGTCGGCGCGATCACGCAATCCGGCATGGTGGTCCAGCAGCCAGGCGATCTTGGTGGCGGAAAAGTAGGCATCGAGTACCAGTCCCGTCTTGGTGCGAATGGCTGGTTCCTTGCCTTCCTTTTGCAGGTTCTCGCACCGGGTGGCGGTGCGCCGGTCCTGCCAGACGATGGCGTTGGCCACCGGCTTGCCAGTGGCGCGCTCCCACAGGACCGTGGTTTCGCGCTGGTTGGTAATGCCGATCGCGGCGACGTTCTTTGCCGAGGTCTTGGCCTTGAACAGGACTTCCTGGGCGACCGCAAGCTGGCTTTGCCAGATTTCCTCCGGATCGTGCTCGACCCAGCCTGGTTGTGGAAAGTACTGCCTGAATTCCTTTTGCGCCATGGCCACGGGTGTGCCAGCTCGGTCGAACAGGATGGCGCGCGAACTGGTGGTGCCCTGGTCCAGGGCGAGGATGTATTGGCTCATGGCTCATGTCCGATACCGTTGCGACGCTCCCATTCTAGCGGAGACCCTTGGCTGGAGCGGTTCACGGGGCGATTCACAGCGAGAGAGAAAGCCCCGATGCTACAATGCAAGCAACTGATTTTTCACATAAAAGAGCCATGAACGCGTCCGAAATTCGCGAGAAATTCCTGTCCTACTTCGAGTCCAAGGGCCATACCCGCGTCGCCTCCAGCCCGCTGGTGCCGGGGAACGATCCGACCCTGTTGTTTACCAATTCGGGCATGGTGCAGTTCAAGGACGTGTTTGTCGGCAAGGACCATCGCTCGTACAAGCGCGCAACGTCCTCGCAGCGCAGCGTGCGCGCCGGCGGCAAGCACAACGACCTGGAAAACGTCGGCTACACGGCGCGCCACCACACGTTTTTCGAGATGCTGGGCAACTTCAGCTTCGGTGACTATTTCAAGCGCGAGGCGATCCAGTACGCCTGGGAGCTGCTGACCGGGGTCTATGGCCTGCCGAAGGAAAAGCTCTGGGTCACCGTGTATATCGACGACGACGAGGCCTACAACATCTGGGCCGACGAAGTTGGGGTGCCGAAAGAGCGCATTGTGCGCATCGGCGACAACAAGGGCGCCAAGTACGCCTCCGACAACTTCTGGCAGATGGCCGATACCGGTCCGTGTGGGCCGTGCTCGGAGATTTTTTATGATCACGGCCCCGATGTGGCCGGCGGCCCGCCCGGCTCGCCCGATGCCGACGGTGACCGCTACATCGAAATCTGGAACCTGGTGTTCATGCAGTTCGACCGCCAGGCCAATGGTGACATGCCGCGCCTGCCCAAACCCTGTGTCGATACCGGCATGGGCCTCGAGCGCATTGCGGCAGTGCTGCAGCATGTGCACTCGAACTACGAAATCGATCTGTTCCAGGATCTGATCAAGGCGGCGGCACGGGAAACGGGCGCGAAGGACCTTGCCAATCCGTCGTTGAAGGTGATCGCCGACCACATCCGCGCCTGCTCGTTCCTGATCGTCGATGGCGTGATTCCGTCGAACGATGGGCGCGGTTACGTATTGCGGCGGATCATCCGTCGTGCGCTGCGCCACGGCCACAAGCTGGGCCAGCCCAAGCCGTTCTTTCACCGCATCGTCAAAGACCTGGTGCTGGTGATGGGGGCGGCCTATCCGGAATTGACCGCCAACGCCAAGCGTGTCGAAGAGACCTTGCTGGCGGAGGAAGAGCGCTTCGCCGAAACGCTGGAAAACGGCATGAAGATTCTTGATGCCGCACTCGCGCGGGAAGGTCATCTGCTCGACGGCGACACCGTGTTCACGCTCTATGACACCTTCGGCTTCCCGGTGGACCTGACGGCAGACGTGGCGCGCGAGCGCGGCAAGAACATCGACATCGCCGGCTATGAGGCCGCGATGGATGCACAACGCAAGCAGGCGCGTGCATCGTCCAAGTTCAAGATGGCCGCAGGCGTCGCCTATGACGGCAGCAAGACCGAGTTTCTCGGCTATGACACGTTGAAGGTGGATGATTGCACTGTGGTGGCCCTGTACAAGGACGGAGCCGCGGTGGACGTGCTGGCGCATGGCGAGGCCGGCATTGTGGTGCTGGAACAGACGCCGTTCTACGCCGAATCCGGCGGGCAGGTGGGTGACGTCGGCGAACTGGTGTCGTCGCATGGCACCTTTGCCGTGGCTGACACGCAAAAGATCCAGACGGATGTCTTCGGCCATCACGGCACCCTCGTTACCGGGGTGCTCAAGGTGGGTGACACCGTGAGTGCGCAAGTTGACGTGGCGGCGCGTGCGGCTTCGCAGTTCAACCACTCGGCCACTCACCTGATGCACGCAGCCTTGCGCAAGGTGTTGGGCAACCACGTGCAACAAAAGGGCTCACTGGTGGATCCGGGCAAGACCCGCTTCGACTTTGCCCACAACAAGCCGATGACGGCGGACGAGATCCGCACCGTGGAAGCGCTGGTCAACGAGCAGATTCGCGCCAACCATCCGGTGACGGCGCGCATCATGAAACATGAGGCTGCCATCAAGGCCGGTGCAATGGCGCTGTTCGGTGAGAAATATGGCGAGGAAGTGCGCGTGCTCGGCATGGGCGATTTCTCGACCGAACTGTGCGGCGGCACCCACGTGACGCGCACTGGCGACATCGGCTTCTTCAAGATCACTTCGGAAGGTGGCGTGGCGGCCGGGGTGCGCCGCGTCGAAGCGGTGACCGGCCCGGGCGCCCTGCAATTCGTGCAGGAACTCGATGCCCGTGTGACCGAAGTATCGGGCGCGCTCAAGGCACAGCCCGCCGAGTTGCCGCAGAAGATTGCGCAGATCCTTGAGAACGTGAAGTCACTCGAGAAGGAACTGGCCAAGCTGAAGGGCAAGATGGCGTCGTCGCAGGGGGATGACCTGGCCGGGCAGGCGATTGATGTCAAGGGAATCCAGGTCCTGGCCGCTGTGCTGGAGGGAGCCGATGTCAAGACCCTGCGCGAGACGCTCGACAAACTGAAGGACAAACTCAAGACCGCAGCGATCGTGCTGGCAGCGGTGGATGGCGCCAAGGTATCGCTCATCGCCGGTGTGACATCCGATGCCATGGGCAAGGTGAAGGCGGGCGAACTGGTCAATTTTGTCGCCCAGCAGGTGGGCGGCAAGGGTGGCGGGCGGCCGGACATGGCGCAGGCGGGTGGCACGCAACCCGAGAATCTTGCGGCCGCCCTGGCCGGTGTAGCAACCTGGGTGGGCGGCAAACTCTGAGCGCGCCGGCAGCGCTTTGTCTGCGCGTCCGGATCAACCGAATAGAGTCGAGGTAATCATGCGGAAACCGTTGGTGGGAGCGGGTTTTGCGAGTATTGGCTGGGCCCGCGTGATGGTTGGCCTGATCATCGGCGGTGCGACCGTCGCCGTTCCGGCTGCCGAGATCGTGGTCTTCAGTGCCGGTGCCGCCAAGGAGGCGGTGCTGCCGCTGACGCAGGCGTTTGCCCAGCGCACCGGGCACAAGGTCGACGTGACATTCGGCACCATGGGGCTGATCCAGCAAAAGCTGGGCAAGGGCGAGCGTGCCGACGTTCTGGTGGTGGCGGCCGAGATTGCCGACACCATGCAGCAATCGAACACGATTCTGGGCGAATCGCGCAAGCCTCTGGCACGCGTGGGAGTCGGCGTGGCCGTCCACGAGGCGGCCACTGCCCCCGATATTTCGACGCCGGAAGCGTTCAAGGCAACCCTGCTCAAGGCGAAGTCGATCGTGATGATCGACCCCAAGCTTGGCACCAGCGGCAAGCATCTGGTGGAGGTCTATGCCCGGCTGGGCGTGACCGATCAGTTGCAGCCGAAGATGCAGTACGGCTCGGGCGGCTACATCGTGACACCGGTGGGCGAAGGCAGGGTGGAACTGGGCCTGCACCAGATCAGCGAGATCCTGCCGGTCAAGGGTGTCAAGCTGGTCGGGCCATTGCCCGAAGCGTTGCAGAAGTGGACGGTCTACACCGCCGCCATGACCCCGTCTTCCCAGGTTGCCGGGCCGGCGCGCGAGCTGATCCAGTATCTGGCGAGCGCTGACGCGCGCCCGGTCTACCTTTCCAAGGGATTCACGCCACCCGAGTAAGACCGGCAGGTGCACTCCCTTAGGGTGCACCGCTGCGCCACCGCTCTGATGTCTGGCCGCGCCCGCTGTTGATTCAGGCTGTGTGGCGCGACGTGCTCAGCGAAATCCCAGTTGTGCCGAGACAGCCTGCGCGGCTTGCCGTAGCGCCTTTGCCACGGCCGTGTCAGGTGAGGACCCCAGATGCACTGCGTAACCAATCACGGTCAGTGCAAACACCAACCGCCCCATGTGATCAAACACCGGCGCGGCGTAGGAATTGACGCCGGGCGCGTAGGCACTGATGGCGCAGGCAACGCCGTCCTTGCGCACGCGCTGCACGACGGTGGCAAGTTGCTTGCCGGAGCGGATCGCCTGTTTCAAAGGCGTATGCGCATGGCTGATGCCTTTGCCGCTGGTTTCGCGCTTCAAGACCGGGGCGGTCACCGTTTCGGGCAGATGCGCCAGGAACACGAAGCCGGCGGCTGACGCCGTCAGAGGTGCCGTGGCGCCGGCACGCAGTGCGACGGTGACCGGGCGCAGCGGTTCGGCGATCCGAATGTAGGTGGGGCCGTGGGTGCCCCAGGTCACGACGCCGGCCGTTTCGCCCAGTTGATCACGCAGGTGTTCGATGGCCTTGCTGGCCGGCTTGATCGCATCGAGCCGGTTCAGGGCCGACAGGCCGAGCGCCAGGGCGAACGGACCGAGGTCATAGCGCCCGGTGGCTTGATCCTGCTCCACCAGGTGAAGGCGGGCGAGACTGACCAGATAGCGATGGGCCTTGGCCGCCGGCATCCTGGCCACGGCAGCCAGATCGCGCAGCATCATCGGCCCTTCGGCCGTGACCAGCGCTTGCAGCAGCGGGCCGGCGACCTCCACCGATTGGATGCCCTGCCGCGCCGCAGCGGGCGGTTTCAAGGTTGTGCGTCGGGAAGGCATGGAACGAAAAACCAGGAAGGGCGCGATTGGCAAGGCGCGGAAGAGGCAATGCAGTGGCAGGGTAGCATTTACGAAATGTGAAATCAATTGCATAATACGTAATCTTCATTTTCCCCTGCAAGACGATGAACATCTGTGTCGTTGGCGCCGGTGCCATCGGCGGTGTGCTGGCGGCGCGCTTCGCACAAGCCGGTTTCGATACCAGCGTCATTGCGCGTGGCGCGCACTTGCAGGCGATCCGGAACGGGGGCCTGACCCTGGTGACTCGTGAAGGCCGGGTCAACACCATGGTGCGCGCGCACGCCGAGGCGGCAGAACTGGCGCGTGAAGCGGGCCCGCAGGAAGTCGTCTTCATCGCATTGAAGGCGCACCAGATCCCGGCCATGCTGCCGCAGCTGGCGCCGCTGATCGAACCGGAAACCGTTGTGGTGCCTGCCATCAACGGCGTGCCATGGTGGTATTTTTTTCGCGAAGGCGGGCGCTTCGATGGCGAGCCGGTGCGCACGCTCGATCCCCAGGGCCAGATGCTGGCCACGCTCGATCCGCACCATATCCTCGGCTGTGTCGTGCATGCGTCCGGCGAAGTGACGGCGCCGGGCGAGGTGACGTGGAACGGCCAGAAGCTGTTCGTCCTGGGGGAGCCGGATGGGAGCCTCTCGCGCCGACTCAATGCACTGGCCGAGGCGATGATCAAGGCGGGCCTGGAGCCCAAGGTGACCGACCGGATCCGCGATGAAGTGTGGATGAAGCTGGTGGGGAATACGGCATTCAATCCGGTGGCGGCGCTGACCCGGGCGCGCATGGACCGCATTTGCGCCAACCCGGATCTGCTCGCATTCCTGCGCGCGGTGATGGAAGAGATGATGGGCGTTTCGGAGCACTATGGCATCCGGCCACTGGTCACCATCGAGAAACGGATGGAAATTGCCAAGTCGATCGGCGCGGTGAAGATTTCCATGCACCAGGATCTTGAGCTCGGCCGGCCGATGGAAGTGGACGCCATCGTTGGCGCCTTCATCGAGCTGGCACGCAAGGTGGCAGCGCCAGTGCCGCTGACGTCCGCGCTCTACGGCATGATCAGCGAGCTTGCGCGCAATCTGGCCGCTCCCCCACCCTGACCACCTCATCGATCTTTCAAGGAGAGACACATGGACCATCTGGACAATGCAATGCGCGCCATGCCCAAGGGCATGGCTGCCGGCGAGTGGCAGGCACGGCTGGAGCTGGCCGCCTGTTACCGGGTTTTCTCGATGCTCGGCTGGACCGAACTGATCTTCAATCACATCACGGTGCGGGTGCCGGGCCCGGAGGATGGGCCGCGCACCTACCTGATCAATCCGTTCGGCCTGCATTACAGCGAAGTCACCGCCACCAACCTGATCAAGGTCGGGCTTGATGGCGAACCGGTCCACGAGACGCCGTACACCGTGAACCGCGCCGGGTTTGTGATTCACAGCGCAATCCACAGTGCCAGGGCGGACGCACACTGCATCATGCACATCCACACCACGGCAGGGATGGCGGTGGCGTGCAAGGAAGCCGGGCTGGGTACCGACAGCTTCTACAGCGCCATGATCGCCGGTGATGTGGCGTACCACGACTATGAAGGGGTGACCACGCGCACCGACGAGCAGGCGCGTCTGGTGGCAAGCCTGGGCGACAAGCATTGCCTGATCCTGCGCAACCACGGGCTGCTCGCCTGTGAGCACAATGTGCCGGACGCATTCTTTACGCTCTGGACGCTCAATCGGGCGTGCGAGATCCAGATGGCGGCAGCTTCGATCCCCGGGCCGAATCGTGCGATCACGCCGGAGGCGATTGCCTCCAGCCTGCTCAAGCAGCATCGCTCGGTCGATCCGCAGGGTCGGGTCCAGACCAAGGTGTTCGATGCCATGGTGCGGCGCGCCGGCATCACCTCCTACGACATGCTGATCTGATGAGCGGCACGCCGGAGCAGTTGGGAGGGTATGTCCTTCCCGAGTACGAGTTTTCGGTGCCGCCCGAGCTTGCCGGAGATGCTGCATCGCCGGCGGCATCGATGCGGCGTTATCCCGTCGTGATTCTCGGCGCCGGGCTTGCAGGCCTGACGCTGGCGTGCGATCTGGCCGAGCGCGGCGTATCGGCGGTGGTGATCGATGAAGACAACACCATCGGCGTGCGCGGCGCCTCATCGCGCGGCATCGTCTATGCCCAAAAAACCCTGGAGATCATGGATCGCTTCGGCATCTACGAGCGCATTGCCGCCAAGGGCGTGGTGTGGTCGGTGGGCAAGACCCTGGCCGGGCACGATGTGGTCTACGAGTTCGACGCCAGTGCCGTCAGCGATTCGAAGCAGCCGCCGTTCACCAACCTGCAGCAGTTCTATCTGGAATGGTTCATGGTCGACCGGATCGTCGAACTGGGACGCACCGACCTGCGCTGGAAAAGCCGGGTGGTCGGCTTTGCCCCGCAGGCAGATCACGTCGTCATCGATGTGGACACGCCGGCCGGACGCTATCAGCTGCAGGCCGAATGGGTGTGCGATTGCACGGGTGTCAACAGCCCCGTGCGTGAGGCCCTCAAGGTGCCGATGACCCAGGCGCGCGGCATTGACCGTTGGTGCATCTCGGATGTGCGCTTCAAGGAGGACCTGCCGGTGGAGCGCTGGACCTGGGTCGAGGCGCCCTTCAACGACAACCGCGCCGTGTGGCAGCACCT
Source organism: uncultured Burkholderiales bacterium (assembly GCA_964443245.1). Classification (GTDB taxonomy): domain Bacteria; phylum Pseudomonadota; class Gammaproteobacteria; order Burkholderiales; family JAEUOS01; genus CANJDH01. Next base: position 37,428 of record CAYUEG010000008.1, on the reverse strand, counting down.
GATGGCCGACAACGTCTGGCGCATGGATTTTCAGATGGGCCCGGAAACCGATCTGGAGCACGTCAGCCGGCCTGAGGTTGCAGCAGAGCGGTTGCGGCGCCAGTTGGGCGAGGAGGTCGAGTTCGAACTGGTGTGGGTAGGTCCGTATTCCTACCGCGCACAGCTGGTCGAATCGTTTCGTGTCGGCCGCACGTTTTTGTTGGGGGACAGCGCGCACGCCATGAGCCCGTTTGGTGCGCGGGGCGGCAACAGCGGCATCCAGGATGCGGACAACCTCGGATGGAAGCTGGCGCTGGTGTTGCGCGGCGACGCACCGGAGTCGCTGCTCGATAGCTATCACGCGGAGCGACGCCCGGCAGCACAGTTCAACATCATGACAACGCGCCGCACGGCGCGCTACCTGCAGCCCGAATCACCGGCCGAGAAGGTCCTGCGCGATGCAGCCATCAGCCTCGCCAAGGAGTACCCGTTTGCCCGCCACCTGTGCAATACCGGCCGCCTGTCGAACTCGTTCATTTATGGCAAGCCGCCTTCCTCGCGGGCGCAGAAACACAAGGTCCATGGGGTCGATGTTGGCGAGGCCGTGCAGAACGTCGAGCTGACCGCGCCTGATGGCCGGAGAATGGCTCTGGTGGACCTTTTCCGGGGTGGTCCTGCCTTTGTCGGCTTCTGGAGCGGCGCGCAGAAGGGCTGCTCCGACGACATCATCCGGCTGGCGAATCGTCTGGTAGACGAAGGTCAAGGCAGACCGCTTTTGCGGATGCTCGAGATCGATGGCGAAGCAACAGGTCTTTCCTCTGTGCGCGACCACGCCGGCAAACTGGCGCGCGCCCTGGGTGTGGACGGCGGCGTTCCCGTGTTCTGCCTGCTGCGCCCGGACATGCACCTGGCAGCCCGGATTGCGCATCCGACTCCGCTCAAGGTGCGCGCTGCGCTGCGCCGCGCACTTGAGGGCCGGCCCTAGGAGGACACCATGAAAACCACACTCAACTTTACCGATCACGATGCCTTCTACGAGCGCCTGATTGCGGCCCATGGGGGCCTGACGGAAGCACAAAGCGCGCAGTTGAATGCGCGTCTGCTGCTGCTGCTGGCCAACCAGGTGGGAGACGAGTCTGTGCTTCACGCGTGCGTGGACGCGGCACGCAAGCCATTCGGTCCCTACGAAGTGCCCAAGGAATAGGAAGCCCACATGTCATTCGATCCCGTTGTTCCTTCGCTCACGCTGCTGTACCGCGCTTCGATTGCGGTGGACAAGCCGCAGCTGTTCGGGCCGACTCCCCAGGCAGCGGGCGAGCGGCGCATCATCAATATCACCGGTGGCGAGTTCGAAGGCGCGCGCCTGAAAGGCCAGGTGTTGCCCGGTGGCGCCGATTGGCAGGTGATTCGTGCCGACGGCGTCGCGCAACTGGAGGCGCGCTTTTCGATGCAGACGGATGATGGCGCGCTGCTGTATGTGCGCAACTTCGGTTATCGGCACGGCAGCCCGGAAGTCATCGCGCGGCTGTTCTCCGGCGAGGTGGTCGACCCGGCCCAGTATTATTTCCGGATGACGCCGTTGATCGAGACCGGGGATGCACGCTACGCCTGGCTCAATTCGCTGATCCTGATCGGTTCCGGCATGCGTACCAGGGACCGCGTAATTTACGATGTCTACGCAATATGAGGCTGTGGCGTTAGCAGCGAATCGGGCTATAATTTTTGAAAAAGCCGACCGCGCGGTCGGTTTATTTTTCCCGATACTGGCAGTGACGACCGCGCCCATTCAATTTTTTACTGGAGACAAACCATGAAGATGAAACTGCTCGCAGCGCTCGCGCTGACGTTGGGCTTCTCGGCCGGTTCGGCCGTGGCGCAAACCACCCTGACCATGTCAAGCTGGGTGCCCCCCACCCACTCGCTGACGCGCGATGTGCTCGGTGTCTGGGCCAAGGAAGTCGAACGTGTGACCAACGGCCGCGTGAAGCTGCAAATGCTGCCCAAGCACCCGGTTGCGCCTGGCGGCACCTTTGACGGCGTGCGCGACGGCTTGATGGACGTATCGTTTGTGACGGCCAGCTACACGCCGGCACGGCATCCGCTGCCCTTGCTGGCAGAACTGCCCGGCAGCGGTGCCACGGCAGAAATCAATTCTGTTGCGTATTCCCGCATCCACTGGAAGTACCTGCACCAGGCTGGCGAGTACAAGGGTGTCAAGCTTTTGGGTGTGTTTACGCACGGCCCCGGGCAGATGTTCATGGCCAAGAAGCCGGTCAATAGCGTGGCGGATCTGGCGGGCATGAAGGTGCGCTCCGGTGGCGGCATCTCCGAGGCCTCGGCCAAGATTCTGGGCGCTTCGCCGTTCGTCAAGCCGGCCCCTGAATCTTATGAACTGCTGTCCTCCGGCGTGGCCGATGCCACCTTCTTCCCGTCCGAGTCGATCAAGTCGTTCAAGCTCGACAAGATCGTCAAGTATGCAACCGTGTTTCCCGGCGGTTTCTATTCCTCCTCGTTTGGCTTCTTCATGAACGAGGACAAGTGGAACAAGCTCTCGAAGCAGGATCAGGACGCCATCATGTCGGTCTCCGGTGAATCACTCGCACGCCTGGCCGGAAAATCCTGGGATGCCGCCGACAAGGAAGGCTGGGAAGCCCTCCGTGCAGCCGGTGCGCAGATTCAGGAAGCCAGCCCCGCGTTCGTCGCTGATGTGCGCAAGCGCACCGAACCGCTGGTGCAGGATTGGATCAAGGCTGCCAAAGCCAAGGGCATCGACGGCGAGAAGGCGCTGGCTGAGTTCCGTGCCGAACTGGTCCGGGTGGCACAAGGAAAGTAAAGGCGAACCAAACTGCGAGCATCGCTTCAGCATTGGGCTTCCCATCGCGTGACGGTTGCATGAACCAGCACCTAGAGGCCCTCACGCGGTGCGCCTGGATTCTGGCCGACGAGGGCCATGAATCCGGGCTGGCGGGGCAGATCACCGGGCGCGGACCGCGCCCGGGTTCGTTCTGGACCTTGCCGCTGGGCCTGGCCTTTGACGAGGCGAGCCCGCAGGCGTGGCTCCTGATCAACGAGCAGCTTGAAGTGCTGGAAGGAGAGGGGGCCTATGGCATCCGGGAACCGAATCCTGCCACCCGCTTCCACCTCTGGATCTACCGGGCGCGCGCGGATCTGAATGCGATCGTGCACACGCACCCTCCGGCAGCATCCGCGCTGGCGGCAGCGGAAAAGCCGCTGATCGTCGCGCATATGGATGCCACACCGTTGTTTGACGACATCACCTTCCTGCCAAAATGGCCCGGCTTGCCGACGGCAGATCGCGAAGGCGAAATCATTTCGGCAGGGCTTGGCGCAAAACACGCCGTTCTTCTGGCGCATCACGGCATGTTGACGGCCGGGCGCAGTGTTCAGGAAGCCACCTTCCTCGGGGTATTTCTGGAGCGCATGGCGCGCCAGCAGCTTGATGCCCAGGTGGTCGGTGGTGCGCTGCCGATCGATGCTACGGAGGCGGCGCGCGCCCGCGATTTTTTGCGCACGGACAAGATCATGAACATTACCTTTGATGCATGGGCGCGTCGTGCCGAACGTCGGCGCGGGTTGCAGGCGGGCGTGCAGGCATGAAGCGTCTGGACCTGTGGCTCAAGCGCACGCTGGGTGTGTCGGGGGGCATCGTACTGTTCGTCCTGATGCTGCTCACAGTGGTCGACGTGGCCGGGCGCAAGCTCGATTTTCCCGTTCGCGGGGGGGTCGAGATGGCGGAAATCCTGTTGGCGATGCTGATCTTTGCCGGATTGCCGCTGGTGTCCGAGGCGCGTCAGCACATTGTGATTGATACGCTGGAAGGCTTCATGTCGCGCACGGTCAAGCGCGTACTGGATGCCATCGCGAATGCGATTTGCGCGCTCACGATGTTTGCGATGGCCTGGATGTTCTATGCCAAGCGCGTCACGCGCGTGGCCGAAGCAGGCGACACCACCAGTGTGCTGAAGATCGAATTGACGCCGGTGGCGTACTTCCTTCTGGCGATGATCGTGATGACTGGCGTGATCCACATTGCCTTGATGTTTGTGGCACCTGCGGATGAAGACGGGGGAACGGCCATATGATGCCGGCACTGCTGGGTTTTGCCGTGATGCTGGCGTTGGCGTTCGCACGCGTGCCGATTGCGCTGGCCATGGCCATTACCGGGTTTGGCGGCCTGGCGATCCTGAAGGGTGTCAACCCGGCGATGAGTTCGGTCGCAGCCACCCTGTGGGAATCGGGGTTCCAGATCACCCTGTCGGTGATTCCCCTGTTCATCCTGATGGGGAACTTCGTTACCAAGGCCGGCATGGCACGGGAACTGTATCGCGCCGCACACACCTTCGTGGGGCATTTTCGTGGCGGGTTGGCGATGTCGACGATCCTGGCGTGCGCCGGCTTCGGCGCCATCTGTGGTTCCTCGATTGCCACGGCCGCCACCATGACCAAAGTGGCTTACCCGTCGATGAAGGAGGTCGGCTACAGCGATGAGCTGGCCACCGGATCCATCGCGGCCGGCGGCACCCTGGGTATCCTGATCCCGCCATCGACCATCATGGTGATCTACGGCATCATGACCGAAACCAATATCGGCAAACTGTTCGCGGCCGGCGTGCTGCCCGGCGTTGTCGCGGTCATCCTGTTGTGCATTGCGGTGCAGTACATCACCTGGCGTAATCCTGCTGCGGGCCCGCGCGACAAGCGCGCAAGCTGGGGTGAACGGCTGCAGGCCATTGGTGATATCTGGGGCGTGGTGGTGCTCTTCGCAGTCGTGATGGGCGGCATTTATGGCGGTATCTTTACCGCCACCGAGGGCGCGGGAATCGGTGCGTTTGGTGCCTTCATCTTCGCTTTGGCACGTCGCGCGCTCACCTGGAAGGTGCTCTACGAAGTGCTGATCGAAAGTGCCCGCACCACCTCGATGCTGTTCATGATCCTGATCGGGGCGCTGATCTTCGCCAACTTCATCAACTTCACGTCCATGCCGAATGACCTGAAGGATTTCGTGGCGCAGTACCAGATCAGCCCGATGCTGGTGATGATCGGCATTTGCATCATCTATGTGCTGCTCGGCACTGCGATGGAGGAGCTGTCGATGATTCTGCTGACGGTGCCGGTGTTCTTTCCGCTGGTGGTGAGCATGGGGTTCGATCCGGTGTGGTTCGGCATCATCATCGTGGTGGTGGTGGAAATCGGTCTGATCTCGCCGCCGGTCGGCATGAACATGTTTGTGGTGCGCTCGTTGTTGCCCCAGGTCTCGACCGCCACCATCTTTCGCGGCGTGACGCCATTTGCCATTGCAGACGTGGTTCGGCTCGGCATCCTGGTGGCATTTCCGGCGATCAGCCTGTACCTGCCTTCGCTCCTGAAGCTTTGATAGTGGTGCCTGGGAGAATGGCTCCAGGAGCCGTTCTCAGCCTGCTTGTCTGAAACGGGAGCGATGCGGATCAGCGTGAGAAGACGCGTCCGCTGCGTACCGCCAGAACCAGAAGCAGCAGTGCGGAGGCCCAGGAGATGGCGGGCAGCCAGGCAAGCAGTGCAGCGACATCGGGGTCCTTGTTGACGCCGGCGAGCGCGATGGCAAAGCGGGTCAGGGCCGCTGCGGCGAGCACGGCGAAGACCATGCCGGTGAATCTTCCCTCGCGCCCGGTGCGTCCGGCATCGATTGCGGCGGACAATGCATAGCCCGTAACCAGACCCCAGGCCGCCCCCGCCATCAGTTGGGCGCCGATGAGCAACGGGAAACTTGGGGCGAGGGGGATCCAGGTCAGGGCCAGGGTACCTGCCACCGCGCCGATCACGAGCATGGCGGGCGCGCTGAAGCGCTCGAGCGCACCGGTGGCGGGTGCCATGATGGCGATCGAGAATCCGACCCAGAACAGTCCCATCAGCCACACCAGATCGTCGGGCTTCGCAAAGCGCAAATAGGCAGTGGCGGAGTTGAGGAAAACGTGGACCTGAAAGCCCAAGCCGAGCAACAGCATGGCAAGAAAAAGTGCGCGCGCGGTGTGCGACACGGAAGGCTTTGCGGTGTCGGTGGCAGGGTCAGTCGCAGGCACGGAGGTCGGGCCTGCCGGGCCGCCTGTTCCCGACGTGTCGCGGTGGGTTGCCAGCCTTCGTTCACACCACGCCATGGCCGAGACAGCAGCCAGGAGCCCGGCGCCGGCCAGCAGGAAGGGCAGAGCGGGCGAGAGGCCGCGCAACTGCACGGTGAGCCAGGGCGCGAGCGATCCGGCGATGCCGATCCCCAGCAAGGACAGGAACACGAATCGGGGCGCGGCAGCGGCACTGACGTAGCGGGCGAACATCGCCATTGGCGGGGCGCGCAATGCCGAGGAAGTGACGGCCCAGACGATGGTCAGGGCAAGGAGCAGGCCGGCCGAGGCACCGGCCTGGGGTAACAGAACGAATGCCATGGCAGACACCGCGGTCACGGCCATCATCGGGCCCGCCAGGCGTTTGAAGGCTGCCACCATCTTGTCGGCGCTGACACCCAGCGCAAAATCCATCGCGATGAAGATGGCCTGATCCAGCATCAGAATCCAGATCACCTTGTCTTTCGGAATGCCGGCGGCTGCGGCCAACTGGGGCAGAAACGCGACATAAATGGTCCAGGTGAGCGTGAACAGCAGCTGGATCAGCGCAAGCACGAGTCCGGTTGACATGGGTGTGGCAGTGGCCGGGGGGCGCTTGAGTAGGTGGAGGGAGAATCTGGAGGCATCTTAAGCGTGATTTCCTCTCATGCGCTATGATTTTGTCCTGCCACACCGTTGTGCGCCCCGTTGGAGCTTCACCCATGCAGATCAGCCCGCCCTTTGGCTACCAGGAAATTGCCCCATTCCTGAAGAATCACCGGATCCGGTTGTCCGCCCCCGGCGTCCTGCCCGGCTTTACCCAGGGGCTCAATGCGATCCCGGTCAGCTATACGGAATTCAATGTGGCGCATCGTGACTATCCGATCGTGTTTTCATCGGGCGATGGCGGCAAGACGTTTGCGCCAGTTGCCGTGCTGGGGCTGCAGGCTCAGGAAAACCTGTTCGTTCGGGATGGTGCGTGGATGCCGGGCGTCTATGTGCCGGCCTATGTGCGCCGCTATCCGTTTTGCATGGCGCGCGTCACCCTGGACAACGTGGAGCAGGCCGAACGCCTGATTTGCGTCGAGAAGGACCGCATCGTGGAAGACGGTGACGAAGGCGTGGCATTGTTCAACGACAAACAGGAGCCGCTGCCCCAATGGCAGGAGATCGAAAAGCTCCTGGAGGAATATGAGGCCGACCTCGAGCGCACCAAGGAGATGTGCGGCATCCTGGCTGATTACGGGCTGCTTGAACCGTTCACCATGCAGGCAACCCTGAACGCCGGGGGCTCGATGCACCTGACCGGCATGTTTCGGGTTGATGAAAAGAAAATCGAGTTCCTCAACGCCAGCCAGCACAAGAATCTGATCAAGAAAGGGGTGATGTCGAAGATCTACATCCACCTTCTGTCGCTGGACAACTTTGGCCGATTGCTCGATCGCAAGGCGAGCACACCCGCCGGCAATGCAAGTTCGCCTGCGACGATGCCTGCAGAAGCCAGTGCCGAGCCGTCGAAGGCGCCGGCCACCAGGGGGGGCGATGCAAAAGCTGCGGACGCGAAGTCTGACAAGAAGGATAAAGCCTGATCCGGGCGCACGTCGACATGTCGCTTGTCAGCCCGATCGAATACGCCGACGCTTCGCCGGAAGTCAAGGCGATCTACGATGACATCATGGCCACCCGCAAAGTGGCCGCCGTCAACAATTTCTGGAAGGTGCTGGCACACGATCCGGCCACGCTCAAGCGAACCTGGGAGGAAGTCCGGGACGTGATGGCGCCGGGGGCACTGGATGGGCTGACCAAAGAGATGATTTACGTGGCTGTCTCCGCCACGAACAATTGCGAATACTGCAGCTATTCCCACACCGCTGCGGCGCGCAAGGCCGGCATGACTGATGCCATGTTCGCCGAGTTGCTGGCGGTGGTGGGTCTGGCGAACAAGACCAACCGCCTTGCCAATGGATATCGCATCGACGTTGACGCAGCATTCCTGCCCGCCCGGGAAGCCTGACCTGAGAGCATTGAAGCATGCCTGACGTGATTTTTCGACGGACTGATCTGGGCGACAAGGCCATGCGCGGGCAGGCCGGGCAAGTGCCGTCGGAAATGATTCGCGTACTCGCCTTGATCGCGGGCGAAGCCCACTTCGAGGTGATTCGCAAGCGAGCCATTCGCCTGCCGGAGGACGAGCTGAGCACGGCACTGGCCCGGCTGGTCAAGGAGGGCTTCCTCGAACACCGCAAGGCCGAAGAGGAACATAACCTCGATTTCACGTCGCACTTCGCGCAGCCGGCGCCTCCGCCGCCGGCGCTATCGGAAGGCGAAAGGCAAAAGCTGGCCGACGCTGCCTCGAGCGGGCATGATGTGCTCACCAAGACCGGCTCGTTCCTGCAACTGTCCGGCGATGCGCCGATGACCGAGTTGGGCAAACCTTGGACTGATATCACGGTTCTCATCATCGAGGATGACGAGATCCAGGCCCGTTTTGCCCAGAACATCGTGATGAAGTCAGGCTTCAAGCAGCGCCATGCGGGCACGCGGGAAGAAATAGTGGTGGAACTGAACAAGTCTCCGCTGCCCGATTGTGTGTTGATGGACGTGGAGCTGGTCGGTGCAAACGGATTCGACATTCTGGCGCGCATGCGGCAGCATCCCAAGCTCAAGCTTGTGCCGGTGATCATGCTGACGGCACTGGCAAGCCAGGATGACGTATTCAAGGGTTTGAGCCTCGGCGCCAATGCCTACATTTCCAAGCCGTACAAGAAACAGACATTGGTCGAAACCATCGTTCGCACGCTCGGCCTGAAGCCTTACGCCGACAAGCCGGCAGGAACCGGCCCCGAAACGACGCCCTGAATCGAAATCCCAGCCATCGGGAGTGGCCCGCCATGAACCTTGACCCCGCATTTTGCGAACGGGAATACAACGCGCGTGCAGCGGTGCCCGATCACGAGCGGCACATTCGATGGTGGGCGGAGGAATCACAGAAAGTTCGCACAGCCGAACCTTGTTACCTGGATGTGGCCTACGGCGCCGAGGCGAAGCAGAATCTCGACTTCTTTCCGGCACGGCGCGGTGGCGGTGCTGCACCGCTACTGGTCTTCATTCACGGCGGCTACTGGCGGTCTCTCGACAAATCCGATTTTTCGTTTGTGGCGCCGGCATTTACCAAAGCCGGAATCGCGGTAGCGGTGATCAATTACCGGCTGATTCCTAGTGTGACACTGGAAGATGTCGTGCGCGATACGGTCTCCGCGGTGACCTGGCTTTATCTGCATGCGGGGCACTATGGCGCCAATCCACACCGGATGGTGGTGTCCGGTCACAGCGCCGGTGGTCACCTGGCGGCGATGATGCTGGCGTGTCAGTGGCCGCGCTGGCACGGCGCTCTGCCCCCCGACGTGGTACGCGGGGCGCTGGCGATCAGCGGCCTGTATGACCTGGAGCCGCTGCGCCATACGACGTTTCTGGGTAGCACGCTCGCCCTTACGGCAAAACGCGCAACCGCAATGAGCCCGGCCTGCATGTCGCCGGCGACACACGCCCCCCTCATGACCGCCGTGGGCGGTCTGGAAAGCAGTGAATTTCATCGCCAGGCTGCAGATTTGGCGGCACGCTGGGGATCGGTATTTGTAAAGGATGTTCCGATGCCGGGGCACGATCATTTCACCGTTTGCACCGCGCTGGCATCACCGAACAGTGCCTTGCATGCAGCGGCGCGGGAACTGCTCGCGCTTTAGGTCTGCGCCCTGGCAGTGCTTTAAAGCCGGGGCGGATTGCCCGGGCAGTTCGCTGCGCGTGTGAGAGCAGCCTTGCGGCTACTCCATCCTGCGAGGTGGTACCAGATACCCACCCAGCATCAAGGGGCCGGCCACGCCCGAGGGGCGCTGGCGAATCAACGGCTCGTCCACGACAGGCAGGCGAGCGACGGGCGCGGATGCCACGCTTGCCACCGCGGTGACCGGAAGCACGGCCGGAATGGGCCCGGACGCAGCTGCCACAGGCGGGGCCGCAGGGCGTGCCTTGGCGATGAACTGCGCAGACGATTGAGCGAGCTTCTCCGACCATGCGCCTTCCCCCAAATCGGCAGCGCTGGGGCCGGTGGCCAGACTGAGGGCCACGGCGCGCAGATCGTAGCCCGCAGCTTCAAGAAGGCGAACGGCGATCTCGTCGGCTTCGCGCACCTGTTGGGGGGCGTTGCTTGCCGCAGCCACCTCCGATCCTGCTGCCGAGATGGCGCTCTTGATCAGACTGCTACCGGGCAGAAGCAGGTTCATGATGACCGAAGTGACGATCGAGGCAGTGGAATTCGATTCATGATGACCCGCCAGCACGTGGCCCATTTCGCGAGCCAGCACGAAGGCGATCCAGTCGTCTGTTGGCGCCAATCTGCCCACCCCGTGATTGATGGCGATCTTTCCAGCGGCGCTCGAACGCGTCTCGATGTGCTCTGCCTGCGCAACATAGGGCTCAAAGGCGTTGATTCGCCGCATCATGACTGGAAACAGTCCGCGTGCAGCCGTCTCCAGAGGGGCTGCAACGCGCCGAATCTGGCGTTCCAGCATCAGCAGCTTGTCATTGCCTTCGCCGGTACTGGCGCGCGGAGCGCTGAGCATGGAAAACTTCAGGTCGGCATGCATCGCCGCGATTCCGCCACCGGCAGGGGTACTGGACAAGGCACTTGCCTCATCCAGCGAGTAGGACGGCATCGACAGGCAAGCGACGGTAGCGACAACCATCGCGTGCAACCCAGCGCGAAGCAGCGCGCGAGGGCGGCGACGGCAGGGCAATTCAGTCGGAGCCATTGTTGCCAGCATGCATGACGGGAGCGCTCTTGCGGGCGCGATCTCGGTGCTTCAGGGAAGGCAAGTGTACGCGTCAAGATGGATGCTGACTAGGGGAAATGAAGTGAAAATGCCTTAATAATCAGGGGTTTACAGTTTAAATGTATTGCGGGACAAGGACTTGAAAGGCTTCTTTAAAGTAATTTATTTAAAGTGGATTCTTGATTAATCGGCGAGTGGGCCATGCGCGTGTTTTGGGGCCGCGCTTGAGCCCTCTGGAGGCACGCCAAGACGACGAACCGCGTATTCTGCTGGCTGGAAATTTGAACTGGCGATGCGGTCAGACGCAACCGCGAACCGCTTCAGGGGTGCCGCAGAGGGGCCACTACGGGCCCGCTACAGGCTTGCTACCGGTGTGGTGCACTGTGAAGGTGCGGGGGCACTCCGAAAGGCCCAAATCGGTGCCAAGTCGTTTCTCGTCTTGGCGCCGGGATGCTGCTACGAGGGGAACGGCACCAACTCGATTTCTTCTTCCTTGATACCCATGGCCTTGGCCATGTCTGCGAGCGTGTCGTCGCTAATGGCAACCACATCGTATCCGGCCACAAACTCATCGCCCTTGCTCGAAAGGAATGCCTTCGCCTGGTCACCGTTGTCCCAGGTCACGATGGCGTCAGGCCCCGCCTCCTTCAAGCGTGCACACATTGGAATTCGATCTTGTTTGTACACGATGGCAAACATGCACCCGCTCCTTGAGGGAAATTGCGCTTCTCTTCAAGTGTACAAAAGTTTCCGGGTTTTGTGGCCACCCCGATGCTGCTTTGCAAAAATTATCGGCTTTCTTCTGGCACGGCAGTTGCGTTGTCATCCCTGTAAACGCAGGATATACGTTCGGCTCAGATCAACAACTCAGGTGATCCGTGATCTACCCTGAGTCGATGGGGCGGACTCAAGCTTTGGTGAGGGAGACGGGAGCCGCACATGAACTTCGGATTGATTCTCAAGGAGGTAGGGCGGGGCGAGCGCGGTGCGCGTGACCTCGGCTTCGATGATGCACGCCGGCTGTTTGGCGCCATGCTGGATGGCGGTGTACCGGAGCTGGAGCTCGGGGCATTGTTGTTGGCATTCCGCTTCAAGACCGAGTCTCTGACCGAACTGCAGGGATTTCACGCCGCACTGGACGAGCGCGTTGTGCAACTGAAGTCGCCTGATCGGCGTTTGCGCCCCGTCGTCATTCCAAGTTACAACGGCGCCCGGCGACAAGCGAATCTGATGCCATTGCTGGTACTCTTGCTCAAGCGAATGGGCGTTCCCGTCCTGATCCACGGCGTGCTGGAGAGTGAAGGGCGCGTGGCGGCGGCTTACGTGTTTCGTGAGCTGGGCATCCTGCCCCAGGCGAACAGCCGCAGGGCGCAGCAGGCGCTTTACGACGATGGCTTGGCGTTCGTGCCGGTAGGGGCACTTGCTCCTGGCCTGTCAGCCCTGCTGGCGCTGCGCAGCCGGCTTGGCGTGCGCTCGTCGGCGCACACGGTGGCCAAGCTGGTGGACCCTTTCGGGGCGGACGCCTGTGGCGGCGGTGTACGTATGGTCAGTGTCACGCACCCGGCGTATGCCGACAAGCTGCGCGAGTTCTTTCTCGCCGGTGATGGCCGTGCGCTGCTGATGCGAGGGACAGAGGGGGAGGCATTCGCCAACCCGAAGCGTCGGCCACAGATTGAATACCTGCACGACCGCGAAGCCGCGATCCTGTTCGCGGCCGAACATGGCAGCCTTGACAGTTTGCCTGCCCTGCCGGACGAATGCGATGCCCGCACGACGGCGCACTGGATCACCGGAGCACTGGATGGTGCCCATCCGATTCCGCTCCCCATCCTGAATCAGCTTGCATGCTGTCTGTACGCCAGCGGCTTCTGCGCGTCGCTCACCGAGGCCAAGGCCGTCGCCTCTGTCAAGGCGAGATTGCCGGCAGCCGCTTAGGTTTTCAGGTGCACTCGATCGGATGGATTCGGCATCCGGTCGATGCGGGCAGCCGTCGTCGATAGCGTCACTCAGGCAGCCAGGCTAGAGGTGTCGGGCGATGGCCTTCACGTCCTCTTCGAACATTTCGCCCATGTCGGACTGCAGCACCCGGCTGTCGCGTCCGATCACGTAGATTTGCGGCAAGCCCTTGCGCAGTCGAAAGATGGCTTCCCATGCCGGGGTGACCATGCCGGCCCGAAACGTATAGCCCTTGGAGCGCATGTAGGTGGCTGCGGCCTCGCGGGTTTTGTCGATGCTGACGGTAACAATTTCCAGCCCCCGGCTGCGATGGGTGCGATGCAAGTTCTCGATCAGGGGATTCTGCTTGGCACAAAACGGACACCAGGACGCCCAGAACTGCACGACGACCACTTTGCCTTGCAGTACTGCCGGCTCCAGAGTGCTGCCATCGAGCATTGTCAGGGGCGGCAATTTGACTGCTTCTCCAATTGCCCAAGCCGCATGCGCCATTGGTACCATCAGCAGTGCCGGCAAGGCGGGCGCGGTCGCGATCAGGCGGCGGCGGTTGAGCACGGTCCAGGCGCCTAGAATTCGATGGCGTCTTCGATGGCCTTGATGCCCGCTTTGGCGCACGCTTCGTCAGCGTCACCCCCGGGTGCGCCGGAGACGCCGATGGCACCCAGCACGGCGCCGCCCGCCTCGATCGGCAAGCCGCCGCCGAACGCGGCGACACGCGGTGTGGCGCGAATGCCGCTCATCGGTCTGCCGGCCTGCGTTTCCTGCGCCAGCGCCGCCGTGCTGATACGAAAACTGGCCGATGTCCAGGCCTTGTTGATCGCCACTTCAACCGTATGTGCGCCGGCGAAGCGATCGCGTAAAAATACCTGCGTCGTTCCGCTTCGATCCACCACCGCTACGCCCACCTGATAGCCCGCCTTGCGGCAACTCTCCAGAGCGGCACGCGCGGCAGCCAGTGCCGTTTCGGGTGTCAGGTGTTTGACCGAGAACGTGCCACTTGCACTGGATTGCGCCCCAGCAAACGTGGGGAGCAGGCAGCAGCTGGCGACCAGCATGCAACACAAGCGGTGGTTCATAGGGCGATTCCCGGGTTCGATTCCATTCCCTTGATCTTCGGCAGGTTCAGCTTGACCGGCCTGATCACTTTCTTCGAGCGCATGTAGCCTGCGACCAACTCCCAGATGGGTTCGCCCTTCGCGCCTTCGGCGACCGGTGCCCACCCGGCTACCTTGTACTTCTTGTCGGCCTCCATCGCCTTGCCGTTCAGGCGCATGTCGGAGATCCTGCCCCCCATCCTGCCATTCGGATCACATGCGTAAGTCATGCCGCCCACCCGCACCATGTCGCCACCCTGCTGGTAGTACGGGTCCGGATTGAACAGGTTGTCGCACACGTCTTCCATGATGGTCTTGATCTGCTCGCCGGTGAACTCGTTCAGTGTTACGTGGGGATAGGTGATCGCCGTCTGGTCCATCACATGGTCCATCGTGATGGACTGACCGGGAAGGAGCGAGGTACCCCAGCGAAAGCCGGGGGAGAAGGCGATGTCGGCACCTTTGACTTCCATCAGCGCATTGAGGATGACCTGGTCCAATGTGCCATTGAAATTGCCGCGACGGTAGAGCAGGGCTTCGGTGACGGCCAGTTTCTCTTCCAGCTTCGCCTTGTGTGGCGCGCGCACTTTGTCGATGTACGCCTGCATTTCCGTGTCAGCCTTGAGATAGTTGGAGAACACGGGCAACAGCCTGTAGCGGAAATCGGTCACTCGCCTGTCCTTGACCTCAAGGTCCAGCACGCCGAGAAACTTGGTGTTGCTGCCGGCGTTGGTCACCAGCGTCTGACCGTTGGCATTCTTGACGATCACCGGTTGCGGGACGCCGTCGTGGGTGTGGCCGCCCATGATGGCGTCGATGCCGGTGACACGGGAGGCCATCTTGATGTCGACATCCATGCCGTTGTGCGAGAGCAGGATCACCGCTGCGGCACCCTTGGCGCGGGCTTCGTTCACGGTTTTCTGCATGCTCTCTTCCTGGATACCGAAGTTCCAGTCAGCGACCAGGTAGCGCGGGTTGGCGATCGGCGTATAGGGAAACGCCTGACCCACGATGGCCACCGGCACGCCATTGACCTCCTTCATGACGTAGCCGGGAAACACCGGGTCGCCGAAATCGGCGGTCTTGATGTTCTGCGCGACAAAGTCGATCTTGCCCTTGAAGTCTTTCGCCACCACCTCCTCGACGCGTTTGGCCCCGAGCGTGAACTCCCAATGGCCGGTCATGACATCCACACCAAGAAGCTTGCAGGCATCGACCATGTCCTGGCCGTTGCTCCAGAGCGCCGTGGCAGACCCCTGCCACGTGTCACCTCCATCAAGCAGCAGGGCGCCGGGTCGTTCTGCACGCAGTTTCTTGACCAGCGTCGCCATATGTGCGAAGCCACCGGTCTTGCCGTAGAGCTTGGCCGCCCGCACGAAATCGAGGTGGGTAAAGGCGTGGGCCATGTTGCGGGCGAAGTCGCGCGCAAAGCCGGCGGGTGCGGCTGCCGGGTTCATCTTGAAGTAGTTGAGCAGCGCCGCCCCGACCAGGTGCGGTGGCCGGCCAATCGCTTCGCCGACACCCAGGTTCACGTTCGGCTCGCGAAAGTAGACCGGCAGCAATTGCGCGTGGCAGTCGGTAAAGTGCATCACATGCACGTTGCCGAAGGCCTTGAAGTCGTACAGACCTGCGGCAGGATCGGCGGCGAATGCTTCGGTGCCGTCCAGCGCCAGGCCGCTCGCGCTGGCGGCCGCCAACACATTCAGAAACTCGCGACGGTTCATCAGCTAACTCTTATGTAGTTGCAGAAAAAAAGGGCGGGAACCCCGCCCTGACTCAGGCCGGCCTATTTGTTGACTGGCGAATTGGGATCCAGCAGCAGGGCGGTGACGTCCTTGATCTGCTGCTCTGTCAGGATGTCGTTGTGACCGAAACGCGGCATGTTCGAGCATGCACTGTAGGCTTGCGGGTTGTAGATCTTGCCGTAGGTATAGCGCTGAATGGCCTCCGAATTGCCGCGCAGTTTGCCGAATCCGAGCAAGCTTGGTCCGATAGTGCCGAACGAGATTTCCTGCGGTGAGATCTGATGGCAGGCATAGCAGTTACCGCCGGCAGGATTCTTCGGATCGTCGGAGAACTGTTTGCCGACGCCTGATTGTGCCACCCGCTCTCCCGCGCGCCAGTCGCCCAGCAGCTTGCCGTCCGCCGGATACTTGATGAGTTCCATCTGCGCCTTCTCCAGCGCCGCGCTGACCTCTTTGGCAAGCGGTTTGCCGTTGTCGATGCTGCACAGGGCCTGCGGGTTGTCCTGATTGAGACGGTCCAGTTTGGCCTGGCCGCGTTCCTTGAAGGAAGCGCGCAGCACGTCGGCAGCCTGCCGCGTTAGTTCGGCATCGCTCATGGTGGCGCACCCTGCCACAATCGCAGCAATGCCTGCGCCAAGAATGGCTCCAGTCAACGGTTTCATGTGTGTATTCCTCTCATAGTGGCTCTGGGAGCGGCTCTTGGCCAATCAGCGTTTGATGGCCGGCGCATTGAACTCTGCGCCGTTTGCATTGCGTGCCAGGAACATGGTGATCGCCACCGAGGCATCCGAGGTGAAATCAAGGTCCGGAAAACGTTGCTGACGGAAGCAATCGTTCAGGCGCCATTGAAATGTACGCAACTCCCCCTGGGAGACGCGGTAGGCTGGCCAGGTGGTGTAGGCGCGCTGAGCATCCTTTGTCTCGGTCAGATTGGGGAGATCCTGCAGTCGGATCCGTTTGCCGGCTTCCGAGTGGCAGGTTGCGCAGGAAAAATCATGTGGGCCACCGCGAAAGAAAAACATCTTTTTGCCCAGGTTGTACATTTCCTTCTCTTTCGGATGGTTCATCGCGACGTTCATCTTCACGCCTTTCGATTCGGACGTGATGTAGGCGACCAAAGCTTCGTTTTCAGACCGATTGGTGCCGGCACCAAACGGTTGTCTCTTGGCGTCGGCTGCACTCATGCCCTGGATGGTCATCTTGCAATGAACCAGACGTGTTTCCAGATCCATCACCCGCCCGGCATCGGCGAAGTACTTGGGCAACACGGCATAGGCGCCCTGCACCTTGCCGGGGCCAAGGCCCAGGTCGCAGGTTTCCAGCGAGACGTTCTTCGGCCCCGCCTTCTTCTTCCATAGATCCTCGCCGCGCGCTTCCCAGAGCTCGGCTGGGTTACCGCCCGCAAGCGCCTGACGGTATTCCTCGATCTTCTTGATGGTGTCATCGCCCGCTTGTGCGTGGGCACATGTCCACGACAGGAACAGCCCGGCAACGAACACAGGTTTGATCCATTGATTCATCTCGTCTCCTGGTTATGCGTTTTCGCGGCGTTCGGACGCACCGCTTCGTCAGGTAGCAGATGACGCTACCGGCGCTGGGGTCAGCTGATGGTCGCTTCGTCGGTGCGTTTCTCACCCTTGTTGTCGATCCAGGTGACTTGAATCTTGTCGCCGACCTTGGCACCAGAAAACTGGAACTGCAGGTACGGATTCTTGGAAACGGCAGGTCCCCACTGGGCAGACAAGACCGTCTTGCCATTGTGGGTGGCTGTCACCTGCTGGATGAAATGGGCCGGCACGGTTTTGCCGGAACTGTCCCGGCGCTGGCCGGTTTCCATTTCGTGGCTCATCAATACACGGACGACAGTTTTGTCGCCTTCAACTTTGGCGCGAATGCGCATCGGGTCTGCCATGGTGCTCTCCTGGAGATGTCAGTTGGTGGGGTTCGAGGTGTCGTGCGGAAGCGTGGATTGGGCTGTGCTCAGCCGCCGCACCCGCCCAGAGTGACCTTGATCTCGCGGGAAGCCACGTAATACTTGCCATCAGCCTTGATCAGGGCGTGCACCATCGAGGTCTCGCCCATCTTGACGCGGGTGCTCACATTCGGGTCGGTGCCGGCGGGAATCAGGAAGCTGGCGGCCAGGCTGTTGGGGTTCTTCTCGACGAGAATCGAAATCGATTCGGTTTTCGGCAGCTTGCTTTCGACGCCGATCGGTACCACCGCGCCGTTCTCGGCGATCTCCGGGGTGGAACCCCAGCTGACATCCTTGGTGGGCGAGGGAGCCGCGCCGCCCAGGCTCTTGACCACGTCCGCCACGCCTTTGGCAGCAAAGGCGGCCTGGTTCCACGCGCCTTGTGCGTGGCCGACGCTGACCAGTCCAGCGTTGACGAACAGTCCAAAGATGCCCAGGGCGCTGCCTTGCTTGAGCGCCTTGCGGCGGGAAAGACCAGCTTGCTTCATGATGTTCTCCTTCAAGGAATTGCGAATGATAAGACGGGGCGGTACTGCATCAGGCCGGCATTCCCGCTCTACAGGATGCCGCCTGGAAAACATGAATTCAACGTACGTTGGTCCTACTCAGGGGTCCCTTTCAGAATCCACTGTGCCAGTCGGGTTGCCTCTGCCTCGCTGACGGGCGCGGGTGGCATGGGCGTAGCGCCCCAGACGCCTTGGGCTCCGCCCCTGATTTTACCCGCGAGATAACTCTCCGCGTTGTCCTGTGCCTTGTACCTGGCGGCGATCTCGCTGAACCCTGGACCCACCAGCTTCTTGTCGAGGCCATGGCAGGCCAGGCAGGCCGCTTTGTTGGCAATGTCGCGGATCCCGGCAAACTCCGATGCCGGCTTGGCAGGCGTCGCCTTTCCGGCGGCGGCAGTGTTGACGCCGCGCACCCCGCCGACAAGGCGGTTCTGTTCCTGCAGGTTGCCGTGGGCATTCCTGGCATGGTCCGGAAGGAAGGAAGCAATCTTCGGTTCGACCGCGCAGTTGCTCATGCACGCCGAACCTTGCACATCCGGCTTGTCGCGTGCCGTCCACATGCCGTGCGCCCGCGTCATGCCGTTACGGTTGGGCATGCGTGCCTGTGCTTCCTTGATATTGCTGTCGGAAAGGACAAAATCATCCGGAACCACATTGGCAAGGTTCAGGATGTAGGCGGTGACGGCGTACACCTCCTCGGTCGTGAGTGTCTTGGGCGCATTCCATGGCATCGCGCGATTGATGTAGTCCCACATGGAGGACAAGGTGGCCAGCTTCATCATGGTCGAGCGCTGCAGTCCGTCCTTGGTAAGGTTGGAGGCGCGGCCGGTCTTGATGTCCTCTTTGGCGATGCCGGTGGCAATGGGCGTAAAGACCTCATTCGATTCTCCGAATACGCCGTGACAGGAGGCGCACTTGGCTTCCCAGACGTCCTGACCTTTGGCCACCGAACCCGAGCCCTTGGGCAGGCCCTTGAAGTCGGGCCGCACATCAATGTCCCAGGCGGCGACTTCTGCCGGGGTCGCCAATCGACCAATGCCTGTGAAGGCTGGATTGCGATGGCCCGGCGGGGCTGCCTTGGTGGCAGCGTCGGCCTGTTTTGGCGCTGATTTGACCGGGGACTGCGCGCCTGCCGGTAGCGCAAGCACCCAGGCAGCCACCAGGGCGACCGTGTACGAGAGGAAACGCAGGCTTGGCACGGATTCAGCTGACCTGGACATTGCCCACCTCGCCATCCGGCTTCACGCGCCAGCTCTGGATTGCATTGTTGTGGTAAATCGAGCGCGTGCCGCGTACAGCGGCAAGTTGTTTTTTTGTCGGCTGAACATGGCCGGTTTCGTCAATCGCGCGGCTCTGCAGGATGGCCGGCTCGCCGTTCCAGATCCAGCTGATATTGAAACGGGTGAGGCATTTGGAGAGCACCGGGGTCTGCAAGCGCGCTGCTTTCCAGTTCCTGCCGCCATCAAAGCTGACATCGACGCGCCTGATCTTGCCTCGGCCGCTCCAGGCAAGGCCCGTCACGTTGTAGTGGCCCTTGTCCAACATGGTCTGGCCGCCAGATGGGCTGGTGATGACGGACTTGACCTCCTGGATGGAGGTGTACTGCCGGTGCAGGCCATCCGGCATCATGTCGATGTAGTGGACTGCCTCATCTTTCGTCGCATAGGGCTGATCGCCCACCTCGATGCGGCGCAGCCACTTGACCCAGGAGACCCCCTGAATCCCGGGTACGACCAGGCGCAGGGGATAGCCGTTCTCCGGGCGCAGCATTTCGCCGTTCATGCCGTAGGCTACCAGTACCTCGCCAGACTCCACTTTTTCCATCGGGATGGTGCGCGTCATGCCGGAGCCGTCGCCGCCTTCCGCCAGCACGAAGCGGCCTTTCCTGAAGTTGGCGCCACAGTGTTCCAGGATGTCGCGCAGCGGCACGCCAGTGAACTCACCGCAGGAAAGCATGCCGTGGGTGTACTGCACGGTCGGTACGGCGACGTTGCCCCATTCCATGCCGGTGTTGGCACCGCATTCGATGAAGTGGATACGCGATACCGAAGGCAGGCGCATCAGGTCGTCCATCGTGAATACCTTGGGCGTCTTGAGCAGGCTTGGGTCGGATCCATTGATCATCAGGCGATGCTTCGATGGGTCAATGTCGTACCAGCCCTGATGATGCCGTTCGAAGTGCAGCCCGGTTGCGGTGATGATGCCGAACATGCCTTGCAAGGGGGAAAACGACACTGACGCTGCGGCGACACGCGTCAGGCCCGGAGATTCGCGCCGCATCAGGTTCGCCTCAAACTTCGAGGGCACGCCGTAACCGTTGGTCGCCACCGGCAGCCCCAGCGTGGTGGCGTGTTGCTGTTTCTCGAGGATGACCGCTTCGCCTTGTGACTGGGCAATGGCAGAGCCCGCAGCGCCTGCGCCGGCAGCCAGAAAGGCCTTGCGCAGAAACGCCCGGCGCCCTGCCTGTACTTGCCGAATGTCCTGTGCACTGAGGAAGTTCTCCGGCGCTTTCTGGATGCGTCCGGAGGAAGAATCAAGTTGCATCGGGAGCCCTGATGACAATATATAAGTAAATTCTAATTTTCTGTTGATGATGTGTCACGCTGCGGCGCAACATGGGTCGCACCGGATGACAGCGCTTGCCTTGGCGAGCGAGCCCCTTGGTAGCTCACCCTATCGGGTGCGGAAAGGAGCAACCGGCCACTGGTCCGCGCCGGCGCGCGTGCGGCGTTCAGAATCGGGTGAGAGCGCTCTTCTTGTGATCAGGTGCCGGATTGGCAGGGGAACAGGCCGTCCACATAACCTTGTTGGGCATTGCAAATGGTGAGCAATTCGCGCCGCGCCCTGGCGCCGTGCGGCGCCAGCCCAAAGTGCACCCAGCGGCCGTATTCATGGATGAGTTGATCAAACCGGAGCGGGGAGGCGGCGATTGTCCGGGCTACTGCAAGTGGGTCGCCGAAGTCAGGGCAGACAAAATCGGCAGCCAGTCCCAATGCGTGCCGGGATGTCGGTACACCGCCCACCAGTTGATTCAGTTGCGGGCTGCGATAGGCGCTGTTAATGCTGAGCGGGCGTCCGAGAAGCTGCTGAATCGATTCCAGGCTGCGCGCAAGCCTGCGCAAGTTGGCCAGGTGTTCCATGTTGGGCTGATTGTCCAGCCCATGCTGACGCGCAGTGTCAGAGTAAGTCAGCGTAGCCAGCGTGAAGTGTCTTGAGAGTTTGAGCGGACGCAAATCGACTGACTGGACCAGCGACGGCTTGCGTGACCGATTGGGCGACAATGGCATTTGTCCCCAAGTGTAGCAACACGCATCGCCCCCACCTAGCCTGCCCGCGCATGTCAACCCGTTCCTCCCTGCTCTGGCTGATTGACCTCGATGACACGCTCCATCGGGCCACACCGGTGATTTTTGACCGCATGAACCGCGCCATGACCGAGTACGTCATGCGCCATGTCGGCATGCCTGAGCACGAGGCCAACGCGCTGCGCAAGGCATACTGGCAGCGCTACGGTGCCACTCTGCTGGGCTTGATGAAACGGCATGGCACCGATCCTGCGCACTTTCTTGCCGAAACCCACCAGTTCCCCGACCTCATCGACATCATCGATTTTGACCGCGCGGTGGCACGCTGGCTCAAGCATTTGCCGGGGCGCAAGGTGCTGGTGTCTAATGCTCCTAGGCACTATGTCATGGCGGTACTCAAGGCGATGCGCGTGCTGCGTCACTTCGATGCGATCGAGACAATCGAGTCGATGCGCTACGTACCCAAGCCGGCGGTATCGTCGCTACGCAAGATACTGGTGCGGCACGGTGCCATACCTGCGCGCACGGTAATGGTCGAAGACAATCTTGATAACCTCCGAACCGCCCACAGGCTTGGCTTGCGCACGGTGTGGATTGCCGGGCCCGCCAAGGAAGCCGAGAAGGCGAGACGGGCAGGCACCGGCCTGGCAGCCATGGAGGATATCGGTTCGCGCGTGCTGCCGCGCCACGTGCAAGTGCGGGTACACTCCGTGCTGGACCTGCACAGGCATTGCCACACAAGGCTTTCATAAATAGCGAGGGATCACACATGCCGCCGCGCTCGGGTGAACGCAAGACGCAGATTTTGCAGTTGATCGCACAGATGCTGGAAAACCCCAAAGGGGAAAAGATCACCACGGCCGCTATGGCCAAGAAGCTGGATGTATCCGAGGCGGCCCTGTACCGGCACTTCGCCAGCAAGGCGCAAATGTTCGAGGGCCTGATCGAATTCATCGAATCATCGCTGCTCGGGTTGATCAATCAGATTACCGCCGAAGAGACGCAGGGTATCAAGCAGATTCATGCAATTCTGCTCATGATGCTGCGGTTTGCGCAGCAAAATCCCGGCATGACGCGCGTGCTGCTTGGCGATGCCCTGGTCCACGAGGATGAACGCCTGCAGGTACGCATTACTGCGCTGATGGAAAAGCTGGAGGCAGCACTCAAGCAATGCCTCAGGGTGGCGATTACCCAGAATGAACTGCCGCCGGCACTCGATCCTGCGGCCCAAGCCAATGTTCTGATGTGTTTCGTGATCGGGCGCTGGCTGCAGTTTGCCCGCAGCGGCTTCAAGAAGCTGCCGGTCGAGGGCTTTGACAAGCAGTTGCCCTTGATGCTGGGTTGAACCCTGCTTGACCTGCTATTGGTGCAGGTTTCCGCAGACGGGGCAAGCCGGATCCTTCTTGATATTGATCGAGCGCCATTCCATCGAGAGGCCATCAAGCAGTAGCAGCCTGCCCTTGAGGGTTTCGCCGGTGTCCGCCAGCACCTTCAGCGCCTCGGCCGCCTGAATGGTACCGATGATTCCCGTGATCGGCGCAAAGACGCCCATGACGGCACAGCGCAGCTCTTCCAGATCCTGCCCTTCCGGAAACAGGCAGTGGTAACAGGGCGCGTCCACATCGCGCATGTCAAACACGCTGACCTGGCCATCGAAACGGATCGCGGCTCCGGAAACCAGGGGTTTGCGGAACCTGACGCAGGCGCGGTTGACAGCGTGGCGCGTGGCGAAATTGTCACAGCAATCGACCACTACATCCGCTGCTGCGACCAACTCGGCCAGCCGCGTTCCTTCCACTCTCTCCTCGATTGCCTCGACGTGCACCGCCGAGTTGTACCGGGCAATGGTCCGCCGCGCCGAATGCGCCTTCGGGCTCCCGACGCTTTCGCTCACGTGCAGGATCTGGCGCTGCAGGTTGGTTAGGTCGACGTTGTCGGCATCGGCAATGGTGATGGTGCCGGTGCCAGCCGTAGCCAGATACAGGGCTGCGGGCGAACCCAATCCGCCTGCGCCAATGACCAACGCGTGTCCGCCGACAATGCGTTCCTGCCCCTCAATGCCG
The DNA here is from genome assembly GCA_964443245.1 of uncultured Burkholderiales bacterium. Taxonomy (GTDB): domain Bacteria; phylum Pseudomonadota; class Gammaproteobacteria; order Burkholderiales; family JAEUOS01; genus CANJDH01. The sequence continues at coordinate 13,887 of CAYUEG010000008.1, read as the reverse complement.
ATCTGCGGCAGGAGAATGTGGCGCGAGTAGCGGAGCAGTTGATCGTCGTTCATGAGCTGATGGCAGCGGGACCGAAAACTTCAACGGAGTCGGGTCATGCAACGAAAAGGCCGCCGGAGATACCATCTCGGCGGCCTGCCTGAAAGGCAATCCTTATTTCTTCGGCGCGCCTGCCGTCTTGTCACCGGTTTGCGGTGTCGACCGTTCACCTTGCACTGGCTGTCCCTTGAGCAGGTTCATTGCCTGCATGAACTGGAAATCTTCCTTGGTGCCGTATTCGATGCGCGCAGGCGGCTTGTCGTCTGCGCCCTTTTTGTCATCCGCCTTGGCGGCGGGTTTGGCTTCCGGCTTGGCGACTGGCGTCTTCTCGGCATTCGGATCCTTGTCGTTCGACAAATGCCCGGCCAAATCGGCCTCGCGCGTGCGGGCCGGGCGGCGGTCTCCCTCGGCGGTTTCGGTCACCAGCCAATCGGGCACGATACCCTTGGCCTGAATCGACCGTCCGGAAGGGGTGTAGTAACGGGCCGTCGTGAGTTTCATGCCGGCGCCGTTGGAAAGATTGATCTTGGTTTGAACGGAGCCCTTGCCGAAGGTCTGCTGACCCATGATGACGGCACGCTTGTGATCCTGCAGTGCACCCGCCACGATTTCGGAGGCGGAGGCCGAACCGTCGTTGACCAGCACCACGATTGGCACGCTTTTCAGGCTTGCCGGCAGGATGCGCAACTGGTCTTCGCGGGCCCGAAAGGCGTACTCTTCAGGAGTCGCAAGGTATTCGTGTTTGGTATCCGGCAGTCGACCGTTGGAAGACACGACAAGCGTTTTGGGTTCGAGAAAAGCCGCCGACACACCGATCGAGGCATGGAGCAAGCCCCCCGGATTGTTGCGCAGGTCCAGCACGATTCCCGAGAGTTTGCCATTGCTTTCCTTGTACATGCGGTCCAGGTTACGGGCCATATCGGCCACGGTAGGTTCCTGAAACTGCGTGATGCGCAAGTGGGCGTAACCTGGCTCGATCAGCTTGGCTTTGACGCTCTGGACGCGAATCACTTCGCGCACGATAGTGAATTCGAGTGGCTTGGATTCACCTTTGCGGGCGATGGTCAGCTTGATTGCGGTCTTGGGCTTGCCGCGCATGCGCTTGACGGCATCGTTGAGGGAAATCCCCTTGGTGGTGGTGTCGTCAATCTTGACGATCAGGTCGTTGGCCTTGATGCCGGCGCGAAAAGCGGGCGTGTCCTCTATCGGTGATACCACCTTGACGTAGCCTTCTTCGGTGCCGACTTCAATGCCGAGGCCACCAAACTCGCCCTTGATGCCGGTTTCAAATTCCTTGTTCTCTTCGGGGTCGAGGTAGGATGAATGCGGATCCAGCTCCGTCAACATGCCCTTGACGGCACCGGTCAGCAACTTCTTGTCTTCCACCGGCTCGACATAACCCTGCTTGATGTTGCCAAACACTTCGGCCAGTGCCTGAATTTCAGACAAGGGGAGCGGGTTGCGGATTTCCCGCTGCGCAATGGCCGAGAAATTGAGCCCCAGCAGCAGCCCTGCAGCGACGCCCAATCCGACCAGCCCGGTTTTCTTCAATTTGGTGCCCATGTTGTCAGCCTTTGTGCTTGCCTAGCGGATGATGCTTAACGTTTGATCCAACTCTGCGGATCAAACGGTGCCCCTTTAAATCTCAATTCAAAGTATAGACCCGTTTCCGGGTTGCCACCGCTATTTCCCACACGGGCAATGCTGTCTCCGCTGGAAACCACTTCGCCTGGCTGCTTGAAGATGGTTTCGTTGTTGCCGTAAATGCTCAGATATTCCGAACCGTGGTCCAGAATCAGCAAATTTCCAAATCCACGTATCCAGTCCGCGAATACGACTCGCCCGGGTGCAATGGCCTTAACGTCCTCTCCGGAGGGAGCTTTAATGAATACACCCTTCCAGGTCGTGCCGCCATCCTCCCGTGGACTGCCAAACCGTCCGGCAAGTTCCCCGCGGATTGGAAAACGCAGCTTTCCGCGCAGACTGGCAAAGGCGCCCTTGAATCCGGTCTCCGGCAGGGCTTCGGTCCGTTCTCCGGCGCGCCGCGGCTTCTCGGCCGGCCGCGTCACACGTGCCAGCCTTTCGATCAGCTGGGTCAGCCGTTTCTCGTTCTGTTCCAGCGTCGTCACTTCCTTGCGCTGCGCACGGATCCTGGTCGACAGCTCGCGCATGACCTTGCGCCGCACCTCCGACTCTCGTGCCAGCTGCTCACGCTCGACCTTCTGACGCGCTTCGATGTCCGCAAGCTCGATGGTGCGATCACGGGCTTCGCCGGACAGGCGCTGCAGTTCCTTGACGGCAGCACGGAGCTGATCAATCAGGCGCGCTTCCGCTCGCGAAGCGTAGCTGGCGTAGTGAAGTTCGCGGGCCGCTGTCGCCGGATTCTCGCCAGAAAACAGCATCTGCAGGTAGCCGCGTTCGCGCGCCACGTACTGGTCGTGGATCAGACGCGCCAGACGATCGGACTGCACGTCTGCCTCCTGTTTCACTTCCCGGCTGCGCCGGCCCAAATCCTGCAGTCGCTTTTCAGCACCCTGGCGGTCCTGCGAAAGATTGCGCAGAGTGCGATTGGCTTCCGAGATGGCACGCTCGGATTCGCGCAACGAATCAGCAGCCTCCGTTCGATTGCCTTCGGTGGCGGCAAGTTCTCTTTTGAGCGCTTCGATGCGCTGGCGCAACTCCTTCAGTTCGTCCGTATTGGCGGCACTGCTCGCAAGTGCCGATAGTGCTGCAAGTGGCCCTGTGACGCACACCAGGACGAGAAGGAAAAGGCGGACTACCCAGATCGAGCAGCGCGCGCCGCTTGGGGCCAGGCGGACGGGCGACTGCTGGCGTCTGAGGGCAATCAAGTCTTGGCTTTCCCTTGTGCAGCCACCGCAGCCTGTGCCTTGGCGATTTCTTCCGGATCTGCCAGATAGTAGTGGCGGATTGGTTTCAAACTGGTATCGAGTTCGTAAACCAGGGGCTGAGCGGTCGGCACATTGAGCGAAACAATCTGCTCCTCACTCACGTTGTCGAGGTACTTGATGAGCGCACGCAGGCTGTTGCCGTGTGCGGCAATCAGGACGCGCTTGCCGGCCCTGATCGACGGTGCGATGGTGGATTCCCAATAGGGCAGGACCCGAAGCACGGTGTCGTTCAGGCATTCGGTTGCCGGCAGCTCGCTCGCGGCAAGCGCCTGGTATCGGCTATCGAAGCGTGGATGGCGTGCGTCGTCCAACGGCAACGGATTCGGCGCAATGCCATAGGCGCGGCGCCAGATCAACACCTGCGCGTCGCCATATTGGGCTGCCGTTTCGGCCTTGTTCAATCCTTGCAGGGCACCGTAGTGCCGTTCATTCAGGCGCCAATGCTTCTCTACAGGTATCCACAGCTGACCAAGCTCTTCCAGTGCGGTATTCATGGTTTTGATGGCGCGCTTGAGCACTGACGTATAACCGACGTCGAAGGCCAACCCTTTTTCCTTCAAGAGACGGCCCGCGCGCTGGGCTTCAGCGATGCCGGCAGGCGTCAGGTCGACGTCAGTCCAGCCGGTAAAGCGGTTTTCAAGATTCCACGTCGATTCGCCGTGGCGCATCAGGACAAGGGTGTGCATGGGGTGCTGGAGCAGGAGGTGAATGGCGAGGACCCGCCGGAAGTGTCTTGTATTTTATAATCGTTCGCTTGTTCCATTGGAATCGACCATGCCGGCAGCGCGCGTGTACGAGGATATCTTCGATCTGATCGGCAAGACCGAAGAGATTGAGCAGGCCTCGCTGGCAATGAAGGCGATTGCTCACCCGCTGCGGCTGAAGGTGTTGTGCGTGCTGGCCAATGGGGAAATGCCGGTTCAGGAGATACTGGACGCGGTCGGCACGACGCAGAGCAACGTGTCGCAGCATCTGGCGATCTTGCGCGACAAGAAGATCTTGAAGACGCGTAAGGAGGCCAACAAGGTGCACTACCGGATTGCCGACAATCGGACCGTGAAGATTGTCGAAATGATGAGGGAAGTTTTTTGTGGCGTGCCGCTGTCGGGGCAAAAGGAAAAGCAGGCGTGATTGAAAAATTTGTAGTGGATAACTGGCCGCTGATCGCGGTTGCCTTTGTATCCGGCGGAATGCTGGTATGGCCCGCAGTGGCGGGCGGGCGCGGCGGCAACCGCCTTTCGACCCTGCAGGCTACCCAGCTGATCAACCAGCGCGATGCAGTGGTGGTCGATATTCGCGATCAGGCGGATTTTGCCCGTGGTCACATTGCCAATGCGAAGAACCTTCCGGCGAAGGTGATGGACGAGCGCAAGGCGGAGATCGACAAGCTCAAGGACACGCCGGTCATCGTCAGCTGCGATACCGGCATGCGTGCTGGCGCATCCGCCGAAAAGCTCAAGGCGCTTGGGATCAAGGAAGTGTTCATCCTGCAGGGCGGGCTCAATGCCTGGCGCGAGGCGGGGCTGCCTGTATCGAAGTAAGTACCGGATTTTTTGCGAGGAACGCCGATGTCCCAACCCAAGATCATCATGTACAGCACCGGGGTTTGCCCGTATTGCACCCGAGCCGAGGCCTTGCTGGCGTCCAAGGGCGTCAGCATCGACGAAAAGATCCGCATCGATCTGGACCCGGCTCAGAGGGAGGTCATGATGCAAAAGACCGGGCGGCGTACCGTGCCGCAGATTTACATCGGCGAGACCCATGTGGGTGGTTTCGATGATCTGGCGGCGCTGGATCGCGCAGGCGGGCTCGACCCGTTGTTGAGCGCTTGATCCCGCCGGCGCGGATTCGCCTCTTCCCGATTCACAGTCGGCGCCCTGAAACGGCGCCATTTACCAGGAGCCTTCATGGCTGATGCAACAGCGGCGGCGCAGGCTGCCGAAACCGGCGAACAGGCCGTCTTTAACCTTGAGAAAGTCTATGTCAAGGACATGTCGATCGAACTGCCGAACGCCCCCGGCATTTTTGCGGAGCAGGAGCCGCCGGCACTTGAAACGACGCTGAACATCAATGCCGAGCAATTCCAGGAAGGCTTGTACGAAGTCGTGGTGACGGCCACCGCGACCACCAAGGCCAAAGACCGCGTCGTCTTTCTGGTCGAGATCGCCCAGGCGGGCATCTTCGAGATCCGCAACTTGCCGCAGGAGCAACTGGACCCGATCATCGGCATTCACTGCGCCAACATCATTTTTCCTTATTTGCGGGCGAATGTGGCCGACATGGTGTCGCGAGCCGGTTTTCCCGCCCTGCATCTGCCGAACGTCAACTTCGAAGCGTTTTACGCGCAGCGCCTCGAACAGTTGCGTCAGAACGAAGCCAATGGCATCACTGCACCGAACCAGGTCCAGTAGCTTGCGGACGATGCGGGCCGGGCTTGCACTGTTGGCAGGCATTGCCAGCGGCTGGTCAAGCGGAGCCGAGTTCCGGTCGATCAGCGAAGCTTCGGTGATGTATGACGCCCCTGCGGTGCGCGGCAAGAAGCTCTTTGTGGCGCCGCGCGGCATGCCGGTAGAAGTCGTGATTGCCAACGAAGGCTGGATGCGCGTGCGCGACAAGGCGGGCGATCTGGCCTGGGTCGAGCGCAAGTTCCTCTCAGACAAGCGGACCGTGCTGGCGAATCCTGCATCCCTGGCCGTGCGCGAACGGGCTGATGATGCTGCCAGGGCGGTCATTACCGTGGCGCAGGACGTGGTGCTGGATCTGATCGAAGGCCCAAGCGCCGGCTGGGTCAAGGTCAGGCATGCTGACGGTGCCGTCGGCTTTGTCCGCGTCAGCCAGGTCTGGGGCCTGTAGCACTCATGAAGGTTGGCATCCTCGGCGCCGGCGCGTGGGGTACTTCGCTTGCCGTGGCGCTTTCGGCGCAGCACACCGTGACGCTGTGGGCGCGAGAAGCGGGGTTGCCCGAACAGATCCGGTCTGACCGGGAGAACCAACAGTTTCTGCCGGGTATCGTCGTGCCCGAAAGCGTGCAAGCCACCGCGGATTTTGGTTCCACGGTTCAGGCCGATCTGGTAATCGCTGCGACTTCCGTTGCCGGATTGCGGCCGACGATGAGGCAACTGCGTGCGCTTGCGGTGAAGGTGCCGATCATCTGGTTGTGCAAGGGATTCGAAGCCGGCACGGCCAAGCTGCCGCACCAGATCGCCGTGGAAGAGCTGGCGTCTGGCGCGGCTTACGGTGCACTATCAGGGCCCAGTTTTGCGATTGAGGTCGCCCGCGGGCTGCCGGTGGCGCTGACGTTGGCCTCCCCCGATGCCGAGTTCGCCTCACGTACCGCCGCACAGTTGCACGGTGGCATGATGCGCATTTACTCCAGCAACGATTTGCCGGGCGTGGAAGTCGGCGGAGCGGTCAAGAACGTGATGGCCATCGCGACTGGCATTTCGGATGGCTTGGGCCTGGGACACAACGCCCGCGCAGCGCTGATCACGCGTGGGCTGGCTGAAATGGCGCGCCTGGGCGTCGCGTTGGGTGGAAAAATGGAAACCTTCATGGGCCTGACGGGCATGGGGGATCTGATCCTCACCGCGACCGGCGATCTGTCACGCAATCGCACGGTGGGTCTCAAACTGGCATCGGCGCAAAAGCTGGACGATGTGCTGGGCGGTCTGGGCCACGTTGCCGAGGGTGTCTATACGGCCCGGGAGACGCTCGCCCTGGCAGACCGGCTGGGCGTCGAGATGCCGATTACACGCGCGGTGTGTGCCGTGTTGTTTGAAGGGGCGCGGCCGCGCGATGCCGTGGCAGGCCTGCTGGCGCGCGAGGCACGCAGCGAATAGCAGACTGACCGCCGGACAGACTGGCTAGCGCCGGCGCACGGGGAACAACCGGAGGCTCGCCCGGGCCTAGGGCTTGATGTAGGCGTAGCGTTCGCGTGCCTGCAGATTGGCGATCCGTACCACGCCGGATGGCGTGAAGGACGGTCCCAGTATGAATTGATCCTTCTTGAGGTTGCGATTCCTGAGTGTGATCTCGCAAATCTCGAACTTCACACCGCGCCCGGAAAGATCGGCGACCAGCGCCGCGAATTCCTGATTGTTGCTGGTCTTGGCACCCTCCATCAGGAAGTCCACACCTTCGGCGTGCGCGACGGCCACAATTTGTGCCTTCGGGTCTACGTCCAGATGATTGCGAATGTTGCGCAGGCCCTTGGTTGCCTGGGCGATGCCGGAATCGAAGTGATACACGACTTTGTCCTGTGCCAGCACGCCCAGACTGGCCAGTGCGAGACCGGCTGTGAGGATGGTTCGGATCAGTTTCAGCATGGCACGGTCCTCCGGTAAACGCTGCGCCTTTGCGGCGAACGAGGGTTGAAAATGCGGATCGAAGCTTACACTGCCCCGGCAAAGCCAAGCTGGCGCCAGGCCTCCATGACGACGACTGCGACGGCATTCGACAGATTCAGGCTGCGATTGTCGGGACGCATTGGAATGCGCAGGCGCTGGGAGGAGGGGAACGAGTCCAGCAACTCGGTGGGCAGGCCCCGGGTTTCGGGCCCGAACACAAACACATCTTCGTCGGCAAAGGAGACATCGCCATACACGCGGCTGTTGCGGGTCGACAGCGCGAAGACGCGCCCATTCGCCCACTGGCCGGAGAACGTTGCGGCACAAGCCTCCCAGCCCGGATGGACCGCCACGCGAGCGTACTCGTGATAGTCCAGGCCGGCGCGCCGCAATGCCTTTTCTTCCATGCGAAAGCCGAGCGGCTCCACCAGATGCAGTTGGGCGCCGGTGTTGGCCGCCAGTCGGATGACATTGCCCGTGTTGGGCGGAATCTCCGGCTGGTACAGAACGATATGCAGCATTGCCGCGGCTTTAATGCCGGGGCCGGCGTCTAGTTGAGCGCGGTGGCAAGTTGCCGGCGATAGTGCGCCACCAGATCGGCGTAGTCGGGGTTGCCACCCAGCATGTTAAAGACGGTGATCATCGATTTGCGTGCGCCATCCTCGTTGAGCTTGCGGTCGCGTCGCACGATCTCGATCAAATGCTCCAGTGCCTGGTCAAAAATGCCATCGGCAATCAGGGCTTGCGCCAAGTCGTAACGGGCACCCAGATCGTTCGGGTTTGCTGCGGCCTTCCGTGCCAGTTCTTCCGTTGCAGGCAGATCCTGTGCCGACTTGAGAGCTTCCACCTGGGCACGGATGCCATCGCGCCGGTTGATCTTGGCGACGCGTTCGGCCTGCTCGCCTGCGACCGGGGGAAAGTCGATTTCATCGAGCCGGCGGATGGCGTCATCAAACGACCCGGCCATCATTTCAATTTCGGCAAGGTCGAGTTTGGTGTCGTTGTTCCCCGGGTCCAGTGCCAGTGCCACCTTGAGCGTATCCACCGCACCCTGGAGATCTCCGGCTTGTGCCAATGCCATCGCCTCGGCGCGCTTCTGCTCTACCGGCGAGGCGGGTGTGGCGGGTGGCGCGGCGCTTTGCAACGCGGCAGCTGCCTCGGGCATTGCCTGGGCAAACATCTTGGAAATCTTGTCAAAGAAGGCCCTGATCTGCCCTTCCGGCTGTGCACCCATGAACTGGTCGGCAAGCTGTCCGCCGACGATTGCGGCGACATAGGGAATGCTGCGCACACGAAACGCCTGTGACAGTTCCGGGTTTTCGTCCGAGTTGACCTTCACGACTTTGACCTTGCCGGCGTACTGTGCTGCCACTTTTTCCAGCATGGGCGTGAGTGCGCGGCAGGGGCCGCACCAGGGCGCCCAGAAATCGATCACCACGGGCATGCGCATGGACGCTTCCATCACCTCTGCTTCAAAGGTGGCGGTAGTAACGTCGGTCACGCCTGACGATGGTTTGGCCGCAGCTTGCGGAGCCGAAGAAGGATCAGGTGAGTTCATGGCTGGTTGCTTGAATACGGTTCGGAAAATGGTCCTGCGTCAGGTTGCCGGAGTTGGAGAAATCGTCGAAAAGGCGGGTCACAAACGCGAACCAGACGGACTGGAATGGCGGAAATGGCGTTGCAAACCGTCATTTTCAACCCGGCGCAGCATTGTAGTCGGTACGTCCATGATGCTCCTCGGGTGCAAGCGTTCGCGCCAGCACCCAATTTGTCACGCTGGCGGCCCCGGCCTCCTTCAGGCTGCGCGCCAGTTCGTTGAGGGTGGCGCCGGTGGTCATGACATCGTCTACCACAGCCACGTGCAGGCCATCAAGGCGTTGGCTGACGCTAAATGCGTGCCGAACATTTCCCGAACGTTCTTGTAGCGAGAGGCCTGCCTGTGGCGGTGTGTGGCGAATCCGGTGAACTGCAAGGGGCGCCAGACGCAAACGATTCTTGCGCGCGAGCGGCCGTGCCAGTTCCAGCGCCTGGTTGAAACCACGCTCGGCCAGACGCTCGCGCGCTAATGGCATGGGCACGACGAGATCGGGCCGACCGCCAGCCATGGGCAAGGTAGACAGCGCGGGCGCCACCGCCTGGTTGAGCCAGTCTGATAAGGTTGGCGCCAGACCCAGCCCGGTGCGGTACTTCAGGCGAACGATTGCTTCACTTATCGGGCCGCCGTAGGCAAATGCCGCGAGCGTGATGTCGTAGCACGGCGTGGCCGTCATGCAGTGACCGCACTGTGCCGCTCCTGGCACCGGCAGCGCGCAGCGCGCACATCTGGATTGCGGGAGCATTGGTCGCTGCCCTGAACAGGGCAGGCACACGGACGATTGCGCGAGCTCACCGCACAGGGCGCAATCCTGCTCACTGGCCAGGCGCAGCAGGCCACCGAATAGCGTCATCTCTGAACCAAGCGCATCTGGTGCGGAAAATGGCGTGCCCTGGCCTGCGCCGACCATCCGGCTGAGCAGCGAGCGCGCTCTGAGCGACAATGGAAGGGTTGGTTTACTGAAAATGGATATGGCATGGTTTTGCGGATTGTCCCAAGAAAATGCGTCGCGGTTTTCGTCATGGCCGTTTGCCTGGCTTTGGCTGCGGTCAAAGGCGTCGGAGCCCAGCAGCGCACGGCGTCGGGCGCTTTCGCGCCGGTCAGAATCGCCTTTATTGATCCGCTCTCCGGGCCATTCGCCAATACCGGTGAATCAGCGCTCAAGCATTTTCGCGCGGCATTCGAGCGGCCTGAAGTAACCCGCGCACTGAGGGGGGCTCGTGTCCAACTGGTACCGCTGGACAACAAGGCCTCTGCCCAAGAGGCACTGATCCAATTGCGTGTTGCCGCAGATCAAGGAATCCGTTATGTCCTGCAGGGGCAGAGCTCGGCCGCAGCGCTGGCATTGATCGATGCCATCGACAAACACAACGCACGCAATCCGGGTCGGGAAATGGTTTTCTTCAACTATGCCGCCCTGGACCCTGATCTGACCAATGCGAAGTGCAGTTTCTGGCATTTTCGCTTCGATGCTTCCGTTGACATGCGCATGGAAGCGTTGGTGGAAGCCCTTGTCCGCGATGGCCGTGCGAAGAACATCTATCTGGTGGGCCAGGATTACTCCTTTGGCCGGCATGTGGCGCGGTCGGCACGGGAAATGCTCGCGCGCAAGCTGCCCGCAGCCCGCGTGGTAGGGGAGGATTTACATCCGATTGGAACGGTGCGTGATTTTTCTCCCTACATAGCCAAAATCAAGGCGGCCGGCGCTGACGCCGTCATCACGGGCAACTGGGGAACGGATCTGGCCCTGCTGGTGAAATCCGCGCGTGAGATGGGCTTTAACGGTGATTTCTACACTTTCTACGCAGGTTCGCCGGGCGCCGTAACGGCGATTGGCAGGGCCGGAGTCGGGCGCCTGAAGCAAGTCAATGAGTGGCATCCCAATGTTGTGGAGGGCAACAAGCGGGTGCTGGCAGCACAAGCAGACCAGTTCCGCCAACGCTACGCCGAGGATCTGCGCTACCTGCGGTTCTTTACCCTTGCCGACATGTTTGCTGCTGCGGTTGCGAAGGCTGGCTCCATCGAGCCGCTTCAGGTGGCCCATGCGCTCGAAGGGATGCGCCTGGATACGCCCACCGGCGAGGTGCAGATGCGTGCACTGGATCACCAGCTGATTCAGCCTCTCTACGTGTCGACCCTGGCCATGGTGGCGGCACAAGGGGGGCCGAAAGATGTGGTGGCAGACACCGAACAATCCGGTACCGGTTTTCAGACCAATGCCAGAATTGAGGGGTATGCCACGGCTCAGCCCACAACTTGTGCGATGGTGCGCCCTGCAGCGGGCCACCGCTGAACGGCGCGCCCGCAAACCATGCGCGATCCTGCACTGATGGGTAACCCCAACATGGTTCTGGATGGGCCGAATACCGGTATGGCAGCATCCATGGGCGCTGGCGAACCGTTCTTTGCGGAACGCACGGCCCTGCGACGCAACGCCGCACGGGCCGCGAAGACGTTCGCAGAAGGAGATGCTCTGCATCGGGAGGTGGCGCGGCGCATGCGCGAGCGGCTGGATCTGGTCAAACTCGTGCCAAAGCACCTGCTCGATGCTGGATGCGCCATCGGCGGATCCCTGCCCCTTCTGGCGGACCGATTCCCGGGCGCCCGGCAAGTGGCGCTCGATTTTGCAGAACCGATGGTGCGGCGTGCCGCGCCCCCTCAGGGCTGGTTTAATCGCACCTTTCGCAGCAGTGTCTCGGGTGTGTGCGGCGACCTTTCAACCCTGCCATTTCGGCATGGCGCGTTTGACCTGGTCTGGTCAAACCTCGCTTTGCACTGGCTGGACGATCCGGCACCCGCGATTCGGGAGGCAAATCGGGTGCTCTCGGTGGGCGGCCTCTTGACATTCAGTTTGCTCGGGCCCGATACCCTCAAGGAACTGCGTTCTGCCTGGGCAGAGACCGATAGCCAGGGCGTGAGCGCCGGCCAGCCGGCATGGCATGTCAAGCAGTTCATCGATCTGCACGATATCGGCGATGTGTTGGTGCAGTGTGGATTTGCCGAACCGGTGATGGACATGGAGGTGATCACCCTGACGTACGAAAGCCTGGATGGTCTGATCCGGGATTTGCGCACCACCGGCTCCAGCAACGCGATGGCAGGCCGCCCCCGTGGATTGGCCGCATCGGCGACGGCGGCTCGTTTGCACAGAGCCTACGAGCGCCACCGGTTGGCGGACAGGCTGCCCGCCACTTTCGAGGTTGTCTACGGTCATGCCTGGAAGGTGGCTCCGCGCCGCACAGCCGCGGGAGAAACAGTGGTGCGCTTTGCGCCGCGTTCCACTGGCAGGTGATGCCTGCCGGCTGGCCGGGCGGACCACAACCGGCCGGTCCCTGCTGCTATAATCCAAAGGTTTTCACCCTGAATGTTGCGTTGCGGTTTGGTAGGCACAATGCCAGCAGGGGAAATTAATTAGAATTCACTAATACTTCAATTTTTACGAGGTCATGATGGTTCCGGCAACTCAATTGAAGAAGGTGGGCGTGGCACTGACAGCACTGCTCGCAGCTTCGCTCGCGTGGGCGGGCGACATGCAGGGCGGCCCCGCTGTCAATCAGCTCAACCTGCAGGCGCCGGTGACGCAGGTAGCGCGCGAGATCTACGCGTTGCACACCGGCATGCTGGTGGTGTGCACGCTGATTTTCATCGCGGTGTTCGGGGCGATGTTCTATTCGATTTTTGCGCACCGCAAGTCCAAGGGCCATGCACCGGCGACTTTTCACGAGAGCGTGGCCGTGGAGATCGCTTGGACCGTCGTACCCACGATCATCGTGATCCTGATGGCAGCCTTCGCCACCAAAACAGTACTGGCGATGAAGGATACGTCCAATGCCGACATCACGATCAAGGCAACCGGATACCAGTGGAAGTGGGGCTATGACTACCTGAAAGGTGAAGGGGAGGGCATCAGCTTCATTTCCAACCTGGCGACACCTCGGGAGCAGATTGACGGCAGTGCCCCGAAGGGCGAGAACTACATGCTGGAAGTGGACAATGAGGTCGTGGTGCCGGTGAACAAGAAGGTGCGCATCATCACGACTGCTCAGGACGTGATCCACGCCTGGATGATTCCGGCTTTTGGGGTCAAACAGGATGCGATTCCCGGGTTCATTCGCGATACCCACTTTCGCGCTGAGAAGATCGGTGTATATCGCGGTCAATGCGCCGAGTTGTGCGGCAAGGAACACGGCTTCATGCCGATCGTCGTGCGTGTGGTGTCAGATGCGGACTACACCAAATGGGTGGATGGCGAGAAGAAAAAACTTGCAGCCAAGATGGACGATCCGAACAAACAGTGGACTCCGGAAGAGCTCAAGGCGCGCGGCGAGAAGGTGTACGCCGCAAACTGTGTCGCCTGTCATCAGGCTACGGGCAAGGGAAATCCTCCCGCATTCCCGCCGTTGGAAGGCGCGAAAATCGTCAATGGTCCGAAGGACAATCAGCTCGCCATCATGTTGAATGGTCGCCAGGGCTCTGCCATGGCTTCATTCAAGCAATTGTCGGACGTCGAGATCGCTGCCGTCACCGCCTACACGCGCTCCAGCTGGGGCAACAAGGGCGAGATTCCGACGCCTGCCGATGTCAAGGCCGCCCGTGCTTGGGATGCCGCAAAGATGACCCAATTGGCCGCCAAACAGTAAATCCGAAAAATATCCTTAAATCCCCTTTGAGGCATACATCATGAGCGCAGTTCTTCCTGGCCACGGCGGTGGACATCAAGCAGCGGACGATCACGGGCACGGTCATGACGACCATCACCATGGACCTCCGGCCGGCTTGATGCGCTGGGTAACCACCACGAACCACAAGGACATCGGCACCCTGTACCTGTGGTTCAGTTTCATCATGTTCCTCACTGGTGGGGTGCTCGCATTGACGATTCGCGCCGAGCTGTTTCAGCCTGGCCTCCAGATTGTCAATCCCGAGTTCTTCAACCAGCTCACGACCATGCACGGCCTCATCATGGTGTTCGGCGCCATCATGCCGGCCTTTGTCGGCT
>CAYUEG010000007.1:38517-60496 GCA_964443245.1 uncultured Burkholderiales bacterium | reverse complement strand
TAGACGCCCATGTAGAGCACCGCGGCGGCCAGCACCGCCAGAATCGAAAACTCGCGGGTGTTGATGTCGGAGAGCGCCTTGACATGCTCATTGCCGATATCGCCAAAGATGACGCGCTTGACCATCCAGAGGGAGTAGGCAGCGCCAAAAATCAGCGTTGTGGTGGCGAGAAACGCCACCCAGAAATTGAACTTGACGGCCGCCAGGATCACCATGAACTCACCAACGAAGCCTGAGGTAGCTGGCAGACCGCTGTTGGCCATGGCAAAGAACACCGAAAACGCAGCGAACCTCGGCATGGTGTTCACCACCCCGCCGTAGTCGGCAATGTTGCGCGAATGCATGCGGTCATACAGCACGCCGATACAGAGGAACATGGCGCCAGAGATGAAGCCGTGCGAGACCATCTGCACGATGGCGCCCTCCACCGCGAGCGGCATCAGCATGACCCCGCCGGCAAACATGAAGAACCCGAGGGTGACAAAGCCCATGTGCGCAATGGACGAGTAAGCGACCAGCTTCTTCATGTCCGTCTGCACCAATGCCACCAGGCCGATGTAGACCACCGCGATCAACGACAGCGCAATCATCAGGAAGGCCAGCTCGCGGCTGGCATCCGGGGCAATCGGCAGGGAAAACCGGAGGAACCCGTAGGCGCCCAGCTTCAGCATGATGGCTGCCAGCACCACCGACCCGCCTGTGGGCGCTTCCACGTGTGCATCCGGCAGCCACGTGTGCACCGGCCACATCGGCACCTTGACGGCGAACGCCATCAGGAATGCGAGGAAAAGCATTTTCTGCGCCGGCAAGCCAAGCGGCAGGGAATGCCAGGTCGTGATGTCAAAACTGCCACCGGACTTCAGGTAGAGATAGATGATCGCGACCAGCGTCAGCAGGGAGCCGGCCAGTGTGTACAGGAAGAACTTGAATGCGGCGTAGACGCGGTTCGGCCCGCCCCACACGCCGATGATCACGTACATGGGGATCAGCGTCGCCTCGAAGAACACATAGAACAGTGCGCCGTCGAGTGCGCAAAACACGCCGATCATGAGCCCGGACAGGATCAGGAAAGAGCCCATGTACTGCGCCACGCGGGTTTCGATCACTTCCCACCCGGCGAGAACGACGATCACGGTGATGAATGCCGTCAGCGGGACGAACCACATCGAGATGCCGTCCACCCCGAGGAAGTAATGGATATTGAAGCGTTCGATCCAGAGCCATTTTTCGACAAACTGAAAATCCGCCGTGGCGTTGTCGAACTGGGAGATCAAGGGCAATGTGACGGCCAGACCGGCCAGGGCGCCCACCAGGGCCAGCGCACGCGCAAGACGCGCATTGCGGTCATTGCCGGTGGCAAACACCAGTAACCCCGACAGGATCGGAACCCAGATCGCGAGGCTCAGGAGGGCAGAAGCATTTGGCTGCATGGCGTCTGGTTCTTTATTTCAACAGCCCCGCACCGGGAATGCCGAACAAGGTGAGGGAGAAGAGCACGGCCACAATCATGGCGATCGCATAGGTATAGAGATGACCGGTCTGGAACAGGCTGGTGATCGCAGAGAACCAGCCGACCAGGCGTACCGACCCCTTGATGATCAATCCGTCAATGAGACCCTGGTCGCCCCCCTTCCAGAAGCCGTTGCCAAGGAGGCGGGCACCGCCGGCGAACACGACCTCATTGAATCTGTCGAAGTAGTACTTCTGGTCCAGCAAGGTATGGACGGCGGCAAAGCGCTGCTTGATGCCGGCCGGGAAAGCCGGATTGATCATGTAGCAGTAATAGGCGAAGGCCACGCCCGCGACCGCCAGCCAGAACGGCAGCGTGACAAACGCATGCATGCCCAGTGCCACGGCACCATGGAACTCCTTGGCGATCGCAGCCATTGCGCCATGGTTCGCCGCCACCGCAATCACGCCCTTGAAATAGTCGCCGAAGAGCATGGGCGCCACGGCATAGAAGCCGATGCCAAGCGAAGGAATCGCCAGCAGCACCAGCGGCAGGGTAACCACCCAGGGCGATTCGTGCGGCGTGCCGCCGTGACCGTGATCATCATGCCCATGGCCGTCAGCGTGCGGATCATGCGGCACCTGGTCGTAGCGCTCCTTGCCCCAGAACACCAGGAAATACATGCGGAACGAATAGAACGCCGTGACGAACACGCCCGCCAGCACGGCAGCGTAGGCAAAGCGCGCTCCCGGCACATTGGCCGCCTTGGCGGCTTCGATGATCAGATCCTTCGAGTAGAAGCCGGAGAGGAATGGCGTCCCAATCAGGGCGAGCGAGCCGATCAGGCTGACCCAATGGGTAATCGGCATGTGCTTGCGTAACCCGCCCATGTAGCGCATGTCCTGGTTGTGATGGCAACCCATGATGACCGACCCTGCCGCCAGGAACAGCAGGGCCTTGAAGAAGGCGTGCGTCATCAGGTGGAAGATGGCAACGGAGTAGGCAGAGGCACCCAGAGCGACCGTCATGTAGCCCAGCTGCGAGAGGGTCGAGTACGCCACCACCCGCTTGATGTCGTTCTGCACAATGCCCAGGAAACCCATGAACAGGGCCGTGATGGCGCCGATCACGATGACGAATGAAAGTGCCGCATCCGACAGTTCGAACAGCGGTGACATGCGCGCCACCATGAAGATGCCCGCCGTCACCATGGTGGCGGCGTGGATCAGCGCGGAGATCGGGGTCGGGCCTTCCATCGAATCGGGCAGCCACACGTGCAGGGGAAACTGCGCCGATTTGCCCATGGCGCCGATGAAGAGGCAAATGCAGGCTGCGGTGAGCACCGTCGGGTCACCAGGCAAATAGCTCAGTGTGGTGGTGGCGGCCTTTTTCAGATCAGGATGGGCAAAAACCTCGGTGTAATTCATGCTGCCGAAAAATGCCAGCACCAGGCCGATCCCAAGGATGAAACCAAAGTCACCAACCCGATTGACCAGAAAGGCCTTGAGATTGGCGTACACCGCCGTGGGACGTGTGTACCAGAAACCGATCAGCAGGTAGGAGACCAGCCCTACCGCTTCCCAGCCGAAAAACAGCTGGAGGAAATTGTTGCTCATCACCAGCATCAGCATGGCGAAGGTGAACAGAGAGATATAGGCAAAGAAGCGCTGGTAGCCTGGGTCATCCTGCATGTAGCCGATGGTATAGATGTGCACCATGAGCGACACGAAGGTCACCACCAGCATCATGGTAACGGTGAGACGGTCGACCAGGAAGCCGACGTCAAACTTGATCCCGTCTGCCACCGCCCAGGTGTAGATGGCCTCGTTAAAGATCGGTCCGGGTGCGTTGAAGGCCTGCTGCGCCACCATGCAGGACACCACAAACGAAATCAGCACCCCCAGAATGGTGATCCGGTGCGACGCGGTACGCCCCAGAACGGCACCCAGGAAGCGGGTGCCGAACAGGCCGGCCAGCATGGCGCCCAGCAGCGGGGTGAAGGCGACAACCAGCAATTGAGTCTGCAGGCTCATGTGAAGTTAGCCCTTGAGCTGGTCGAGGTCATCGACGTTGACGGTATTGAGATTGCGGAACAGCACCACCAGGATCGCCAGGCCGATTGCCGATTCGGCAGCCGCCACCGTCAGGATGAAGAAGACGAAGATCTGGCCGTCGGGGTCGCCCAGGAAGTGGGAGAAGGCAACAAAGTTCATGTTGACCGCCAGCAGCATCAATTCGATCGCCATCAGGAGCACGATCAGGTTGCGACGATTGAGAAAAATGCCGACGATGGAAATCGCAAACAGGATTGCGCCGAGCACCAGCACGTGCGATTGCGTGATCATGCGCCCCCCTCGCCCGGGCCGGTGGCGCGCGTCGACTCTGCATCCATCTTGATGATTCTCAAGCGATCACGCGACTTCACCAACACCTGTTTGGACGGATCCTGGGGCTTGGCGTCCTTGCGGCCGCGCAAGGTCAAGGCAATGGCCGCAACGATGGCCACCAGCAGGATGATGGCCGCAAGCTCAAAGGGAAAGACGTAATCGGTGTAGAGCAGGCGTCCAATTTCCTTGATGTTGCTGTAACCAGGCTGGTTCGCTGCCACGTTCGTCGGGGACGGCGCATCGAACGGACGGCTCATCAGCAGGAAAGCCATCTCCAGCAACATCAGGCCACCGACAAAAAAGCCCAGCTTGCTGTGCTTCCAGAAACCTTCACGCATCTTGTCCATGTTGATATCGAGCATCATCACCACGAACAGGAACAACACCATCACCGCGCCGACATACACCAGCACGAGCGAGAGGGCGAGAAATTCCGCCTTCAGCAGGATCCATACGCCTGCAGCCGAGAAAAACGACAGCACCAGGAACAGGGCAGCGTGTACCGGATTGCGCGCCGTCACAACGCGTAACGCCGCGAAGATCAGAATCGCCGAGAAGAAGTAGAAAAGAAAGGTCTTGAATTCCATGGCACGTTACCGGTAAGGGGCATCCGCAGCGCGAGCAGCGGCAATTTCAGCTTCATACCGGTCCCCCACGGCCAGCAGCATTTCCTTGGTGTAGTACAGGTCACCCCGCTTTTCGCCGTGATACTCAAGAATATGGGTTTCGACGATGGAATCCACCGGGCACGATTCTTCGCAAAATCCGCAAAAAATGCATTTCGTCAGATCAATGTCGTAGCGTGTGGTGCGGCGCGTCCCGTCGTCGCGGACATCGGATTCAATCGTGATGGCCATCGCCGGACAGACCGCTTCGCACAGCTTGCAGGCAATGCAGCGCTCCTCGCCGTTCGGATAGCGGCGCAGCGCATGCAGGCCGCGGAAGCGCGGTGACATCGGCGTCTTCTCTTCGGGGAACTGGATGGTGATCTTGCGTGCGAATACATGCCGCCCGGTCAGGGCCAACCCCTTGAACAGCTCTGTCAGAAACAGGCTGCCGATGAAATCACGAACGGTGGAAACAGCAGACATGATGGATCAGGCCCAAATGCTGAATGGAGACACGTACCAGAGGCCAACCACGAACAGCCACGCAATGGTCAGCGGAATGAACACTTTCCAGCCCAGCCGCATGATCTGGTCATAACGGTAGCGCGGAAAGGAAGCGCGAATCCAGATGAAGAAGGTCAGGACGCCGAAAATCTTGGCAAACAGCCACGCCCACCCGGGCACCAGATTGAGAAACTGCGCATCCACCGGAGCAGACCAACCCCCGAGGAAGCAGATCGCCACCATTGCCGAAATGAGGATCATGTTGGCGTATTCGGCGAGGAAAAACAGCGCGAAAGCCATGCCGGAATACTCCACCATGTGGCCGGCCACGATCTCCGATTCGCCTTCCACCACGTCGAATGGATGGCGGTTGGTTTCGGCGACGCCGGAAACCAGGTAAATCACAAACACCGGCAACAGCGGCAGCCAGTTCCACGACAGGAAATTGAGCCCCATGTCGGCGAACATGCCCTTCTGCTGACCGGCAACGATGGTCACCAGGTTCAGGCTTCCCGATACGAGAAGAACGATCAGGAGTGCAAAGCCCATCGCGAGCTCGTAGGAGACCATCTGCGCCGAGGCCCGCATGGCACCCAGAAATGCATACTTGGAGTTGGAAGCCCAGCCGGCGATGATCACCCCATAGACACCGAGCGAGGACATGGCCATGATGTACAGCAACCCGGCATCAATGTTCGCGAGCACCAGCTCCGGGCCAAACGGAATCACGGCCCATGCCGCCAGGGCCGGCATGATGATCATGATCGGTGCCAGCACGAACAAACCCTTGCTGGCACTCGAAGGTACGAGGATTTCCTTGAACAGCAGCTTCAAGCCATCAGCGATCGGCTGCGCCAGGCCACCCAGCCACCTGATGCCGAAGAAGGTCACCACGTTGGGACCCAGGCGAACCTGCATCCAGCCGATCAGCTTGCGCTCGTACAGCGTGGTATAGGCCACGGCAACCATCAACGGCGCGACGATACAGATGATCAGGACAAGGGTTTTCACCAGCGTGAAAAGATAAGGCCAGGCGGAGCCCAGCAGGCCCTGGCCCCAGGCGTTGATGCCGTAGAAGATTTCCGTCATCAGGCCCGCTCCAGCTGCACCACGCCACTCAACGGGCCGGCATTGACCGTGCTTGGGTGCCCGCCTGCGATGCGCACGCAGCCGTCGGGCACGCCATCATCCTTGCTGACCGACAGCAGCGCGGCGCCGCTACCGTTGATGACTTTGACCTGCGCACCCGCCTCCAGCCCGATCCTGGCAAGCGCAGCCGTGTTCAGGCAGGCTTTGGGCGCGCGCGCATCCGCGGTCTGCTGCAGGGATCCGGCACGCCGGACAAGCGCATCGGCGAAATAGATCGGCACATCGGCGACCCGCTCAAAACCGTTGGGGGACAAGGGTTTCGGTGGTTCAGCCACCTCCAGGCTAGTGCGGTTGTCCAGCCGTGCGGCCAGATCTTGCGGCACGCATGCAGCGCGCACCTGCTCGACGGAATCGAAATCAAAGCCGGCAAGGCCTAGCAAATTGCCGAGGACCCGCAACACCTTCCAACCCGGCCGCGTTTCCCCCAGCGGCTTGACCACGCCGTTGAACGACTGAACCCGCCCCTCCAGATTGATGAACGTGCCGGCTGTCTCCGTGAAGGGCGCAACCGGCAACAATACATCAGCGCAATCAAGGGAATGCCGGAATGGCGTGAGAACCACACTCAATTGGGCATCCGCCAACGCCTTTACGGCCTGAGCACCGTACGCACTGTCGAGCGCAATTTCCGCATGCAGGACAACGTACGCCTTGCGCGGACTGGCGAGCATGGCGCGTGCATCCATGCCACCTGTGCCTGGCAGCACGCCGGCGACGTACCCGCCGATGGAGTTCGCGGCTTCGGAAAAGAAGCCGAAACGGACATTCGATTCGGCATTGACTGCCTTCAGCGCATCGGCAATCGCCTGGATACGCACGTGAATCTGCGCAGCGTGCTGCGACTGCTCAGCCAGGTTGCCGGCGAACAAGCCAACGTTCTTTCCCGCCTTGAGGCTGGCCGCGATGGCGTTGGCGCTGGCATCCGTGCCAGTCCCCTTGATCGCTGCAAGGATCGCATCGAGCGTAGCCAGCATCATCGAAGGTGCGACGATGGCCTTGTTGGCCACATTCATCAGCCAGTCATCGTCGCTGGCATGCACCACATTGATCTGGGCGCGCTTCTTGGCGATCTGGCGCAAGCGCTGAGCGATCAGCGGGTGATCCTTGCGCAGGAACGAACCCACCACCAGGACCCGGTCCAGCTTGCCAAGCTCGGCCACTTTCATGCCGAGCCATGGCACTCCCCTGCCCTTCCCCGCACCGGAAAAATCGGTCTGGCGCAAACGAAAATCGATGTTTTCGGAACCAACGCCGCGGACGAGCTTGCCAGCGAGGTACATCTCTTCAAGGGTGGCGTGGGGAGATACCAGGGCGCCGATCTGGCCGGCGCCGTGCTGTGCCTTGATGTCGGCCAGTCCGTTGGAAACAAACTCCAGAGCCGTCTGCCAGTCCACTTCGCGCCACTCGCCGCCCTGTTTGATCATTGGCGTGGTCAGGCGCTCCGCCGAATTCAAGGCCTCGTAGGAAAACCGATCCTTGTCGGAAATCCAGCACTCGTTGACGTCATCGTTTTCCATCGGCACCACGCGCATGACACGCTCGCCCTTGACCTGAACCACCAGGTTCGCACCCAGCGAATCATGCGGGCTGACGCTCTTGCGCCGCGCCAATTCCCACGTGCGGGCAGAGTAGCGGAAAGGCTTGCTGGTCAGCGCACCCACCGGGCAGATGTCGATCATGTTGCCGGACAGTTCGGAATCCACCGTCTTGCCGACAAACGACGTGATCTCGGAATGCTCGCCGCGGCCCAGCATGCCCAATTCCATGACGCCGGCGATCTCCTGGCCGAAACGGACACAGCGTGTGCAGTGAATGCATCGGCTCATTTCTTCCATGGACACCAGGGGGCCGATGTTCTTGTGGAACACCACGCGCTTCTCTTCCTGGTAGCGGGAGGCCGACCCGCCATAACCCACGGCGAGGTCCTGCAACTGGCATTCGCCGCCCTGATCACAAATCGGGCAATCGAGCGGATGGTTGATGAGCAGAAACTCCATCACGCCAGCTTGGGCCTTGCGCGCCTGCTCGGAGGCCGTGTACACCTTCATGCCCTGGGTAACCGGTGTCGCACAGGCAGGTAGGGGCTTCGGCGCCTTCTCCACCTGAACGAGGCACATGCGGCAATTTGCCGCAATCGACAACTTCTTGTGATAGCAGAAATGCGGAATGTAGGTACCGAGCTTGTTGGCAGCATCCATCACCATGCTGCCTTCCAGCACTTCCACCTTCTGACCGTCGATCTCGAGTTCAACCATGATTGTCTGCCTTGAGGATCCGGTTACACATAAGCCGGCACGAGGCAGTGCTTGTGCTCGATGTGGTAAGCGAATTCGTCTCGGTAATTCTTGATGAAGGCACGCACCGGCATCGCGGCGGCATCGCCCAGCGCACAGATGGTGCGACCCTGAATGTTGTCTGCCACCGAATTGAGCATATCCAGATCTTCCGGCCGGCCCTGCCCATGTTCGATCCGGTGGACCATGCGATACAGCCAGCCGGTTCCTTCGCGGCAAGGCGTGCACTGGCCGCATGACTCTTCAAAGTAGAAATACGACAGCCGCAGGAGCGATTTGACCATGCAGCGTGTCTCGTCCATCACAATCACTGCACCGGAGCCGAGCATCGAGCCCGCCTTGGCAATTGAGTCGTAATCCATGTCGGTATTCATCATGACCTCGCCGGTCAGGACGGGCATGGACGAGCCGCCGGGAATCACCGCCTTGATCTTCTTGCCCCCGCGCATCCCTCCGGCGAGTTCAAGCAATTTCGCGAACGGCGTGCCCAGCGGAATCTCGTAATTCCCTGGCCTTTCGACGTCACCGGAGATCGAGAAGATCTTGGATCCACCATTGTTGGGCCGACCGATTTCGAGAAACTTCTCGCCGCCATTGCGGATGATCCAGGGTACTGCAGCGAACGTCTCGGTGTTGTTGATCGTCGTCGGCTTGCCATACAACCCGAAACTGGCCGGAAAGGGGGGCTTGAAGCGAGGCTGGCCCTTTTTTCCTTCCAGTGACTCAAGCAACGCCGTCTCTTCGCCGCAGATGTAGGCGCCGAAACCATGATGGGCATGCAGCTGGAAATTGAAATCGGTGCCGAGAATTTTCTGCCCCAGATAGCCAGCTGCACGGGCTTCTTCCAGAGCCTCTTCGAATCGCTCGTAATCGGCCCAGATCTCGCCATGAATATAGTTGTATCCAACCGGCACACCCATCGCATATCCGGCGATGATCATCCCCTCGATCAGGATATGCGGGTTGTAACGGATGATGTCCCGGTCCTTGAAGGTGCCGGGTTCGCCTTCGTCGGAGTTGCAGACAACGTATTTGTCGCCGGGGAAGCCGCGCGGCATGAAGCTCCATTTCAAGCCGGTTGGGAAGCCCGCGCCCCCGCGGCCGCGCAGTGCCGATTTTTTCAGTTCGGCGATCACGTCTTCGGGCTTGATGCCGGTCGACAGGATTTTCTTCAGTGCGTCGTATCCACCGCGCTTTTCGTAGTCGGCCAGACGCCAGTTTTGCCCGTCCAGGCCGGCCAGGATCAGCGGGTTGATGTGACGATTGTGCAGACTGGTCATTTCAGTTCCTCGACCAGTGCGTCAAGCTTTTCATGAGACATGAAGCTGCACATGCGCTTGTTGTTCACCAGCAGAACCGGTGCATCGCCGCACGCACCCATGCACTCCCCTTCGACCAGTGTGAAGCGGCCATCCGCCGTCATTTCACGGTAACCGACGCCGAGTTTCTTCTTCAGATACTCAGCCGCCCGTTCGCCGCCCGAAAGGGCGCATGGCAGATTGGTGCAGATGGTCAGCTTGTAC
Organism: uncultured Burkholderiales bacterium; assembly: GCA_964443245.1. GTDB lineage: Bacteria > Pseudomonadota > Gammaproteobacteria > Burkholderiales > JAEUOS01 > CANJDH01. The sequence goes on along the minus strand of CAYUEG010000007.1, from coordinate 50,581 downwards.
TTCCCCATCGGCTTGAGGTTGTACATGTTGTAGAAGGTGGCCACCTCTTGGACAGCAACAGCCGGCATGCCAAGGTAGTCGGCAACCGCCTGCATGGTCTCGGGGCTGAGCCAGCCTTTTTCATCCTGCGCAATCGCCAGTGCAGACATGACCGCCGACTGCCTCTGGTCTGCCGGATATTTGGCAATTTCGCGGTCGATCCGCTTCAAGGATTGGGGAGAAAGCTCGCTCATAGGTTGCCTGTTTGATGCCGGTTCATCGCGTTTATCGGTCAATTTCACCAAACACGATGTCCTGTGTGCCAATGATGGTGACCACATCGGCCAGCATGTGGCCGCGCGCCATCTCGTCCAGGCCTTGCAAGTGCGCAAAACCCGGCGCCCGGATCTTGAGTCGGTAGGGCTTGTTTGCACCATCCGAAACAAGGTAAATGCCGAATTCGCCTTTCGGGTGCTCTACCGCAGCATAGGCTTCACCCGGTGGAACATGGGCCCCCTCGGTAAACAACTTGAAGTGGTGGATCAACTCCTCCATGCTCGACTTCATCGCCAATCGGGAGGGTGGCGCAACCTTGTGGTTATCGCTCATCACGGGCCCGGGATTGTTGCGCAGCCACTCCACGCATTGCTTGAGGATGCGGTTCGACTCGCGCATCTCCTGCACCCGAACCAGATAACGATCATAGGAGTCGCCGTTGGTGCCGACCGGAATGTCGAAGTCAAGGAGGTCATAGACCTCATAGGGCTGTTTCTTGCGCAAATCCCAGGCGATCCCCGAGCCCCGCAGCATGGGCCCGGTAAACCCCATTTGCAGGGCCCGCTCTGGGGACACGACACCGACATCCACCAGGCGCTGTTTCCAGATCCGGTTGTCGGTAAGCAGCGTCTCGTACTCGTCGACATAGCGCGGGAATCGCGCCGCGAAATCCTCGATGAAATCAAGAAGAGAACCCTGACGATTGGCATTGAGCTCGCTAATCGCTTTGTCGTTGCGGATCTTCGACGCCTTGTACTGTGGCATGGCATCCGGCAAGTCGCGGTAGACCCCCCCTGGCCGGTAGTAGGCAGCATGCATACGTGCACCGGACACAGCCTCGTAGCAATCCATCAGGTCTTCACGTTCGCGAAATGCGTACAGGAAAACTGTCATCGCCCCCACATCGAGGGCATGAGCTCCGAGCCAGAGCAAATGATTCAGGATGCGCGTGATCTCGTCGAACATGACGCGGATGTATTGCGCACGGAGCGGCACTTCCACGCCCATCAGCTTCTCGATGGCCATCACGTACGCGTGCTCGTTGACCATCATTGACACATAGTCAAGACGATCCATGTAAGGAACGGACTGGATAAAAGTCTTTTGCTCTGCCAGTTTTTCGGTAGCGCGGTGCAACAGTCCGATATGCGGGTCGGCACGCTGCACGACCTCGCCGTCCAGCTCGAGCACCAAGCGCAGCACACCATGTGCTGCCGGATGTTGCGGGCCAAAATTGAGCGTGTAATTCTTGATCTCAGCCATGGTTACTTCTTGACTCCACCGTAGCTGGCTTCACGAATAATGCGAGGAGTGATCTCCCGCGGTTCGATAGATACCGGCTGGTACACCACGCGCTTCTTTTCCGGGTCATAGCGCATCTCAACATGGCCCGAAACCGGGAAATCCTTGCGAAACGGATGTCCGATAAATCCGTAATCGGTCAACAAGCGGCGCAAATCGTTATGCCCTTCGAAGACAATGCCGAAAAGGTCGAAGGCCTCGCGCTCATACCATCCTGCCGCAGTCCAAAGTCCGGTCAGGGAAGGCACTACCGGAAAGTCATCGTCCGGGCAAAACACCCGCACGCGCACGCGCCAGTTGTGTTTGACCGAGAGGAGATGAGTCACGACGGCATAGCGCAAACCACGCCAGGCGCCGTCACCGTATGTCGAGTAATCCATGCCGGCGACGTCGATGCACTGCTCGAAATGCAGGCCATCGTCGTCGCGCAGGATCTGGCAGGCATCCAGGTATTCCGCCGCGTCCAGCACGACCGTCACCTCACCGAGTGCGGTCGTCACTGATTTGAAGCGGCCGCCGAGAACCTGCTCGAGGCGCTCATGCAGAGTTTCAAGTTTGGTCATGTGCGGTTACCGGGCAATCGTGTTGGTCCGCTTGATCTTGTTCTGCAACTGCAAAATCCCGTAGAGAAGCGCTTCTGCCGTCGGCGGGCAGCCCGGAACATAAACGTCGACCGGCACGATGCGATCACATCCACGCACCACCGAATACGAGTAGTGGTAATACCCACCGCCATTGGCGCAGGAGCCCATGGAGATCACCCAGCGCGGCTCCGACATCTGGTCGTAAACCTTGCGCAGCGCAGGCGCCATCTTGTTGCACAAGGTGCCGGCCACGATCATGACATCGGACTGGCGCGGACTGGGGCGAAACACCACGCCGAACCTGTCAAGGTCATAGCGTGCGGCACCCGCGTGCATCATCTCGACCGCGCAGCATGCCAGACCAAAAGTCATCGGCCAAAGCGATCCGGTGCGAGTCCAGTTGATCAGCTTGTCAGCCGTTGTCGTGACGAAGCCCTCGTTGAGAACGCCCTCGATACTCATCGCACCATCACTCCCATTCGAGCGCACCCTTTTTCCAGAGGTACACCAGCCCCAGAACAAGTTCTGCGATAAAAATCGAGATTGAAACGAAGACCGGCGAGCCAAGCTCTCGCGCAGTCGCTGCCCAGGGAAACAGCAGCGCCGTTTCCAGATCGAACAGAATGAAAAGAATGGCGATCAGGTAATAGCGGACGTCAAACTTCATCCGCGCATCTTCGAATGCCTCAAAGCCGCACTCATATGGTGAGAGCTTCTCGCTATCGGGGCGATGAGGCCCCAGTACCGCGCCCAAGACCATCGGGGCGACCCCGACGGCGATCCCGACAAAAATGAACATCAGGATCGGAAAGTAACTTTCGAGGTTCATTGCCTTCGCTTGTTCCGGGGCTGACAATCAGCCCGCTGGATTGATGGTGCCGTCGATGAGACTCGAACTCATACGCCTTTCGGCACTGCCCCCTCAAGACAGCGTGTCTACCAATTCCACCACGACGGCTCGTGGGTCAGTTATCGCGAGAAATTATATCTTGTTACTTCGGAATCTGGTTGGCCTTGGAGCCATCTTTTGAAGGCTCTGTGGTCGTGGACGCGGGTGCAGCCGGCGCTGCAGGTTGGGCGGCGGACTTGGCAGGATCCTGACCAGGAATGGCTGCGGGCGACGGTACGCTCGGCGTTGCAGGCGGCGCCAAAGGCTTGGTGGTCACACCGTCCATGACGCCACCGCTTCCGGTGCGTGGCTTGTTGGTGGCCAGATAGGCCATTGCCAGGCTGGTGACGAAAAACACTGTTGCGAGAATTGCGGTAGTACGCGAGAGAAAGTTGGCACTTCCGGTTGCGCCAAACAGGCTGCCTGACGAACCGCTCCCGAATGCTGCGCCCATGTCAGCCCCCTTTCCATGCTGCACCAGCACCAGAACAATGGTACCAATCGCCGCGAGCACATGCACAAACATGATGATGTTCCAGAGAAGATCCATTTCGCTTTCCTATTCCGCTGCCCGGCAAATCGCCAAAAATTCCTGCGCCTGGAGTGACGCTCCACCGACCAGGCCTCCATCAATGTCAGGACACGCAAACAAGGCGGCCGCATTGGCAGCCTTCACGCTCCCGCCGTACAAAATCCTCACCTCGCTCGCACGCGCACCCATCGCCTTGGCCAACCTCGTGCGGATAAAGGCGTGCACATCCTGCGCCTGCTCCGGAGTCGCCGTCTTGCCTGTACCGATTGCCCAAACCGGTTCGTAGGCGACCACTGCCTCTGCAAGCTGTTCGGGCCCCACTTCAGACAGCACCGCATCCAATTGGCCCGCAATGACTACCTCGGTGGTGCCAGCTTCGCGCTCGGCGGATGTTTCACCCACACACAAAATGGGCCTTAAGCCACCGCTCAGACAGGCCTTGAGCTTTTGGGTTACTTGCCGGCTGGTTTCGCCAAACAAAGCGCGTCGTTCGGAGTGCCCGACAATCACATAGCAGCAGCCGAGCTCCTTGAGCATTGCCACCGAAACCTCACCGGTAAAGGCGCCCGACTCATGCTCGCTGACGTTCTGCGCACCCAAGGCGATACCCGACCCGCTCAACAGCCCGCAGACTTGTTGCAGGTAGACCGAGGGCACGCATACGGCAATCTCCACGCCATGACTTACTCCATGCGCACCGATGCCGGCAAGCAGTTGCGCATTGCCTGACAAGCTGCCGTGCATCTTCCAGTTACCGGCAACGAGCTTCACTCTGGACGAGCTCAATTTTGCCCCAGCCGAATTGCCTGGAGAGCAACCCTTTGCGTCAAATGACACCCTCCAATATGCCTACGAACCGTCATCAGAAAAAAAGCCAGCCTGTGGGCTGGCTTTCCAAGTGGGTGGGGTGGCTGATGGGGCTCGAACCCACGACAACCAGAATCACAATCTGGGACTCTACCAACTGAGCTACAGCCACCACTGAAGAACTTAACTCTGGCCTGCCCGACAGGAGTCGAACCTGTGACCGTCGGCTTAGAAGGCCGATGCTCTATCCAACTGAGCTACGGGCAGAAAAACTGCCGGGCAAACCAAACTACATTATCCTGGTCGGGGTGGAGAGATTCGAACTCCCGACATCCTGGTCCCAAACCAGGCGCGCTACCAGGCTACGCTACACCCCGAAGCCTTAAATTGTATCTTTTTCAAGCCTCCACGGCAATCAATTCCACTGTTGCCCGTTAGGCATCAGCAGGGGCGGCGCCGTCGGCGGGCTTGGGAGCGTCGCCTAGCAGCGCCTTCATCGACAAGCGCATGCGGCCCTTGTCGTCCATCTCGAGCACTTTCACTTTTACCACTTGCCCTTCCTTCAGATAGTCACTGACTGCATTCACACGTTCGTTGGCAATCTGAGAAATGTGCAGCAGACCTTCGCGACCGGGTAAAACCTGCACCAGTGCACCAAAGTCCAGCAAACGCGTCACCGGACCTTCATAGGTCTTGCCTACCTCGACATCAGCCGTAATTTCCTCGATGCGTTTCTGTGCCGCCCTTCCGGCTTCAGCCGAAACACTGGCAATCGTCACGGAGCCATCATCCTTGATGTCGATCGTGGCGCCGGTTTCCTCGGTCAACGCACGGATCACGGCACCACCTTTGCCGATGACGTCGCGGATCTTCTCCGGATTGATCTTCATGGTGATCATGCGGGGCGCAAAATCAGACAAGTCGGTACGCGACGTCCCAAGCGACTGCTTCATTTGGGCCAGGATGTGCAGGCGGGCTTCAAGTGCCTGGTCCAGTGCCACCTTCATGATTTCCTTGGTGATCCCCTGGATCTTGATGTCCATCTGCAAGGCAGTCACGCCGGTTTCTGAACCCGCCACCTTGAAGTCCATGTCGCCCAGATGGTCCTCGTCACCCAAGATGTCAGTCAACACAGCGAACTTGTTGCCTTCCTTGATCAGCCCCATCGCGATACCGGCTACGTGCGCTTTCAGCGGAACACCGGCATCCATCATCGCCAGACAACCACCGCAAACCGAAGCCATCGAAGAAGAACCATTCGATTCGGTGATCTCCGATACCACGCGAACGGTATAGGCAAAGTCCTCCGGCGCCGGCAACACCGCCGCAAGTGCGCGCTTGGCAAGGCGACCGTGACCGATCTCGCGCCGCTTGGGGGTACCGACGCGACCCGTTTCGCCGGTTGCATAGGGAGGCATGTTGTAGTGAAGCATGAATCGGTCGGAATACTCTCCCATCAGCGCATCAATGCGCTGCTCGTCGCGCGCGGTGCCCAATGTGGCCACCACCAGGGCCTGGGTTTCACCGCGCGTAAACAGACTCGATCCGTGGGTTCGCGGCAGGACGCCGTTGCGGATGCTGATCGGACGTACCGTCCGGGTGTCACGTCCGTCAATGCGTGGTTCGCCTTCCAGAATCTGGGTGCGCACAATCTTCGATTCCAGCGCAAAGCACAAATCCTTTACCGTCTGTGCATCAGGCCCACCCTCCTGGCCGACTTTCAGTTCGGCAAAGAGACGTTCCCAGACCTGATCAATCGCCTGCGAGCGGGCCTGCTTTTGCTTGATCTGGAACGCCGCGCGCAGGTCTGCCTCCGAGAAAGCGGCAATGCGAGCGATCAATTCTTCGTTCTTGGACGGTGGTGTCCAGTCCCACTCCGGCTTGCCGCCAGCTTCCACCAGCTCATTGATCGCTTTGATCGCGACCTGCATTTGATCATGCCCAAACACCACGGCACCGAGCATGATTTCTTCGGAAAGCTGGTCCGCCTCCGATTCAACCATCAGCACCGCCTGCTCGGTTCCCGCAACCACGAGATCCAGGCGTGAATTCGGCAGTTGGGATTTCGTCGGATTCAGCACGTACTGGCCATCGATATAGCCGACTCGCGCGGCCCCGATCGGTCCGGCGAAAGGAACGCCCGAAATAGCCAGCGCCGCAGAAGCGCCAATCAGCGAGGGGATGTCCGGATCCACTTCAGGATTGCAGGACATCACCGTGCACACTACCTGGACTTCGTTGTAAAAGCCGTCAGGGAAAAGCGGACGAATCGGCCGGTCAATCAAACGACTGGTCAGTGTTTCCTTTTCGCTTGGGCGGCCTTCGCGCTTGAAAAACCCCCCCGGGATCTTGCCTGCCGCGTAGGTTTTCTCCATGTAGTCCACGGTCAGCGGGAAGAAGTCCTGCCCGGCCTTGGCGCTGGTCTTCGCGGTTACTGCCGCCAGTACGACGGTATCGTCGACCGTCACAAGCACGGCCCCACTGGCCTGGCGGGCGATCTCGCCTGTCTCAAGTGTGACGGTGTGCTGGCCGTACTGGAATGATTTTTTGTGAATATTGAACAAGATGGTTTCCTTATTGGCGTGGAGCCTGCCGGATCAATCCGTTGATGCAGCGCGCGCGCAACATGAACGGATTGCCTGAATCACGATCAAGAACCGGTAGGCGTGAAAAAATGAAAACAGTTGATTGAAATGTACAAATGCCTGTGACTTTGCAGCCACAGGCATTTGTTATTCGATTTACTTGCGCAGACCCAGTTTCTCGATCAGCTGACGATAACTGTCAGCGTTGCGCCCTTTGAGGTAATCGAGCAATTTGCGGCGCTTACTCACCATTTTGAGCAAGCCACGACGGGAATGATGATCCTTCGAGTGCTCTTTGAAATGTTCCGTCAAGCCGTTGATTCTCGCGGTCAACAGCGCGACCTGAACTTCGGGGGAGCCGGTGTCGCCTTTGGCACGCTGATGCGTGGCAATGACCTCGGCCGTATTGATGGCAGTCATGATGGTCCTCTTAAGTAAGTGAAAAGGCGTGATCCCAGAAAGCCGGGCTCCTTCGATGCAACCTGAAGGACCGAGGTTCGGCGAACCGAGAAAACTAACAGAGTATACCAGAAATGATGTGGAAGTTCAAAGAGTTAGCCCTTATCCAACATCGACCGGGCATCGTTGATGCGGTCGCTGTTACGCGAGGCAGACCGACGCGAAAACGTGAGCTAAGCCAAGCGCCCCCACAAGTCATGGGTATCGCTGCCGGTCACCTTGACATTAACGAACTCCCCCACTTTCAGCTTCGCTTGGTCCGCACGACGCTCCGGCAAGGCGATGAAGACACTGCCGTCAATCTCGGGCGCATCCGCTGACGATCGTGCGGTCGCGCCTTCCGGTGTGAGCGCATCAATCAGCACGCGCACGGTCTTGCCCACCTTACGCGCAAGCCGCTGGCGAGAAACCCGTTCTTGTACTTTCATGAACTCTGCCCGGCGCGCCTCGCGTACATCGTCTGGCAGAGCCCCGGGCAGCGCGTTGGACGTCGCACCGTCTACCGGCGAATAGGCAAAGCATCCCGCCCGATCGATCTGTGCTGCCTCGACAAACTCGAGCAACTCCTGAAATTCGGCATCCGTTTCTCCGGGAAAGCCGGCAATAAAGGTGGACCGTATGGTGATTTCCGGACATACCTTGCGCCACGCTTCGATTCGCTCAAGGTTCTTTTCACCACTGGCGGGTCTCTGCATCGCCTTGAGGATCCGTGCATTAGCGTGCTGAAATGGTACGTCGATGTAGGGAAGAATCTTGCCGTCGGCCATCAATTCGATGGTCGCATCAACGCTCGGGTAGGGATAAACGTAATGCAAGCGCGTCCATACACCAAGCTCACCCAGCGCAGTGGCCAGCTCATTCATGCGAGTCTTGATCGGCTTGCCCTTCCAGAAGCCGGTTCTGTAACGCACGTCAACACCGTAGGCGCTGGTGTCCTGCGAGATCACCAGCAACTCCTTGACGCCTGCGGCCACGAGGTGCTCGGCCTCCTGCATGACCTTGCCGATATCCCGGCTTACCAGATCACCCCGCATGGATGGAATGATGCAGAACGTGCAACGGTGATTGCAACCTTCGGAAATCTTGAGGTATGCATAGTGCTTGGGTGTCAGCTTGACGCCTTGTGGCGGCACCAGATCAGTGAACGGATCGTGCGGCTTCGGCAGATGGGTATGCACCGCAGACATCACTTCCTGCACGGCGTGCGGCCCGGTTACCGCCAAAACCTTGGGGTGAGTTTTCTGCACCACATCACCCTTTGCACCAAGGCACCCGGTGACAATCACCCGGCCGTTCTCTGCTATTGCCTCACCAATCGCATCAAGCGATTCCTGTACAGCAGAATCGATGAACCCACAGGTGTTGACAACCACCAGATCGGCGCCTTCATAGGTAGGGGCTACGCCGTAGCCCTCCGCCCGCAACTGCGTCAGGATCTGCTCGGAATCGACCAGCGCCTTGGGGCACCCCAGGGATACGAATCCCACTCGCGGCGCTGCTCGATCATGGTTTGCTTGCGTCATTGAAGGCACTCCGAAAATGAAAAGAGCGCCACTGGGGCGCCCTGCCGTTGCTCCGAGAAACGACTACTTCTTGCCGCTCTCACCGGGAAACGGGAAACCGGGAAACATGGTCTTTGCCTGATTCTGGAACTGATCCTGCATCTTCAGGAACATGTCCTTGCTTTGGTCAAGATAGCTGGTCATCATGTTCTGCACCATCGGGCCCTGAAAATTCATGAACTGTGTCCAGGCATCCGCCCCGGGGCCCTTGGCACCGCCCGCCCCCATCAGGGTTTTTGATTGCTCGGCAAGGCGCTCCTGAATGTCGAGAAATGCCTGTACATTCTTTTCCAGATACATCCCCATCATGCCCTGCATGGCATGACCGTAAAAGCGAATGATGTTCGACAACACCATCTCGGTAAAGATTGGCTTCCCGCCACTCTCTTCTTCCAGAATGATCTGAAGGAGAATCGAACGCGTCAGGTCTTCGCTGGTCTTTGCATCCACAACCTTGAACACCTCCTGATCAAGCACCAACTGCTTGACATCCGTAATGGTGATGTAGGTGCTGGTCCGCGTATCGTAAAGACGGCGGTTAGGATACTTCTTGATGATGCGCGATTCGCTCATGGTGACCTCGCTGACTCCGGGCGGGTAAAGCGCCACATGGATGCTGTGGGCGTTCGTGCAACCTTCTTATTAAAATGCGGCGTTGCACAAGGAAGGCGGATTTTACACATAACCCGGCAGCGTCTTTCGACCGGCCGGGATTATGCCAATATCATTTTGCAATGCATCAACGTAAGTGATTGATGCGCCACCATGGGACAACCGCGATCACGCCAAGTCGCCGCTAACCCATATGCAAACCACCGTTCAGAGAAAAATCGGAACCGGTCGCATAACCACCTTCGTCCGAAGCGATCCAGGCGATGATGGAACCGATTTCTTCGGGCGTACCCAGGCGCTTTACGGGCACACTGGCGACGATTTTCTCCAGCATGTCGGGGCGAACAGCCTTGACCATGTCCGTTCCGATATATCCCGGTGAAACAGTATTCACGGTAACGCCCTTGCTCGCCACTTCCTGCGCCAATGCCATCGTGAAGCCATGAATGCCGGCTTTGGCCGTAGAGTAGTTGGTCTGCCCAAACTGCCCTTTCTGGCCATTGACCGACGAAATGTTGATGACCCGGCCAAAGTTGCGCTCAACCATGTCCTCAATCACCTGCTTCGTGACATTGAAGAGCGAGTTCAGGTTCGTGTCGATGACCGCATCCCAGTCAGCCTTGCTCATCTTGCGAAACAACCCGTCCTTGGTAATGCCGGCGTTATTCACGAGTATGTCAATCGGCCCATGTTCTTCTTTGGCTTTCTTGAAGGCCTCGACCGTGGAGTCCCAATCAGAAACATTGCCGACCGACGCGTAAAAGGTGTACCCGAGCGCTTTCTGCTCTCCTAACCACTTGTTGAAATCGCGGCTCGGACCGCAGCCGGCGATGACAGTATGCCCGTCTTTATGCAGTCGCTGGCAAATTGCGGTACCAATACCCCCCATGCCGCCTGTCACGTATGCCACACGTCCCATTTGTCTACTCCTCTTGTTGGTTGGTCAAATCCTGACTTTTACATACTCACCAGGTGCATCGGCAACTGGCTTGTACACATCATTCCCTAGTTTACGCCGCGCCGGAATCTGGCGTCCACGATACCCCATCATCCATTGCGCCCATGCATTCCACCAACTGCCTGGGGTCTCAACGGCTTGAACCAGCCACGTATCGGCCCCCAGTTTGTGCGGTCGGGATCCGAGAGGGGCTGACCAATACCTGCGCTTTTGACGCGCAGGCGGATTGACCACCCCGGCCACATGGCCGCTCGCACCAAGAACGAAACTGCACTCACCTCCCAGCAAAGAAATGCTCGAATACGCAGACTTCCACGGCACAATGTGATCTTCCCTTGAGGCGTACAGAAACGTGGGTGCTTTAACGGCGCGCAAGGTCAGCTGCTCGCCAAGACACGAAAGATTTCCCTTCCGGAGCCGGTTTTCAAGGTACAAGTTGCGCAAGTACCATGCATACATCGGACCCGGTAGGTTCGTAGCATCCGCATTCCAATACAACAGGTCAAAGGCCGGGGGCGGTTCCCCCATCAAGTAACCATTGGTCACGTAGTTCCAGACCAGCTCTCGGGGACGCAAAAAGGAGAAGCTGCTGGCAAGTTCATGCCCCGACAAGAGGCCGCCTGCCCCCAGCGAACTCTCTCGCAGCGCAACCGACGCCGGGTCGACGAACAGACCCAATTGACCGACATCGGAATAATCAAGCAGCGTTGTGAGCAACGTCAGGCTGGCAGCCGGATGCTCGGCACGCGCCGCCAGCACGGCAAGCGCTGCCGTCACGATCGTGCCGCCAATGCAAAAGCCGAGCAGGTTCAACTTGTCGACCTTGCAGATAGACTGGATTGCCCTGATGCAATCGATTATCCCGAGTTGAAGATAGTCGTCCCACGTGAGCCGACCCTGCTCAACTCCCGGATTTCTCCAGGACACCATGAACACGGTATGGCCCCCTTCGACGGCATGCCGTACAAACGAATTTGACTCACTCAAGTCGAGAATGTAGAACTTGTTGATGCAGGGTGGCACCATCAAAAGAGGGGTGATGCCCACTTTTTCTGTCATGGGCGCATACTGAATCAGTTCCACCAATTCGTTGCGCAATACAACTTTGCCCGGCGTGGTGGCGAGGTTCTTGCCGACCTGAAAAGCGTTGTGATCGGTTTGGGAGATGTGTCCCCTGGCGACATCAGCGAGCAGCAGTTGCAGGCCAGATTGCAAGCTCTCCCCATTGGTGTCAATCGCGCGCCGGAGCGCAACCGGATTGCTGGCAAGAAAATTGTGCGGATGCATCGCCTCCATCAACTGTGCCGTCGCAAACATCATGCGATCGCGTGCTGCCGGCTCCAGCGGCAAGACTTTGATCCAGTCTCGCATGGCGGTACCCGCGCTTGCCCAGGATTGGAGTAACCATTGATCCCATGGGCTGGCCGAATCTGGTGGAGTCGAGCGATCCATAACGGTCAATTATGCATCTCCGGAATTACGCCAACCTGAATCCCATCGTACGAAAGCCGGCACCGCT
>CAYUEG010000007.1:0-38417 GCA_964443245.1 uncultured Burkholderiales bacterium | reverse complement strand
TTCCGAAGCTGCCATCCGGAGCTGACATAAGGGACGCGTGTTGAACAATACGCTCGTCCGCTATCGAAAAGCCGACGCCAATCAATACACACGATATCTGCACCCATGTCCCACTGGCCTCCTCCCGCGCAACCGGGCGATTTGATTGACGATATCGACACACCTGCCTTACTGGTGGACCTCGACCGTTTGGAGCGCAACCTCGCCAGGATGGCAGGGTTTGCCGCCAAGGCTGGCATGCGCCTGCGGCCGCACGCCAAAATGCATAAGACGCCCGCGGTTGCCCATCGGCAGATTGCCTTGGGCGCCGTTGGTGTCTGCTGCCAAAAGGTAAGTGAGGCAGAGGCAATGGCGGCTGGGGGCATCAACGATGTTCTTGTGAGCAACGAAGTCGTGGGTCGCAGGAAAGTCGATCGGCTTGCAGCGCTCGCACAACGCATCCGGGTCGGAGTGTGCGTGGACCATGCCGACAACCTGCGCGAGCTTAGCCTCGCCGCCGGCCGTTTCGCCGTAGGGCTCGATGTCTACGTCGAGATCAACGCCGGAGCCAATCGTTGCGGCGTCGAGAGTGGCGAGCCCGTCCTAGAGCTTGCCAGGTTGGCTGCTTCGCTCCCTCACCTTCAGTTCAAGGGACTGCAGGTTTACCATGGGAGTGCACAACACCTGCGCACCGCCGAGGAGCGCCGGCGTGCAATTGAAGCGGCCACTTCCAAAGCGGCGTTGTCGCGGGATCTGTTGTTGAGCGCTGGCATTTCGTGTCCAGTGATTACGGGCGCCGGCACAGGGACCTTTGAACTGGAAGCCGCCAGCCATGTATTCAACGAACTGCAACCCGGCTCCTACGCCTTCATGGATGCGGATTACGGGCGTAACGAGACCACAGCACCGTTCGAGCAGAGTCTGACGATTCTGACCACTGTGATGAGCCATGCCCACGATCGGGTGGTAGTCGACTGCGGGCTAAAGGCACATAGCGTCGATTCGGGCATGCCGCTCGTGACTTCTTCGGAACAAAGTTCCCCGAACAGCCTGACCTATCTGAAGGCATCTGATGAGCACGGCGTCATCGTCTCAAAGGCGCATGGCACTTTGCCCAAGCTGGGTACCAGACTGCAACTCATCCCCGGCCATGTGGATCCAACCGTGAACCTGCACGATTGGATACTTGGCATGCGTAACGGCGTGGTTGAAGAGATCTGGCCGGTAACGGCGCGGGGCGCGATGTGGTGAACCATACCCGGCCCACCACCGCACGGCTGGTCGTTCATGGTCCAGGACAACTGCTACGGGCATTTCGAAAGCGGGTGGTAGAGGCATGGCCGAAAGAAAGCGAAGACGTTCAATGCACGGAACAGCACGGAAAAGACGCATTGCAGTTCCATCTGATCACCGTCTCCGGCGTCCCGTTTCCAGCCCTGATGGACATTTCAACGCAGTATCCTGAGTGCGTTGCAACCGTACATTGGGAACGTGGCTCCGATTCCGGTGAGACCACCATCCAGAACGGACAGGTCAAGGGTGCATCGACTCATTCAGCTTTGCACGGCAATATTCCACACTACATCGAGCTGGCCGTCGATGGCACCTTGAGGTTGGCCTTGGGCCTTGATGTTCAAGCCAGTGGCCTGATTGGCTACTGCGCGGTCGCCAGTGCCGAAACATGGTTTCGTCTCGAAGGCGATCAAGATAGCCCGAAGCTCTTCACGATAGGCGGACAGGCAATCGCCTGGGACGAAGTCTGGTCAAACGGAACCTGCCAGGCTCTGCTGCCATCGCTGCCGCTTTCCACGAACGAACATCAAGCACTGGAGAATCTCGCACGACATTTTCACACCGACTGGTTGTGGTACGGCCATGCGCCTGAAGAAGACATTGCAGTTGAATTGCAGCGATTCTTGGACGCCGAACGTCATGTAATGCCAGTCAACGTAAAATCGCGTCGGATTGCGGGCATGCCTGCACTCAAAGTATCGCAACTGGATGCCAGGCAACTCTGGATCGTTGATCTTCTGCAGCATACCTGGGCACGCACCTCCTTTTCATGACCATGTTTCGCGAACGTTCGGTTCAATGCATTTCTCCAGCGGGCCTGCATCACATGGCTTACCGGGAATGGGGTAATCCGGCAAATCCGCGCGTGCTGCTGTGCGTGCATGGTCTATCTCGCGTCGGCAGGGACTTTGACTCGCTTGCTTCTGCCCTTTCCGACACCTATCGTGTTGTGTGCCCCGATGTAGTGGGCCGGGGCAGAAGTTCCTGGCTCGCAGATCCGAAGCATTACGCGGTACCGCAATATGTGGCAGACATGGTGACGTTGCTGGCACGCCTGGACGTGAGCGAGGTGCATTGGCTGGGCACTTCCATGGGAGGTCTCATCGGTATGGCGTTGGCCGCGCTGCCAACGTCGCCGATCACCAAACTGGTACTCAACGACGTCGGTCCGCTGATCCAGATCGCCGCAGTACGGCGCATTGGCGAATATCTCGGGCAAGCCCCGGTCTTTGCAGATTTTGCAGCGGCCCAAGCCTACATTCGTGCCGTCAGCGCATCGTTTGGGTTAAGGACCGAAGCTCAGTGGAAATTCCTGACCGAGGTGAGCATCAAACCTTGTGCGGATCACGCACAGGGATTCATGATGCACTACGATCCAGCCATCGCCGAGCCGTTCAAACAGCAAAGTATTGGCAATGCCGATATCGACCTGTGGCCATACTACGATGCCATTCGCTGTCCCGTGCTGGTGACGCGCGGCGAGCTATCCGACCTGCTGTCGCGCGACACACTAACGCAAATGAGTCAGCGCGGCCCTAAGGCCAAAATCGCCGAATTCTCAGGTGTCGGGCATGCTCCCATGTTCATGGAACCTGACCAGATCGAAGTTGTGCGTCGTTTCCTGCTGAACTGATTTTTTGTTGAACTTACCAAGGGCTTGAACATGAAAGTAGATCGATTTCACGTAGGTGCACGTCTTTCCGAAATGGCAATCCACCACGGCACCGTCTATCTGGCGGGCCAGATTGCGGAGGATGCATCGCAGGATATGGAAGGCCAGACGCGCCAGGTTCTGGGCGCGATCGACAGACTCCTGGCCGAAGCCGGCACCGACAAGACACGGATCCTGATGGCACAGATTTTTGTATCGGATATGCGCCTATTTGCCGACATGAATAAGGTTTGGGATGGCTGGGTCGTTGGTGGCCAGACCCCGCCGCGTGCCACTGTGGAAGCGAAGCTGGCAACGCCACGGCATCTGGTCGAAATCGTCGTCACCGCAGCGCAAAAATAAGTCGTCAGATATCCGGAGAGGCTTGTGCCACAAGCCTCTCCGGACGCAATCCGCCGTCGACGGCATGCACCAGCCCGAGAAATTGGCCATTCTCGGCATAGGTACGGTAATGGCCGGCCTGACTCACGCCAGCTGTCCCCCAGGGCAATCTTTGGCCGAGCCGCAAGCGCGCGGCCATCCCGGCATCCAGTTCGATCCTGGGATAGTCGGCCACCAATCCATCAACCGGACGCAGAAGGTGCACTCGTTCCGGCATGGCAGCCTCCTCGATGGCCTCCAAGGTCAGCGCGTCGCTGACGTCAAACCCGCCGGTTTTCTCTCGACGCAACTGGACCAAATGTGCGCCACAGCCAAGCGCTGCGCCAATGTCCTCGGCCAGCGTGCGGATGTACGTTCCCTTGCTGCAGCACACACGAAACTGCAACAACGGCCATTGCAACTCCAGAAGCGCTAGCGCGTGGATTGTCACTTCACGCGCTTCGCGATGCAGCACCACGCCCTCGCGGGCATAGGCATAGAGCGGCTTGCCGTCGCGCTTCAGTGCCGAGTACATCGGCGGCACCTGGAGAATCAGACCGACAAATCGCCTCATCGCCTGCTCGACGGATTCAGCAGATGGTCGCAGATCGCACCGGCGCACGACCTCGCCCTCGGCGTCACCGGTAGAGGTAGTTACACCGAGGAGTGCAGTAGCCAGATAGGTCTTGTCGGCCTGGATCAGATGACCACTGAACTTGGTCGCCTCACCCAACGCGACCGGCAGCAACCCAGTGGCAAACGGATCCAGAGTGCCCGTGTGTCCAGCCTTGCTGGCCTGGTACAACCGCTTGATGACGCCGAGCACGCCGTTGGAAGTCATGCCCGGCGGCTTGTCGATCATTAGCACACCGTCGATGCGGCGGCGCAAGGCCCGGCGCTGGTTCACCGCTCAGTCTTTGGCACGCACCGAATTGGCTTGATCAATCAGCGCGGAAAGCGAAATGCCACGCTCCAGGCTTTCGTCATACTTGAAGTGCAGTTCGGGAATCTGGTGAATCTTGATCCGCTTGCCCAGTTCAGAGCGCAGGAATCCTGCACTCTTGCGCAAACCGAACAACGTGTCTTCCACACTGCTCTTGCCAGTCATCAAGGTGAAGAACACGGTTGCATGGGCGTAGTCCGGCGTCACTTCCACGCCTGTTATGGTGACCATGCCGACGCGTGGGTCCTTCAGTTCGGACCGGATGATTTCCGACAGATCGCGCTGGACCTGATCATTCACCCGTTCCGAACGGGCATACCCGCGTGTTTGATGCCGCGCCATTGTTTGCGCCCTTGTTGATCAGGCCAGAACGCGCGCAACTTCTGTCACCTCGAACACCTCGAGCTGATCACCGACCTCGATGTCATTGAAGTTCTTCAGTGAGAGACCGCATTCGAATCCCGCCTTGACCTCACGCACGTCGTCCTTGAAGCGCTTCAACGAATCCAGTTCACCAGTCCAGATCACCACGTTGTTTCGCAACAAGCGGGCCGACGCTGCGCGCTTCACCACACCATCGAGAACATAGCATCCGGCCACTGCACCCACCTTGGTAATCCGGTAAACCTGCCGGATATCGACCATGCCGATGATTTCTTCTTTCTTGTCCGGCGCCAGCATGCCTGACATCGCTGCCTTTACCTCATCCACAGCATCGTAAATGATGTTGTAGTAACGGATGTCGATGCCGTTATTCTCAGCGAGCTTGCGTGACCCGGCATCCGCACGGGTGTTGAAACCAATGATCACTGCTTTCGAGGCGATCGCCAGGTTGACATCAGATTCGGAGATACCACCCACGGCGGCGTGAACCACTTGAACCTTCACCTCGTCGGTCGACAACTTCTGCATCGCCTGCACAATCGCTTCCTGGGAACCCTGCACATCCGCCTTGATGATCAACGCCAGGGTCTTGACGCCTTCCATGTTCTCGAACATGTTCTCCAGCTTGGCAGCAGACTGCTTCGCCAGCTTGACGTCACGGAACTTGCCCTGGCGAAACAGGGCAATCTCGCGTGCCTTGCGTTCATCGGCGATGACCATGACCTCTTCGCCGGCTGCGGGAACATCGGACAACCCCTGAACCTCCACGGGAATCGAAGGTCCGGCTTCAGAAATCGGCTTTCCGGTTTCGTCCAGCATCGCACGGATCTTGCCAAAAACGGCGCCCGCAAGAATCATGTCGCCCCGCTTGAGCGTGCCGGACTGCACCAGCATCGTCGCCACCGCACCTTTGCCCTTATCCAGTCGGGATTCAATGATCAAACCCTTGGCCGGCGCATCCTTCGCAGCAGTAAGTTCCAGGACTTCGGCCTGCAACAACACGGCTTCAAGCAACTGATCAATGCCCTGCCCGGTGCGAGCGGAGACCGGCACAAACTGTGCATCACCACCGTACGCCTCAGGAATCACCTGCTCCGCGACAAGTTCCTGAGTCACCCGCTCGGGGTTGGCTTCCGGCTTGTCAATCTTGTTGATCGCGACCACGATCGGCACATTCGCAGCTTTGGCATGCGCGATCGCTTCCTTGGTCTGCGGCATGACGCCATCATCCGCCGCCACAACCAGAATGACAATGTCAGTGGCCTTGGCTCCCCGAGCGCGCATGGCGGTAAACGCCTCGTGACCAGGGGTGTCCAGAAACGTGATCATGCCCTTGCTGGTTTCAACATGGTAAGCACCGATGTGCTGGGTGATGCCTCCCGCCTCCCCCGCCGCGACTTTTGCGCGACGAATGTAGTCCAGGAGCGAGGTCTTGCCGTGGTCGACATGCCCCATCACCGTCACGACCGGTGCCCGCGGCAACAACACGGCCTCGGAATGCGGCGCATCATCCATCAGGAATGCTTCGGGATCATCCAGTTTGGCAGCAATCGCTACATGCCCCATTTCCTCGACCACAATCATTGCTGTGTCCTGATCGAGAATCTGGTTGATGGTGACCATCTGCCCCATCTTCATCAAGGATTTGATGACCTCAGCTGCCTTGACCGACATTTTGTGGGCAAGATCTCCCACAGAAATGGTTTCTGGCACATGGACGTCGCGTACCACCTGCTCCGCAGGAGCAGCAAAGGCAGCACCGTCCTGTGAATGTGCCTGACGACTCCGGCCCTGCTTGGGACCGCCACGCCAGCCCGAAGCACCACCTGGATCACCACGAGTCTTGATGGCACGCTTCTTCGCTGCATCGTCGCCCTGCCACGCAACTGCACCTAACACTGCTTGGGTCTTGGCGGGCTTCTTGAGAGCCTTGCGATCCGCATCGCCGGGCTTGGCGACTGGCTTGTGCAGCGTGCCTTCCTTGACTTGTTCCGCCGCCGCCTTTGCCGCTGCCGCCCGCTGCTCACGCATGGCAGCGTCTGCACGTTCGCGTTCTATACGAGCCGCTGCATCCGCAGCCTGCCGTTCACGCAAGGCTGCATGCCGCCGCGATTCTTCCTCGCGAATCCTGCGCTGCTCCTCGTCAATGACCGAAACTCGGCGCACTGGGATCTTGGCGACGGCAGGCTTGGCATCCGTCGTCGCCGCGGATTCCTTTGCTTCCACGACCGGTGGCACCGGCTCTGCCACCGGTTCAGGCACCGGCTCGGCCACGGGTTCGGGAGGCGGTGGCGGTGGCGGTGGCGGCGGAGGTGGAGGCGCCACCTCGACGACAGGGGCTCGCGCCTCCTCCACCGGCACGGCAGCGACCACGGGTTCGTTCGCTGGCGCATCTGCCTGAACATCGCGCTGTATCAGCACCCGCTTCTTGCGCACCTCAACTTGAATCGTCCGCGCCTTGCCGCTTGAATCCGACTGCTTGATCTCGCTTGTCTGTTTACGCGTCAGTGTGATCTTCTTCTTGTCGGAAGCAGCCGCACCATGGCTCTTGCGCAAGTACTCCAGAAGCCGCGCTTTGTCCTGCTCGCTGACCACTTCGGAAGCGTCCTTCTTGTCAACGCTCGCTGCCTGCAACTGCTCCAGCAGGAGCGTTACCGGCATTTTGAGTTCTTCAGCGAGTTTGGCTACATTGGTGGTGGCCATGGAATTTCTTTCTGCAATGGTGGGAGGAAGGATTGATCGCAACTGCTTGGTCGATCAAGCACTCTCCTCGGCAAACCAATGCGCGCGGGCTTTCATGATCAGCGCCTTGGCAGCTTCCTGATCCATCGCCTCGATTTCGGTCAATTCATCCACGGCCAGTTCGGCCAGATCATCGCGGGTCTTCACACCGGTCTTGGCCAACTTGGCTGCCAGTTCGCGGCTCATCCCTTCCAGGCTGAGCAAGTCTTCGGCCACGCCGTCCAGGGATTCCTCAGACGCGATCGCGGCCGTCAAAATCGCGTTGCGCGCACGATTGCGCAACTCGTTGACGGTATCTTCATCGAACGACTCGATCTCAAGCATTTCATTGATCGGCACGTAGGCGACTTCTTCAAGAGTCGAGAATCCCTCCTCGATCAGGATGTTGGCCACCTCCTCGTCAACATCGAGGCGCTCGATAAAGAGCGCCCGCACCTTGGCTGCTTCCGCCTCGTGCTTCTGCGCCGACTCTTCAAGCGTCATCAGGTTGATTTCCCAGCCGGTCAATTCGGAAGCCAGGCGCACGTTCTGGCCACCGCGGCCAATCGCAATCGCCAGATTCTCTTCGTCCACCACCACGTCCATGCTGTGCTTTTCTTCGTCCACCACAATCGAAGACACCTGCGCCGGAGCCAGCGCACCAATCACAAACTGTGCGGGATCGGCAGACCAGACAATGATGTCAACGCGCTCACCGGCCAACTCGTTGGTGACTGCCTGCACCCGGGAACCACGCATGCCGACGCAAGTACCGATGGGGTCGATCCGCTTATCATTGCTGAACACGGCAATTTTGGCACGGACCCCGGGATCCCGCGCTGCCGATTTGATTTCCAGAAGACCTTCTTCAATCTCCGGCACTTCAAGTTCAAACAAGGCTTTGATGAAATCGGGAGAAGTGCGCGATACAACCACCGCCGGACCACGCTGCAATCGGTCGATCTTGTGGATGTAGGCCCGAATCCGGTCACCGACGCGGAAATTTTCGCGCGGGATCATCTGATCTCTGGGCAATGCGGCCTCAACGCGGCCTGACTCAATCAGTACGCGATGGTTCTCGACCCGCTTGACCGTGCCGTTGATCAGCTTCTCATTACGCTCCAGAAAGTCATTCAGGATCTGGTCACGCTCCGCGTCACGAATCTTTTGCAGGATGGTCTGCTTGGCAGCCTGTGCACCAATCCGGCCAAATTCGATCGGCTCCAGTTCTTCTTCGATAAAGTCGCCAATCTGTACATCCGGATCGTCGTCCCGTGCATCGGTAATGCCGATCTGGTTGTCTTCGTTTTCCAGGTCAGGTTCGTAGACCACCTGCCAGCGGCGAAACGCTTCGTGCTCGCCGGTTTCGCGATCAATCGCAACGCGCACATCGGCATCGCCCTTGAAGCGTTTCTTCGAAGCGGATGCGATAGCCTGCTCGAGGGCCTGGAACACGACCTCCTTGCTCACGCTCTTCTCGCGCGCAAGTGCATCAGCCAACAACAAGATTTCCCTGCTCATTTACGAAGCTCCCGGAAGCGTGAAGGACCTCGGCCACATTCACAAACACTTCCTCTAAACAGATTGCGAACAAAAAAACAACCCACTTGCCAACCGGAACGCACGGTATCCCCGAGCACCCCTTTACTTGAAATCCACCACCGGAACCAGACGAGCCTTATCCACTTGCGCCCACTCCAGTGACACCCGCTGACCGTCCACTTGAATCACAGGCTTTCCGGCTTCACAACCGATAAGTCCCTGAAAAGTCTTGCGGACCCCGTGGACCCCACCGATCGGCGACTTCAGCTTGACCACCGCCTCCAGTCCGGCAAACCGCTCAAAATCAGCCGGCTTGCGCAGCGGCCGATCCAGCCCGGGAGAGGAGACCTCGAGCCGGTCATAGTCAATGTTCTCGACGGTAAACAGATAGGTCAGCTGTCGGCTTACCTTCTCGCAATCGTCAACACTGATCATCGCCCCCATTTTCTTGCGTGGAGGCAAAGCCGCAACAGCCTCGGCCGTCAGGTCGATAAAGACCCTGAGCATTTTCCCGCGATTGGATCGCTCAATATCAACCAGTTCGTAACCCAAACCGGCTACCGTGGTTTCAATCAAGCCGACTAAATCCATTTCTGCCGCCACAAACAAAAAATGGGCGAACCGCCCATTATCAAACTACACGAAATTACCACCACAAGAACCTGCCCAAAAGTGGCAAAACTTCTTCTTAAGCCTTTGGATTATAGCGACAATTCATCGTTTTGCCAACCCCACCGCACGAACCGGCCATACCGGCTTTCAGGTGCCCTCACTTCCGCCGCTCTCTGGCATGATTTTCAGCTTGGAACGACGATGGATGATGATCGGCATTTTCTTGGGGGCGGGCATTACCTCGTCCGCACGACTGCGCGGTCGCCCTGCCCGTCGGCCATCCAGTGTCAGCGACCCGGGTTCGGGTTTCCCACGACGGCCCCGCCCTGCTTTGCCAGGACCCGCGCCCTTTTTCATTCCGGGCTTGACGCGCCTTCCCCGCTTTCCGAGTTCGGCCGCCGCACGCCCTCCCTCGATCGGGTTTCCCTGCGGGTCGAGGCGAACGACGGGCCGTATCTTCCCCTTGCGATTGCCGCGACCGCGAGCTACTCCGGTACCCGGAGCAGTGCTGGAAGCAATTCCATCCGTTTGCATGCCGCGCGAGGGACCACGCTTCCCGCGCTTTCTGCTTCCCGGTGCTGCACGTCCAGGCAACGAGGGTAACCCGGGCGTACCACTGAAAGTGCGTCCCCCTGCCGACTTGTTGCTCTGCGCTTCAACAGGAGCGCCCTTTAGCAGTTCCTTGATCTCGTCCGCTGTGAGCGGCCTGAACTGGCCACGCTTGAGCATACGCGGCAACGCGATCGGTCCGAAGCGGGTACGAATCAGGCGACTGACCGTCACCCCTACGGCTTCGAACATGCGACGCACCTCGCGGTTGCGCCCTTCACGGATCATGACGCGATACCAGCGATTCACGCCGGGCCCTTCATCCGAGAACTCCCCCTCGTCCAGCTTCATGAAGCGTGCCGGCCCATCGTCCAGGTTGACGCCATCAAGCAGCTGATCTGTTTGGTCGTCGGTCAGTTCTCCCATCACACGAACCGAGTACTCCCGCTCAATTTCATAGCGTGGGTGCATCATCCGATTCGCCAGATCTCCCGAATTGGTCAGCAGGAGCAATCCTTCGGTATTGAAATCGAGCCGGCCTATGGCAATCCACTTTCCGGAACGTGGCGCAGGCAATTTCTCGAACACCGTGGTTCTGCCTTCCGGATCGTCATGGCTGACAATCTCTCCGGTCGGCTTGTGATAAAGCATCACCTCGGGCATTTCGCGGCCGGTTCGCATCTTGATGGGCTTGCCGTCAAAGCGCACGATGTCGCGACGCTGGATGCGCGTGCCAATGGTGGCAATCTTCCCGTTTACGCTCACCCTTCCGGACGCGATCGCTTCTTCCATATCCCTTCTGGATCCGAGACCGGCTTCGGCAAGCAACTTCTGCAATTTGAAGTCATCCGAGTCGGCGCGCTCCACCGTTGGCCGGACATCATCTGACGCCACACTCTCTGCAGGAGCCACTGCCGCCCCGTCCGTGCGGGGCGCGCCTTTGGCGTCACCACGTGCTCGACCTCCACGGCCACGACGTCGTTGACGACGCCGCTTCTGGGGTATCGCTTCCCCAACACCGCCAGCCTCCGGCGCCTCCACCACGCCAGCAGGGTCGCCCGCCACAGATGCCGACGCGATCGGCCCGTCCTTCTGGGGCGTGGCAGAAACGACAGGGGAGCCAGACTCGTCTTCAGGATGCATCAGCCAGGTCCATCACTTTGTCCATCTCTTCCAGGGGAGGCAGTTGTTCCAGGGAAACCAGCCCCAAGTCATCGAGGAAGGCCCGTGTGGTTCCAAACAGTGCCGGGCGGCCGGGACCATCACGATGACCAATCGCATCGATCCAGCCACGATCCTCCAGCGTCTTGATGATCTGCGGAGACACGGTGACACCGCGGATTTCCTCGATATCCCCACGAGTCACAGGCTGTCTATAGGCAATAATCGCAAGCGTTTCTAGCACGGCACGGGAATACCGTGGCGCCTTCTCGGGGTTGAGGCGCGCCAGATACGCTCCATACTCAGGCCGCGTATGGAATCGCCACCCGCTGGAGAGCGCTACCAGTTGCACCGGCCGTTCCGACCAGTCCGAGCGCAACTCTTCGAGCAGCGCGCGTATGGTATCGGGTCCAATTTCGTCATCAAACAACTTGCGCAATTCTTGCACCGGCAGTGCAACGGAGCTGCCAAGCAAGGCAGCCTCAAGAATTCGCTTGGCTTCAGTGGTATTCACAGGGAGTGTCATGCGCTGCGCCCGCATGGAGCACAGCCTGAAAAATCACTTGAATGAGTCGGCCGCGCTTGGGATGCGTAAGGAACAGCCGAATGGATACTTGTTCTGTCAGGCTCGCGATTCTTTTGGCGCGGCTCAGCGAATCAGAGCGCCATTATATAACAGCGGCCAGACCTGCCCGCCGCCTGTCAGGCGCCGGGAAAGTGTTTCTGGAATCCGTCCCAGCACGCATCGTAGTCACGCTGCAACTCCGGTGCTTCCATCGCAAATCTTGTCGGCCTGCAGGCATAGCGCGTCTCGAACATGAATGCCATCGTACCGTCGATCTTGTGCGGTTTGAGCTCCGCGGTACTCGCTCGTTCGAAGGTAGCCGCATCCGGACCGTGGGCGTTCATGCAATTGTGAAGAGAAGATCCTCCCGGCAGGAAACCTTCCGCCTTTGCGTCGTAGGTCCCATGGATCAGACCCATGAACTCATTCATGTAGTTGCGATGGAACCAAGGAGGCCTGAAGGTGTTCTCTGCGACTAGCCAGCGCGGTGGAAAAATCACGAAATCGATGTTTGCTGTTCCCGGGGTATCGGTCGGACTGGTCAGCACCGTGAAAATGGAAGGGTCCGGGTGGTCGAAGCTGATCGTGCCAATCACCATGAAGTTGGCCAGATCATACTTGTAGGGAACGTAGTTGCCATGCCAGGCCACCACGTCGAGCGGTGAATGCCCCAACTGGCACGACCACAGGTTACCCTGATACTTTGTCGTCAACTCCACCGGCTGGTCAATCTCCTCGAAGGCAGCCACCGGAGTCAGAAAATCACGCGGATTGGCCAACCCGTTCGAGCCGATCGGCCCCAGGTCTGGCAGGCGCAGCAACGCACCATAGTTCTCGCAAATGTATCCCCGTGCCGAACCATCGGGCAAGTCGATCTTGAACTTGATTCCACGGGGAATCACGCATATTTCACCCGGTGCCACATCCATTTTTCCCAGCTCGGTGAAGATCGACAGACGCCCCTGTTGCGGAACAATCAACAGCTCGCCATCTGCGTTGAAAAAATACCGCCTCTCCATCGAACGGTTGGCTCGATAGATATGAATGGCATAGCCGGTGCAGGCAGCCACGTCACCGCCGCCACCCATGGTGGTCAAGCCGTCGATGAAATCGGCTGGCGCTGCAGGAATTGGGAGGGGATTCCAGCGCAATCGGTTGGGGGTCGGTTCAGCTTCGGTAAACGGCCCGGACCGGAGCAGACGGTTTTCGATCCGCTTGAACGCCGGCTGCATCGCAGACGGGCGAATTCGATAGGTCCAGGTCCGGCGGTTCTGGGTACGCGGTGCCGTAAAGGGAGTACCGCTGATCCCCTCCGCGTACAAGCCCAACGGCGCACGCTGTGGCGAGTTGCGACCTTGCGGCAGCGCACCCGCCATGGCCTCGGTGGCAAACTCGTTTCCAAAACCGGATTGATAGCCAACCATCACTGAATTCAACGTTAGGTCATTCATGGGAGTCGCTCCTCGGCTGAACCATCGCGGGCTTGTTGATTATGTCCCAACCGGCGAGAAATCACGATCGGTCAAGAACCGGAATGCAAAACGCCCTGGCAAATGCCAAGGCGTTTGAATTTGGTTGCGGGGACAGGATTTGAACCTGTGACCTTCGGGTTATGAGCCCGACGAGCTGCCAGACTGCTCCACCCCGCGTCTGAAGCTGAAAGTATAGCAGATTTCCCCTCATATCGCAACGCAACATTTCACTTACCCGGCCTGGTAGTGAGAAAGCGTCAATGAGAAAGCCGACTTCTGCACCTCAAAATCCGCCCATCCACCAAAGGGCAGGGTGAGTTTGTCGCGACAGTGCCCGAACGGCAGCCCGGTGACAACGGGAATCGGTAGCCGGGCACGAAGGTGCGCCACCATCTCAGCAAAGTCGTAGCCATTGTCGTTCTCGCCGAGGCGGTAATTGGAAAAATCGCCGAGGACCAGTACTTTTTGTCGCGCCAGTACACCTGCGTGGAGCAACTGGTAAATCATCCGCTCGATCCGGTAAGGGTGTTCGCTGATGTCTTCCACGAAAAGGATGCCACCGTTTATGCGCGGCAGGTAGGGCGTGCCAACCAGATGCGCGATCAACGAAAGATTGCCACCCCACAAACGGCCGCTCCACGCATCGCGATACGGATTCTGAGTCGGAACTTCCACCCGATGCGACGTGTGCTCAAGCATGGCAAAAAAATGCGTCTCTGTGAAGGGACTGACCGTTTCGGCACCAAAGTCAAAGCAAGCGGTGGGGCCACACCAAGTTACCAGTTTGGCCTGTGCGTAGGCAGCCGCGTTGAACGCCGTAAAGTCGCTGTGGCCGACAATGGTCTTGCCGCTGGCGGCGAGCTTGGCGTAATCGATCTGGTCGAGCAACCGGCTCAGTCCATAGCCGCCCCGAACGGCCATCACCACGTCCACGTCGGCGTGAGTCAGCATGGCGTGCAAGGCCTGCAGGCGCTGTGCATCCGTCCCCGCAAACCGTTGGTGGGAGCGCCTCACAGGCTGCGGGCAAACAACCCGGTAGCCGCGCGCCTCGAAATAGCTGATCGCTCGATCCAGCTCGCCCGCATCGAGCACCTGGCCGGACGGAGCGATGAACCCGACGCCACGCTTGCGTTTGAGCAATCTTGCCATTTAGAGAACCCTCAGTGCTTCCCGGGCGACCTCCTCGCCCCATTCCTGCAGAAAATGTCCCCCTTCCACCACTTCGAATGGCGGCGGGCAATTGCGAATCTGTGCGCGAACGTAGGCCATGACGGGTGGCCCCAGAACCGGATCTTTCATGCCGACCGCCATGAAGGTCTTGCCATTCCATTCTGTGCGAAACCAGTCGCGTGCGCGTCTTGAAATGGCCGCTCCGCCGGCATCCGGATGGTCAGGTACCAGATTGGGGAAGCGCCGCACCCCGGCCTTGTAAGTTGCGTCTGGAAACGGTGCCTCATAGGCCGCTGCCTCCGCTTCCGAGAGATGCGGACAGGCGCGCGCAAACAGCTTGCCAATGGCCATGTCCGGGTTCTTGTTGGAAAAGGCCCGCCAATCGAGGAAACCCTGCCCCAAAGGAAGGTCGCCGCCTGCAAACGCCGTGTTCATGACCAGAAGGCCCGCAAAGCGCTCCGGCATCGCCATCGGAAGCGTCAGTCCCAACAATCCGCCCCAATCCTGCACCACCAGCACGATATTGGTCAGATCAAGGCGCTCGATGAAATTGAGCAACATTGAGCGATGGTAATCAAAGGTATACAGCGCATCGTCAATCGGCTTGTCGGACTTGCCGAAGCCGATCAGGTCAGGCGCAACCACGCGATGCCCTGCAGCAGCAAAAACGGGAATCATCCTCCGATAGAGATAGCTCCAGGAAGGTTGGCCATGCAGACAGAGAAATGTCCTGGCGCCCGCTCCTTCGTCCACATAGTGAATGCGGACCCCCTGATATCCCTTCAGGTCACCGACGTAATGCGGCTTGAACGCATAGCCCGGCAAGTTGGCGAACCGGTCTTCCGGTGTGCGCAGAACGTCAGACATGGCAGATCCCTCTCGCTCCCGTTTGCGGCGGTCCGCAAAAAAGTCCTTCAACAAAGTGCCACATTCCTCCTTCAGCACACCGCCCTGCACCTCAGTGTGGTGATTCAGGCCGGCATAGCCGAACAGATTCAGCACGCTGCCCGCCGCTCCGGTTTTGGGATCGTATGCCCCGAATATGACTTTTCTGAGGCGTGCGTGCAACATGGCCCCGGCACACATCGCACACGGCTCCAGTGTCACATACAGTTCGCAGTCGGACAGGCGGTAGTTGCCGAGTTTCCGGGAAGCAGCACGCAGCGCTACCATCTCCGCGTGCGCTGAAGGGTCATGCCCTGAAATCGGCCTGTTGCCCCCCGTGGCAATGACCTCGCCATTGCGTACCACAACAGCACCGACAGGTACCTCGCCGACCAGAGCAGCCTCCTGCGCCATCTGGAGAGCCAGTTGCATCCAAGTGTGCGCTGGATCAGTCACCGAGCCAGAATCGTTGGTGGGAGCCATTCTTCAGCCTGTACACTACGTGCCTGCTTTCACGCGCACAACACATTTTCTGTCAACATCGCGGCAACTGGCCAGCACGCTGCATCAGTCCGGTTGATCCGGCGCTTCACGATGCGCTACTCCCACTCGATCGTTGCCGGCGGCTTTCCAGAGATGTCATACACCACCCGGTTGATCCCACGCACTTCGTTAATGATCCGATTGGATACGCGTCCCAGCAAATCGTGGGGAAGATGTGCCC
Organism: uncultured Burkholderiales bacterium; assembly: GCA_964443245.1. GTDB lineage: Bacteria > Pseudomonadota > Gammaproteobacteria > Burkholderiales > JAEUOS01 > CANJDH01. The sequence goes on along the minus strand of CAYUEG010000007.1, from coordinate 22,385 downwards.
AGTGTGCGGTCATGAAGTCCTGCGTCTGGACCGCCCTCAGAGCGACGACATACTCGTAGGTGCGTCCATCGCCCATTACACCAACAGACTTGACAGGCAGAAACACGGCAAAAGCCTGTGAGGTCAGGTCGTACCAGTTGCGCCCGCCACCATCTTCCGTCGTACGCAGTTCCTCGATGAAGATGGCGTCGGCACGGCGCAGAAGATCGGCGTATTCGCTCTTGACTTCGCCGAGAATTCGCACTCCCAGGCCAGGGCCGGGAAACGGATGGCGATACACCATTTCGTGTGGCAGCCCGAGCGCAATCCCGAGCTTGCGTACTTCGTCCTTGAACAACTCGCGTAACGGTTCGAGCAGCTTCAGGTGGAGCGTGTCGGGCAAGCCGCCTACGTTGTGATGACTCTTGATGGTCGTAGCCTTCTTTGTCTTGGCTCCGGCCGACTCAATCACATCTGGATAAATCGTCCCCTGCGCCAGCCACTTGGCATTCTTGATCTTGGCCGATTCCCGTTGAAAGACTTCAACGAATTCCTTGCCAATAATCTTGCGCTTGGCCTCAGGGTCTGACACACCCGCCAGCTGGCCCATGAACTCCGCGGTCGCATCGACGTGAATGATTTTCACGCCCATGTGCCGGCCAAACGTCTCCATGACCTGAGCGCCCTCATTCAAGCGCAGGAGCCCGTGGTCGACGAATACGCAGGTCAGCTTGTCGCCAATGGCCTTGTGAATCAGCGCTGCAGCGACGCTCGAATCCACACCACCGGACAATCCAAGAATGACTTCTTCATCCCCCACTTGGGCGCGAATCTTGTCTACCGCCTCGGCCACGTAGTCCGGCATGTTCCAGTCCGGCTTCACGGCGCATATGTCGAGCACGAAGCGGCGTATCAGGTTTTCGCCCTGAATCGTGTGGGTTACCTCAGGGTGGAACTGGACAGCGTAAAAGTTGCGCGCTTCGTCGGCCATGCCAGCGATCGGACAGCTGTCCGTTGAAGCCATGAGCTTGAAACCTGGCGGCATCTCGGTAACCTTGTCGCCGTGGCTCATCCATACCTTGAGCATGCCGTGGCCTTCCGATGTCGTGAAATCGGCAATCCCGTTCAGCAGCTTGGTGTGGCCACGCGCACGCACCTCGGCGTAGCCGAATTCCCGTTGGTGGCCCGCCTCGACCTTGCCACCCAACTGCTGCGCCATGGTCTGCATGCCGTAACAGATTCCCAGCACCGGCACGCCCGCTTCAAACACAGCAGCAGGTGCCCGATCGGTCGCCTCCTCATACGCGGACATGTGGCTGCCACCGAGAATGATCCCCTTCGCGCCAAAAGAGCGGATGAATTCGTCGGATACATCGCACGGATGGATTTCGGAGTACACGCCAGCATCGCGCACACGGCGCGCAATCAGCTGTGTAACTTGAGAGCCAAAATCGAGAATGAGAATCTTGTTGTGCATGGAAGAAGTTACAAGGGGATAAGCGGAAAGTGTCGGACTACTCGCTTACCTGGTAGTTGGGTGCCTCCTTGACGATCGCGACATCGTGCACATGCGACTCGCGCATACCCGCCGAGGTGATTTCGACGAACTGAGGACGGGTACGCATGTCCTGAATGGTCGCGCAACCGCAGTAACCCATGGAGGAGCGCAAGCCGCCGATCAGCTGATAGATGATCGACAGCACCGTACCTTTGTAAGCGACACGCCCTTCGATCCCTTCCGGCACCAGTTTGTCAGTGTTGTTGGCGGGGTCCTGAAAATAGCGGTCGGCCGAGCCGTCCTGCATGGCACCAATTGATCCCATGCCACGGTAGAGCTTGTAAGAGCGCCCCTGATAGAGAATCGTCTCACCGGGTGCTTCCTCAGTGCCGGCGAACATCGACCCCATCATGACGGTATGTGCACCCGCCGCGATGGCCTTGGCGATATCACCTGAATAGCGGATGCCGCCGTCAGCAATAAAGGGAATGTCCAAATCCTGCAGGGCCGTATTGACGTTCGCCAAAGCAGTGATCTGCGGAACTCCGACCCCGGCAACAATTCGCGTCGTACAAATTGACCCGGGACCGATGCCCACCTTTACCGCGTCCGCACCGTGGTCTACGAGAGCCTTTGCGGCTTCGGTGGTGGCAATGTTGCCGCCGATCACGTCGACCTGCGGGTAACGTGATTTCACCCATTTGACGCGATCGAGCACGCCCTGCGCATGACCATGGGCCGTGTCCACCACAATCACGTCCACGCCGGCGTTGACCAGCAATTCCACGCGCTCTTCCGTACCGTCTCCGACTCCCACGGCAGCGCCGACGCGCAGTTTGCCTTGCTCGTCCTTCGCCGCATTCGGGTGCTCGGTGCTCTTGAGAATATCCTTGACGGTAATCAGTCCGCGCAACTGAAATGCAGCATTGACGACCAGCACCCTTTCAAGGCGATGCTTGTGGAGCAGTGCCTTTGCCTCTTCGGGAGATGCGCCCTCCATCACGTACACCAGGCGCTCTCGCGGTGTCATGATGGCAGAGACGGGTGCGTCCAGATTGGTTTCGAATCGCAAATCCCGATTCGTTACCATCCCCACCACGACGCCGCTATCCACCACGGGAAACCCGGAAACACGGTGTTGCTGCGTCAACGCAAGCAACTCACGCACCGTTACTGAGGGTGTAACGGTCATCGGGTCCTTCAGCACACCGGATTCGAACCGCTTGACTTTGGAAACTTCGGCCGCTTGCTGTTTGGGGCTCAAATTCTTGTGAATAATGCCAATGCCGCCCTCTTGTGCCATCGCGATCGCAAGGCGCGATTCCGTGACAGTATCCATCGCTGCCGAAACCAGCGGGATGTTGAGGTGGATGTTGCGCGTGAGCCGCGTCTTGAGCGAAGTGTCGCGCGGCAAAATGGCCGAATGCGCGGGGACGAGTAGCAAATCGTCGAAGGTGTAGGCTTTGGTCACAAGCCTCATGGCAATTTCCTATGGCCGCAAAGCCGTATTATACGTGCCTCCGGAGGCACACCAAATTGACGCATGCTGGAAAACCGGATAAGGTGCCTTTGAGAAGCAATGACTGAGGAAGAATCGAACATGAAATCGCGAATGATCTGGACCGTGTTTGGCGCAGCCGTGTTGCTGCTGGCAGGATCCGCAGCGCATGCACAGGCGTACAAGTGGAAAGATGCCAATGGCCGCATTGTCTACAGCGACCAGCCACCCCCGAGGGGAACGCCTGCGGCCAACATTCTCAAGGCACCGAAGGGATTTCCGGCCCCTACTGCCGCAGAACCGCCGGCGGGAGCCGCTGCGGCCACTGACCCTGCAGGTACAAAGCCGGCAGCAGGCGCATCGCCTGCAGCAACCCCGAAGGCGCCAATGACCACTGCAGAGCGGGAAGCGGATTTCCGCAAGCGCCAGGCAGAGAATCAGAAAAAAGCCCAGGAAGCGGAAAAGAAGGCGGCGGAGGAATCCCAGCGGCAAGCACAATGCAACAGTTTGAAGCAGAACCTCGCAGCCCTTGAAAGCGGGCAGCGCATGGTCAGGACGGACAGCAACGGGGAGCGCGTCTTCATCGATGATGCGGAGCGTGCCCGTGACATCCAAAAGGCACGTCAGGATCTGGCGGCCGGCAAGTGCTGATGCGGATCAGTTCGCAGGGGCTGCTTTTTCCACGGCCTGGAGCGGCGGACTGTGGGTCCGCATCCGACTGCAAGTTCTGCAGAAGCGGCTAGCGACCCGTTCTCTTCATTGCGCGGCGGGTCCGCGCGATCTTTGGGTCCACCACAAGAGGGCGGTACAGTTCAATGCGGTCCCCATCGCATGCCATTGCGTCCCCCGCTTTGGCCTTTCCCCATACCCCAATCCGGTAGCGCGCCAAGTCCGCGTCCTGCATCTCGACCTGAAGACCGCTCAGGTCCACGGCCTCGCGCAAGGACGTGCCCCGCGCTACGTGGATGTTCTTGCTGAACACCTTGCCGGGCCCTGCCGCAAACACGATTTGCACAGTCAGTGTGTCAGCCATACAGCACCTCGGCGCGCCTTGAGAACGCATCGACAAAGGAAGTAGCGATGTTGTCAAACACCGGGGCAATGACGCGCCCCAGCACGCCGGAGGAAAACGCATAGTCGAGAGAAAACGCGACTTTGCACGCCTCGGGAGCAAGTGCATCAAAGTACCAGTTGCCGGAGAGGGACGCGAACGGCCCCTCGGCGAATTCCATCTCGATCGCTGTTGGGAACACATGCCGATTCAGCGTCGAGAAACCGGAACGGACCCCGCGATAGGCAATGTCGATGCTTGCGCGAAAGCGGCCATCCGGCTCGATGTGTGAGCGTGCGCCGCCGCACCACGGCATGAACTGCGGATACGAAGGTACATCGGCCACCAGGTCAAACATGCGACTGGCACTGAAGGGAACCAGCACGGATTTTCTGATTTGCGGCATCCGCAAGAACACCAAGTAGCATGACGGGTTGGGAGGCGGACACGGCCTGCCCGGTTGTTACAATTCTAGCCCACGGTCCGCGCACTGCCTCGCCGCATGTCGCGCTCCTTCCAGAGGCGCGCGCGTTTCGTGCGACGCCAGCAGGCCACTACCGCCGGACCAGATACCAACGATGAGCATTGCCCAGAACAAGAAAGCCCGCTTCGATTACTTCATCGAGGAAAACTACGAGTCCGGTTTGGTACTGGAGGGCTGGGAGGTCAAGGCGATTCGCGCCGGCCGGGCGCAGATCAATGAAGCCTATGTGATTCTGCGTGATGGCGCGTTCTGGCTGTTGAACGCCCATATTGCCGCGCTGCCGACCGCTTCTACCCACATCAAGACAGTCCCCACAAGGACGCGCAAGCTCCTGCTCAAGGCGGAAGAGATACGCCGATTGATTGGAAAGGTGGAGCAACGCGGGTACGCGCTTGTGCCTCTCGATCTGCACTACAAGAACGGGCGCATCAAGCTCGAGATTGGTCTTGGCAAAGGAAAGCTGAAAGGCGACAAGCGCGACACCGAGAAGAAGCGCGATTGGGCGCGCGAGCGCCAGCGCCTGGTCAAGACCAGCACACGATGAAGCCCCTAGGCAGACTTCCGGTCCGACTGCTTGACCACCGCCATGGCACTGGCGATCAGACTTGACACGTCCGCCAAGTTTGCAGGCAGGATCAGGGTGTTGTTGGTGCGCGCCACCTGGGCAAACGCCGAGACATACTGCTCGGCCACTTTGAGGTTGATCGCCTGCTCGCCACCAGGCGCCTGAATCGCACTGGCCGTCTTTCGAATCGCCTCTGCACTGGCGTCGGCAATCGACAGAATCGCCGCAGCCTGCCCCTGCGCCCGATTGATGGCTGCCTGCTTTTCACCTTCAGAGCGCTGGATGGAGGCCTCCCGCTCGCCCGTTGCAATATTGATCTGCTCCTGCTTGCGCCCCTCGGAAGCGGCGATCAGGGCACGCTTTTCCCGCTCCGCCGTGATTTGCGCCTGCATGGCATGCAGGATTTCCTTGGGCGGTGTCAAATCCTTGATCTCGTAGCGGAGTACCTTGACGCCCCAGCCAAGCGCCGCTTCATCCAGCGCGGCGATGACCTTTGCGTTGATGTGCTCGCGTTCTTCGAAGGTCTTGTCCAACTCCAGCTTGCCGATGACCGAGCGCAGCGACGTCTGCGCCAACTGGGTGATCGCCATGACGTAGTTGGAGGACCCGTAGGAAGCGGCAACCGGATCCGTCACCTGAAAGTAAAGTACCCCATCAACTTGCAGTTGGGTATTGTCGCGCGTGATGCAGACCTGGCTCGGAACATCCAGCGGCACCTCCTTGAGCGTGTGCCTGTATGCCACCCGCTCAATGAAGGGCATCACAAATTCCAAACCCGGCTCAAGCGTTCGCACGTACTTTCCCAGACGCTCCACCACGTAGGCATTTTGCTGAGGGACCTGATAGATTGCCTTGAATGTAAAGATGATCGCCACCGCGAACAGCACGATCGTTACCAAACCGAATCCAAACATCTCGCCTCCCTTTGCCGTGCGCTAGCGCTTCCGCGCTCCAACCAGAAGGCGGGTACCCCGCACTTCTCTCACCACATAAGGTTCCGGGCCGGCATCCGGCTCCACATCGGCTTCCCAGTGCGACCCGCGATAGGCCACACGCAAACTGCCATTGGCCCGACGTTCCAAGACCTCGACCAGCTGACCGGCGTCAAATGAAAGCGGGGAGTCGGTAACCGACTTGGCCGCATTACCACCTTTGAGCCGCACCCAGGCAAAGCCGGCCATGGCAACCGATGCGGCAGCGGCAAACTGCATCCAGACGACACCGCCAGCGAGAGATACCACTCCGCCCGCCACCGCACCAACGGCTACCACCAGCAGGTACAGGGTACCCGCGAACAACTCCACCGCTACCAGCAGAGCGGCGGCAAGGAACCAGACGATGTAACTATCCATGCTTCGCTTCCATGCCGGAAGTGTACTGGAAGTGTTTCGGTTGGCGAGGACGAAGTGACAAAAAGCGCTGGCCCCCTCAGCCCTTGGCGGCCTTGGTTACCTAAAAAGTAGTCAGCACACCTTGCCGGGCGACACGACTTCCCGGCATTCGCCGGAAATTGTTAATTTTGTATAACTCCCGCGAGATTGACGGCCCTGCTACGGATTACCGTGAAAAATATCACGTGCGATTGGTAAAATTCCTTGCCTATTATGGGGATAGCCGACAAAATTGAACGAAAATCTGGTTCAATTTCGCCAACATCGTCGCCAGCACCTCGTTTTGCGGCAAAATGGTGCTGGAAAATCAGCGTCGCTTGACCTAGTCGATTCTGGGACGTGCGGTCAGGCGAATGGGTAGGACAGGAGTTGAACGTGTCAGAACAAAGCGATAAGCGAAAGGTTGTGGACCTGGCGGCGCCGGTGCCTGCCGATACGCCCTCGCCTGTCGTTCACCCACAGGCGGAAGCGCAACCGGTTACCGTCACGATTCCTGAAGGCAGTGATGTCTCCTTTGAGGCATTGCAGGCCCAGCTGCGCCAGTTTAAGGAATCGACTCCCCAGCCTGACGCCACGGTGTCAATCGACTCGGATGAGAAAACCCGCAAGGATCCGAGTGCCCCAAAGCATCGCGGCATCCTGGAGGCTGACTACGAAGGGCCATCCTATTCTGAGTTGAAGCGCCGCGCTCAGGCGCAAGGAAACGATGAGAATCGCCTGGCCCTGCCTGTCGATTACATGCTCCAGGAATACCGCATTGAAAAGGTGCTTGGCATCGGCGGCTTTGGTGTCTCTTACCTGGCACACGACACCAACCTGAACGCGAAGGTGGCGATCAAGGAGTATCTGCCAAACGATCTGGCCGTACGCAATGAGGAAACCGCTGCCGTACTCGCCAAGAGCAGCCGCGACGATGAGGAGTACCGCATCGGTCTGGATCGATTCCTGCTCGAATCGCGCACCCTGGCAACGTTTCGCCATCCCAACATTGTCCGCGTAAACCGCTTCTTTGAGGCAAACAACACGGCTTACATGGTGATGGACTACGAATTCGGTGAGAGCCTGAATGCGTGGATGCGCAAGCGGCTTGAACGAGGCGATCCGCCGCCGGACGAGGCCGCCTTGCTGCAGATGATCGTCCCATTGCTGCAAGGGCTGGACAAGGTACACGAGGCCGGGTTTTTGCATCGTGACATCAAGCCTGCCAACATCTACGTGCGCGATTCCGACGGCAGTCTCGTGCTCCTGGATTTTGGTGCTGCACGGCAGACCGCGAGTGCTGCCAAAGACGGCATGACATCGATTGTCACGCCCGGGTATGCACCGTTCGAGCAATATCACTCCCACGGGCGCCAAGGCCCCTGGTCTGACTTGTATGCCCTGGGCGGGGTCCTGTACTGGTTTGTCGCCGGCCGTAAACCCATCGAGGCGGCAGCCCGCATCCAGAGCGATCCGCAAGAACCCGCCGTCGAGATCGGCAAGGGCAAGTACAGCGAAGCCTTTCTCAAGGCAATTGACTGGGCCCTGTTGCCTGATGACCAGAAGCGCCCGCAATCCGTATCCCAATTCCTGCCGGCGTTGATTGGTGACAATCAAATGGGCCCGGCTGGCGCCAGTGGCAGCACCAAGAAAACGCCGCTCTGGATGAAGCTCGGCTTCGCTGCGGTAAGCGCCGTCGCCATCGTGGCCATTGGCCTGAATTTCATGAAACCCGGCCGCGGCATGGGCGGCGACGCGCTTCAGTTCGGCATCAATCCCGGTGCCGCTCGCATGGCGGACGATGCACAGATCCGCGCAAAACTGGACAACTTCTTTGAGGAAATCCAGAAAGGGACCAAGCGCCCGGTTGAAATGAAGTTGACTGCCGACTTCAAGCCGGGAGCAGACGGCAAGCCTTCATTCGACATGATCATGGCGGTCACGGACAAGCTTGGCGAGGCCGCCCGTGACCACGGTTACCTGCCGGTTGCGGCCTTTCGCGACATCCGTGCCCACTTTTACGTCAAGTCATCCGGCAAAGGGGAAGGGGTCAACAAGATCACCGATGTCAAGGACATGAAGGTAGGCGTGTTCACACGCAGCAGCACGGTCGGACCGCTGGCCATCAACTGGCTGGTTTTGAACGATGTCCCGGTAGATGCCTCACACATTGTCGAGTTCAAGAATCAGGATGAACTGGCTGATGCACTGATGGAGAATCGCGTCGATGTCATCGGCATGTCGCTGGCCGAAGGAACGCGTGCCAAGGAAAAGTTTGGCGATCGCATCAAGAAGATCGGCGAGACCGACCCCTTCCCGGGATACGGCATCGCAGTGTCGCCCACCATGGACAAGGAGCACGCCGAGCGGCTGACCAAAGTCCTTTGGAGCCTCCACCAGACGCCAGAGGGCCAGGCTGCCCTCAAGGGTGTGGATATCGGATCAGCGGCGAATTCGACGCAGTTGCGTCAAACCAGCAAGCGGGAGTATGAGAAAGCGCTATCCCAGATCGAGCGCGCACGTGCCTTGTACCCTCCAGCCGAGAGCAAGAAGTAAGCTGATCGACATTCGCGAAAAGAGCCCGGTCATGCCGGGCTCTTTTCTTTTCCATTGCGACGGCCACCTCCTACAATCCAACGATGACTCGTCACATCACCGTTCGCCCCGACCATCACCGCGCCAGCATGATGCTCGAGCAGGCGGGTGTCCATCCGGTGATGGCGCGTCTGTACGCAGCACGCGGCATTGCCAGCCGGGAAGACCTGGACATGGGGTTGAAGCACCTCCTGGCGCCCGCTCAGCTCATGCACGCCGATCTGGCAGCGCAGCTTCTCGCGGGCCTGATGCAGCGCCCATCCCGCTTTCTCGTGGTCGCCGACTACGATTGCGATGGCGCAACCGCCTGCGCAGTCGCGATGAAGGGCATGCGCGCACTGATCGAGGCAACAGGCTCCCAGGCCCGCATCGATTTTCTGGTACCCAACCGGTTCAAGTTCGGTTACGGCCTGACGCCGGAAATTGTGTCGCTCGCCGCCAGCCATGCAGCGGGCAAGCCTGATCTCATCATTACGGTGGACAACGGGATTGCAAGTATCGAGGGGATTGCCGCCGCAAAACGGGAGGGCATCGAGGTCCTGGTCACGGATCACCATTTGCCCGGTGCGCGATTGCCCGACTGCGCGTGCATCGTCAACCCCAACCAGCCGCACTGCCCGTTCCCCAGCAAAAATCTTGCCGGCGTGGGCGTCATGTTCTATGTACTCCTGGCGCTGCGTGCCTGGCTGCGCGAACATGGTGCCTACATCAGGCCTGAACCAAACCTGTCAGCCTTGCTCGACCTGGTGGCCTTGGGTACCGTGGCAGACGTGGTCAAGCTGGACCGGAACAACCGCATTCTGGTCGCACAGGGCCTGGCGCGCATTCGCGCCGGCAAGGCCAGTGGCGGCGTTGCTGCCCTGCTCGCCGTAGCAGGCCGGGACGCAAAGCGGGCCAGCGGCTTTGACCTGGGGTTCGCGGCCGGACCGCGGCTGAACGCCGCCGGGCGTCTGGATGACATGGCGCTGGGGATTCGCTGTCTGCTGGCCGATTCCCTGCACGAGGCCTTGCCAATCGCCCAGGCACTCGATGCGCTGAACCGGGAGCGGCGCTCGATCGAAGCCACCATGCAGGAATCGGCGTTGGCCCGCATCGATTCCATTTCGCTCGAAGGCAAGACTGCCCTCACGCTGTTTGATCCAGGCTGGCATCAGGGCGTGGTCGGCATCGTGGCCTCGCGTCTGAAGGACCGCTACTACCGCCCGGCCATCGTGTTTGCACCCGGAGAAAACGGCGAGTTGAAGGGATCGGGACGCTCCATTCCTCCGCTGCACCTGCGCGATTGTCTTGACCTTGTCAGCAAAGCCGAGCCGGACCTGATCGTGCGCTTTGGCGGACACGCCGCCGCAGCTGGGCTGACCATCCTTGAGAACGATTTCGTGCGCTTCGCAGAGGCGTTTGAAGCAGCAGCACGGCGCATGCTTACCAGCACCGACTTGAAGGCGGAAATCCTGACCGATGGTCCGCTGGAATCGGCCTACCTCAACCTGCCCTTCGTTCGTGCCCTGGAGGACGAGGTCTGGGGCCAGGGATTTCCTGCCCCCGTGTTCTCGGACGTCTTCGACGTCGCGTCCCAGCGCCTGGTCAAGGACCGCCACCTCAAGCTGAGTCTTTCAAAGCAGGGGCAGACCTTCGACGCCATCCAGTTCAACGCCATCGACCAGCTCCCTGCGCGCGCGCGGATCGCCTTTCGGCTCGGGATCGACGAATTCAACGGCCGAGCCCGCACCGCCATGTACGTTGAGGCTTGGGAGGCAGCATAGCCGGAAAAGCGCCAGGAGCCCACCGGTATAATGGCGGGCTTGAATCCATCAGCAAAGATCATCATGGAAGCGGAACAGCTCAACTCCCTCACGGCCAAGCTGGCGGACCTTGCGGCCCGCAGCGAAGACTTGCGGAGGTATCTTTGACTACGATGCCAAGTACGCCCGCCTGAAGGAAGTCGATGCAGCGCTGGAAGATCCGGCGCTATGGAACGACACCAAACGTGCCCAGGATCTGGGGCGCGAGAAAAAGTCCCTTGATGGCACTGTCGGCACCCTCTCCCAGCTGACCCAGGGCCTGGCAGATTCGCAGGAGCTCCTCGAACTGGGTCGCACCGAAAACGACGACGACACCCTGCAGGCGGTCGCCGTCGACGTGGCTGCACTGGAAAAGGTCATCCATGACCTCGAGTTCCGGCGCATGTTTTCCAACCCGCTCGATCCGAATCATTGTTTTCTGGACATCCAGGCCGGTGCCGGTGGCACCGAAGCGCAGGATTGGGCCTCCATGCTCCTGCGCCAATACCTGCGCTACTGCGAGCGCAAAGGCTTCAAGCCGGAAGTGCTGGAGGAATCCCCGGGTGAGGTCGCCGGCCTGAAATCGGCTTCCATCAAGGTCATCGGCGATTACGCCTACGGCATGCTGCGTACGGAAACTGGTGTCCATCGGCTGGTACGAAAATCCCCGTTCGATTCCGCCGGGGGGCGCCATACCTCGTTCGCCAGCGTATTCGTGTATCCGGAAGTGGACGATTCGATCGAAGTGGAGATCAATCCGGCGGACTTGCGCATCGATACCTTTCGCGCCTCCGGTGCCGGTGGACAGCACATCAACAAGACCGACTCGGCAGTGCGGATCACTCATATTCCCACCAACATCGTCGTGCAGTGCCAAAGCGATCGCTCGCAGCACCGCAACCGGGCCGAGGCGATGGCACAACTCAAGTCCCGCCTGTACGAGCTGGAGCTGCGCAAGCGCCAGGCACAGCAGGACAACCTGGAGGCCAGCAAGACGGATGTCGCCTGGGGGCACCAGATCCGCTCCTACGTGCTGGACCAGTCGCGCATCAAGGACCTGCGTACCAACGTCGAAATCAGCAATACCAAATCCGTCCTGGACGGCGACCTCGACGATTTCATCACCGCTTCCCTCAAGAAGGGCATCTGATTTCCGCCATGAACGACACCACAGCTGCGGGCCATCCCGACGAGAACCAGATCATTGCGGAGCGGCGCGAAAAGCTCGGTCGCCTGCGCGCCCTGGGCGGGGTGGTGTTTCCGAACGACTTCGTTCGCAACGACCACGCCGGCCATCTGCACACCGCCCACGAGAACGCCACGCGGGAGCAGCTCGAAGCGCTGAACCAGAAAGTGGCCCTGGCCGGCCGCATCATGTTGAAGCGCGTACAGGGCAAAGCCAGCTTTGCCACCATCCAGGACGGCTCCGGCCGCATCCAGCTGTACATCAACAACGAAGGTGTGGGTGAAGAGAGCCACGAAGCCTTCAAGCATTGGGACCTGGGCGACATCGTCGGAGCAGAAGGCATCGTCTTCAAGACGCTCAAGGGGGAGCTGTCCATCAAGTGCACGTCCCTGCGCCTGTTGACCAAGTCTCTGCGGCCGCTGCCGGAGAAGTTCCACGGGCTGACCGACATGGAGGCGCGTTACCGCCAGCGCTATCTCGACCTCATCACCAATGAAGCGTCACGTCGTGTCTTCATCGTACGCTCGCAGGTCGTCACCGCAATCCGCACCTTCATGGTGGGCAAGGGGTATCTCGAAGTCGAAACGCCGATGATGCACCCGATTCCGGGTGGGGCCGCCGCCAAACCCTTCAAGACCCACCACAATGCACTGGACATGGAGCTCTTCCTGCGCATCGCGCCAGAGCTCTACCTGAAGCGCCTGGTCGTTGGTGGTTTCGAAAAGGTATTCGAGATCAACCGCAACTTTCGCAACGAAGGCATCTCGACCCGGCACAACCCCGAGTTCACAATGATGGAGTTTTACGAGGCCTACCGGGACTATCGGTATCTGATGGACCTCACCGAAGAACTGTTTCGCTCGGTGGCACAGTCTGTACTGGCAACGACCAGGGTGACCTACCAGGGCAAGGAGATCGACTTCGGCAAGCCGTTCGACCGGCTGACCATCACCGGTGCGGTCAGGAAATATGCGCCCGAGTACACCGACGCACAGCTAAGTGATCCGGTGTTCCTCAAAGCCTGGCTCGACAAGCGCGGCGCCCTGCCCCCGGGCAATCCCGGATTGGGAGCACTGCAGCTGGCCTTTTTCGAGGAAACGGCCGAAGCACAGTTGTGGAATCCGACCTTCATCATCGACTACCCGGCAGAGGTATCACCGCTGGCGCGCCGTAATGACCAGAACCCCGAAAGCACTGACCGCTTTGAACTGTTCATTGCCGGCCGCGAAATTGCCAACGGCTTTTCGGAATTGAATGATCCGGAGGACCAGGAAGCCCGGTTCGATGCGCAGGTCTCCGCCAAGGAAGCCGGCGACGAAGAAGCCATGTTCAAGGATCGTGACTACATTCGGGCCCTCGAGCACGGATTGCCGCCGACTGCCGGCGAAGGCATCGGCATTGATCGCCTGGTCATGCTGCTGACCGATGCGCCGTCAATCCGCGACGTGATCCTGTTTCCGCAACTGCGGCACGAGTAAGCGCAACACGGTGCGATGACAGCGGCCCTCGCCTCTCCGCGCCGATTCAGCTCCCTCAAACAGCCGCCGGCGCTGCCGCTGGTCGGCAGCCTGCCGTGGTTTGACCCGCCGCGCATCCACCTGGTCATCGAGGCGTGGGCAAGACGCTATGGCACGCCCTTTCGCGTCAACCTGGGCAAGCGCTCCATGCTGGTGATTGACGATCCGGCCGAAATCGGACGCATCATGCGCGCGCGGCCGGTGGCATTCCGGCGCGTGCGCCCGGTCGAGTCGGTGTTTCGCGAACTGGGCATCGCCGGACTGTTTTCCTCGGAAGGTGCAGATTGGGAACGCCAGCGCCGCCTGGTGATGAAGGCCTTTGACCCGGCCCACCTGCGCTCATACTTCCCGAATCTGGTGGTGGTGACGAAACGGCTGCGTCAGCGTTTTGTCGACGCTGCAATGCGCGGTGAGGTTCTTGACCTGCAGGCCGAGTTCATGCGCTATACGGTCGATGTGACCGCCGGCCTGGCATTCGGCGTGGACATCAACACGATTGAACGCGGTGAAGACGCGATTCAGCATTACCTGGACAAGGTGTTCCCGGCGATCAATCGTCGCCTCAGTGCCCTGTTCCCGTATTGGCGCTACGTGAAATTGCCGGCAGATCGACGCCTGGAAGCCGACCTGGTGCATGTGCGCCGTGCGATTGACGGATTTATCGCCGATGCCCGTTCCCGCATGCGGGCCGACCCAGCACGCCACCTCCAGCCGGCCAACCTGATCGAAGCCTTGCTGGCGGCGCGCGATGCGCCCGAATCCGGTTTTTCCGATGCGGACGTTAGCGGCAACCTGTTCACGGCACTCCTGGCAGGGGAAGACACCACCGCCAACACGCTGGCCTGGCTGTGCTTTCTGCTGTCGGAGCATGCCTCGGAGCAGGCGACAGCGCAGGCAGAAGTCGATGCCGTGCTCGGTACCAGCGACATTGCCTCAGCGCAGGACCACATCGACGCGATGCACTTTGTCGAAGCAGCAGCGCGCGAGGCGATGCGCTTGAAGCCGGTCGCCCCGTTGCTGACGCATGAAACCAATGAGGCGGTCACCGTATGCGGCGTCGAGTTGCGCAAGGGCACGCCAGTGGCCACCCTGCTCAGGTTGCCGGGCCTGGATCCTGCCTTGTTTCCCGATCCGCACACGTTCCAACCCTCGCGTTGGCTCGGACAGCGGCTGGATGCGGAACGCGAAGGCTCTGCCAAACGGGTCCTGATGCCGTTCGGGGCGGGGCCACGCTTTTGCCCCGGCCGCCATCTGGCCATGCAGGAAATCCTGATGGTGGCTTCGATGATGATGAAGAGCTTTCATATCGAGCGTCTGCAGGATCACCCGGTACGCGAACGCTACGCACTGTCCATGATGCCCGAGGGTTTTCGCGCCCGGCTTCACCTGCGTGCCGCCTGAGGCTGTTGCACCGGCAAATCGGGAACGATGAACCACCTCGCGCACTTCCTGCTGTGCCCGCCTGATGATCACCTGCGCGCCGGCACCTTGATCGCCGATTTTGTCCGCGGCAATGATCTTGCCGCACTGCCTGCAGCGACGGAACTGGGCGTGCGCCTGCATCGGCGCATCGATGCCACCGTCGATCAATCAGCCCTGCTGGCAGGCCTGAAACCGTTGGTGGGAGAGGATCTTAGGCGTTATGCCGGGATTCTCTTCGATGTCTTCTTCGATTACGCCCTGATCCGGACGTGGGAGGACTGGCACGCCCAGCCGCTTGCGCAGTTCACTGGCGAGGTCTACGCCAGCCTGGCCCGTATGGAGGAATCGATGTCCCCGGAGGTTCGCGCAGCATCGTCACGCATGCGCACCTTTGACGCACTGTTATCCTGCGCCACGCCCATGGGCTGCAGCCGCACGCTGGACCGCATCTCCCGGCGGCTCCGGCATCCCGTGGATCTGGCGGCGGGCGTTCAGGCCCTCGTTACCCATGAGCAGTCCATCGTCTGCTGCTTTCGTCAGGTGTTTCCCGAACTGCAGGCCGCAGCGAACGACTACCTCGCCGGTTCCAACCGCAGCAAGCGCCCGCTGGAACTGTCGGTCAACAAGTAGACAAGACCGTCTGCGCCAACGCGGACGTCGCGGATGCGTTCGCGCAATTCAGCCAGTAGCCGTTCTTCCCGAATCACCTTGTCGCCATCCAGTTCCAGTCGAACCAGACGCTGCCCGGCCAGCGCACCAATGAAGAGGTTGCCCTTCCAGGCGGGAAACGCGTCACCCGCATAAAAGGCCATGCCGGAAGGCGCAATCGAAGGCACCCACACGTGGCGTGGTTGCTCCATGCCGGGCGCTGCTGTCCCGATACCGATCGAGGCGCCGGAATAGTCCACGCCATGGGTGATGACCGGCCATCCATAATTCTTGCCCGCCTCCGGAATATTGATTTCGTCCCCGCCGCGGGCACCGTGCTCGTGCAGCCACAAGGTACCCGTCAACGGATGCCTTGCCATGCCCTGAGGATTGCGATGACCAAAGCTCCAGATCTCCGGCTGGGCGCCGGTCCTTCCGATAAATGGATTGTCCGGAGGTACGCTGCCATCAGGACGGATGCGCACCACCTTGCCGAAATGATTTCCCAGCTCCTGTGCGCGGTCGCGCTGGTAGCGCTCTCCCAAGGCGACATACAGCATGCCGTCACGGCCTGCGACGATGCGGCAGCCAAAATGCAAGCCGCCAGACACCTTGGGCAGTTGACGGAAGAGCACACGCACGTCACTCAATGCCTCCCCTTCAAGGCGGGCGCGCGCGACTGCTGTTCCACTGCCACCCTCGCCCGTCTCGGCGTAACAGAAATAGAGGGTGCGATTCTCGGCAAAACGCTCATCGAGCATCACATCGAGCATGCCGCCCTGCCCTTGCGCCGCGACCGCCGGCACGCCCGTCAGTGGTGCTGACATCCGCCCATCCGGGTGCACGATGCGCAGTCGGCCCGGTCGTTCCGTCACCAGCATTCGTCCATCCTGCAGGAATGCCAGCGACCATGGGTGCTCCAGCCCGCGCGCCAGTTCGACGATCCGGAAGCGGGCCTTTTCCGACGTCAAAGTCTGTGCGGATGCGGACATCCCGATGGATAGCGCCAACAACATCAGCGTGGCCGCACGGACGGGCCGAACAAGGCATGGGAACACGAACATGGTGAGCTTTCGACAAGACATGGGTGCGGCATTAGGGTAACAGGCGTTACATCCGATTACAAACGCTCACAGACTGTGGTCACCATAAGTCCCAGAATGCCCGTTATTCGCTCAGCGCGGCTGTTGCCAGAGCGCATTCACCAGGAGGTCCAAATGGAAAACGTGATCAAAACCGCACCCGCCGTCGTGGTGCCCACCCTTTACAAGGCTGCCGCCGTTTCGGTGATTGCCCTGTCCATCGCCGGCATCGGCGCCTTGACCGGGTATCTGCCGGCCAGGAAGGCCGATGCGCCGCAGGCAGCACTGGTCGCTCCCGCAGCGGCTGCCGCGCCGTTGCCGCAAGCCTCTACCACCCCGTTGGTGCAGCCTGCCGCACCCGCAGCCGCAGCCGCAACGGTACCGGCAGTGGCCGAACCGGCTCCCAAGCCGCGCGTGATCCGCACCACCACGAGGCGAACCGATGAGATGCGCAATGAACCGCGCGTGGTGGCATCGCCGGTGTCGACCCACCCGGTAGAAGTATCGGCATCAGGCACAGCCCCCGTGGCATACCCGGCACCCCAGGCTTATCCCGCCTACCCGGTCTCCTCGCAAAACACTCAACCCTATCCGCAGTCCTACCCGTCCACGCCCGCTCCCGTCGTCGCGCAGGCGCCGGTCAGGCAAGTCTGCAACAGCTGCGGCACGATCGAAGCCATCCGGGAGATTGAAAAACCGGGAGAGGGTTCAGGCCTGGGCATGGCGGGCGGTGCGCTGGGTGGCGCAGTTGTGGGCAAGCAGTTCGGCAACGGCCGCGGTCGTGACGCACTAACGATTCTCGGTGCGATCGGTGGCGGCTTTGCCGGCCATCAGGTCGAAAAGAACATGCGTACCGTCAAGTCCTACGAAGTGCAGGTACGCATGGAAGACGGCAGCCTGCGCTCGATCCCGAGTGCGACGCAGCCTTCCTGGCGTCCCGGCGAACGGGTCAAGGTAGAAGGCGGCACCATCAGCATCAACTATTCCTGAACAGCAAGCGTGCCACAATCGGGGGCAGCCTTCGGGCTGCCCTTTTTCTTTTTACCGGATATCGGGTGATACATCCGCTCATCGCCCTGCTGCCTTGCCTGCCACAGCGCTCCTCCTGATTCTTCTGGCCGCGTTCTTTCACGCCACCTGGAACCTGATCCTCAAGAAAGGTCCCGGTGGCGGCGTGCCATTCTTCTGGCTCGTGGCATGGCTCGAAAGCCTGATCTACCTGCCGGTGGCTGCATTCGCCATCCTGCAAACCGGTTACCGGCCCGATGCGCTCGCGATCGTGATGATGCTCGGGAGCGCCGCCATCCACGTCGCCTACTTCGTGTTTCTGGATCGCGGCTATCGGACCGGAGATCTCTCGGTGGTCTATCCGCTGGCGCGGGCCAGCGGGCCCCTCCTGACCATCGTGGCGGCCATCGTGCTTCTGGGAGAGAGGCCGGCAGCGATGGCACTGTGCGGCGCGCTCTTCATCGGCATCGGCGCCGTATTGCTGTCCGGCAACCCCTTCGCCATCCTCCGCAAAGGGGGGCAAGGCATCGGATTCGCCCTGCTGACAGGCACCATGATCGCCATTTACACCGTATGGGACCGACAGGCTGTGGCTGCGCTCATGATTCCGCCGATCATTTATTACTGGGGTTCGATCGTCCTGCGGCTGATCGTCACCACGCCGCATGCCTTGCGGCGCATGGATGCGGTGCGCTCCATCTGGCGCGACAACCGCAAGACCGTCATCGCGGTCGCCTTCATGTCACCGCTCTCCTACTGCCTTGCCCTGTTTGCCATGCAGCTCGCCCCGCTGTCCTATGTCGCGCCGGCCCGGGAGATCAGCATCCTGATTGCCGCCCTCTACGGCACCCACCTGCTGAAAGAAGGCGATGGTGCCCGCCGTCTCACTGCCGCGATGCTGATGATGCTGGGCCTGGCCGGCATTGCGCTGGCCTAGGCAAACGCTGCCACACAGTGTCAGGAGGCTTCGTCAATCCACATCATCTGGATCGCCTCGAGAATCTTCTCGCCTGAGCGCCCCGGCTCGTCCGCAAAGCCGGGCAATGCGCAAACCCACTGATGCAGATCGGTAAAGCGGACCTTGAGCGGGTCCACATCGGGATGTGCCTCGACCAGGGCAATGGCGATTTCGCGTGAATCTGTCCACTTCATCGTTTTCCCTCCTTGGCCATGTTGATGGTGTATTTGGGTATCTCGATGACCAGATCCGTCTCGCCCAGGATGACCTGGCAAGAAAGGCGCGAGTTGGGTTCCAGCCCCCATGCCTTGTCGAGCAAATCGTCCTCCTTTTCGTCGGATGGTTCGAGTGCGGCAAACCCTTCGCGCACGACCACGTGGCAGGTGGTGCAGGCGCAGGACTTTTCGCAGGCATGCTCGATGTCAACCTCGTTGCCCAGCAGGGCATCACAAAGGGTCGTGCCCGGTGCGGCCTCGATGACGGCACCGTCGGGACACAGCTCCACATGGGGGAGCACCACAATCTGGGGCATACAGTCTTCCGGTTCAGGTTTTGACGAGATCGCCGGTGTCGATCGAGTCGAGCATCCGGCCGGCCAGTGCCGTGCGAATCGAGCGGTCCATGCGGCGCGCAGCAAACTCTTCCGAGCCCTTGTTGAGGGCCGCCACCGCCGCCTTGATGGCCAGATGATCGGTTGTGCCTTTGGTGGCGCGCACGTTCTGGCACAGCGCGTCGAGCGCCGCTCTTTCCGCATCCGACAACAACGCACCATCCACTGCCAGGGCGCCGGCAATTGCGTCGAGCATCTGTTCGGCTTCCACCTGCTGCTCCTTGAGAGCGCGCGCCTTGATGTCGTCCCCTGCACGATCAAAGGACTCGCGCAGCATGCGGGCGATTTCATCGTCCCCCAGGCCATAGGATGGCTTGACGGTGATCTCGGCCTTGACCCCGGAGGTCTTCTCTTCCGCCGAGACCGACAGCAAGCCATCGGCATCGACCTGAAACGTGACGCGAATCCGCGCCGCTCCGGCAACCATGGGAGGAATGCCGCGCAACTCGAAGCGCGCCAGCGAGCGGCAATCGGCCACCAGATCACGTTCCCCCTGCACCACGTGAATGGCCATCGCGGTCTGACCGTCCTTGAAAGTGGTGAACTCCTGCGCCTTGGCCACCGGAATGGTCGAATTCCGGGGAATCACGCGCTCCGCCAGCCCACCCATGGTCTCCAGCCCCAGCGACAGGGGGATCACATCGAGCAGCAACCACTCATCGCCTTCCCCTCTGTGGCCAGCCAGAAGATTGGCCTGCATCGCGGCCCCCAGGGCGACCACTTCATCCGGATTCAGGTTCGTCAGCGGTGGTTTGCCGAACAGGTGTGCCACCGCAGCACGCACCTGCGGCATGCGCGTCGAACCGCCGACCAGAACCGCTCCCTTGACATCACCTGCTGCCAGCGCCGCATCGCGCAGCGCCTTGCGTGTGGCAACCAGGGTCTTCTTGAGCAAAGGCTCCGTCAGCGCCTCGAACATCTTGCGCGTCACGTGCAGGGCCACGACCTGGCCATCTTCGCTGGGCACATTGAAGAAGGTGGCATCGTGATCCGTAAGGCGCTCCTTCGCCTGACGCGCTTCCACCAACAGTTTCCGTCGCATTGACCCGGAGAACCGCTCCAGGTGCGCCTCGCGGGCCGCCCACTCGGCAAGGGCCGCGTCAAAATCATCTCCCCCAAGGGCCGAATCGCCCCCCGTGGACAGGACTTCGAACACCCCTTTGGAGAGCTTGAGGATGGAGATATCAAAGGTGCCGCCACCCAGGTCATACACCGCGTAAACACCTTCTGCGGCGTTGTCCAGACCATAGGCAATTGCCGCGGCAGTGGGCTCGTTGATGAGACGCAATACTTCCAGACCGGCCAGCTGAGCGGCATCCTTGGTGGCCTGACGCTGGGCGTCATCAAAATACGCCGGCACCGTAATCACGGCACCGGTGAGCTTGTCGCCCAGCGCCTCCTCGGCACGAATCTTCAGCGACTCCAGGATATCGGCCGAGACTTCCACCGGGCTCTTCTCGCCCGCGCGGGTGCGAATCTTGACCATCCCGGGCGCATCGACAAAATCGTAGGGCAGGCGCGCATCTTCCGAGCCACCGGCCGCCTTGCGTATATCCGCCAGTCCGCGACCCATGAAGCGCTTCACCGAGACAATCGTGTTGGCGGGGTCGCTGACGGCCTGCGCCGCCGCCGCGTGGCCCACCGCATTGACGCCCCTGGCGTCATAGCGGACCACCGAAGGCAGCAATGGGCGCCCCTGGTGATCCGGCAGCACGCGTGCAACACCGCTCATCACGGTGGCAACCAGCGAATTGGTGGTGCCAAGGTCAATGCCGACCACGTGCCGATGCTCATGCGGTGCGGTCGAAAGCCCCGGCTCGGAGATTTGCAGCAGGGCCACTTAAGCGTCCTCCAGCGCGGCGATCTGGTCGCCGATTTCGCTTTGTACTTTTTCGAGAAACATCAATTGACGCACTGCCTCTGCCGCCGGCTGGTCGGCCTTCGAGGCGAGCAACGCGGCCAGCTTGTCGTAACGCACCCGCTTGTCTTCCCGCAGTTTGGCCAACAGGCGATCCAGTTCCCCGGCATTGCGCGCCGCACTGGCATCTTCGACTTCCTCACGCCATTCCATTTGCGCCATCAGGAACGATGGCTCCATCGACGTGTTGGTCTCCACCCCGAGTTCGACCCCCCGCCGCTCCAGCAGGTGCATGGCGCGCTTGAGCGGATCCTTCAGGACCCCGTAGGCTTCGTTGGCACGCACCGCCCATTGCATGGCGGCGCGCCGGTCGGCATCCGAGGCCGTCGCAAATTTGTCCGGGTGCACTTGCAACTGGAGTGCCCGATACGCCGCATCAAGCTGGGCCGAATCGATGGAGTACGACTCCGGCAGGCCGAGCAATTCAAAATGGGAAGGGGTCATCGTCACAAGGGGCTCCCTGCAGCAGCAGGGGCAGCCCCGTGCTCAAGCAATCACTGCGAGGCAGTCACGGCGGTGTCAGACGTGAAAGCTCTCGCCGCAGCCGCACCGGTCCTTCTCGTTCGGATTGGTGAACTTGAAGCCTTCGTTGAGGCCTTCCCGGGTGTAGTCAAGCTCCGTACCCTCAAGGTAGGCCAGGCTCTTCGGATCGACCAGCACCTTGACCCCGTGGCTTTCAAAAAGCTGATCTTCCGGGTTGGCGGCATCGGCAAACTCGATCTTGTACGCCAGGCCTGAACATCCGGTGGTCTTCACACCGAGGCGCAAACCCATGCCGCGACCGCGCTTGGCGATGAAATTCGAGACATGCCGAGCGGCGTTCTCAGTCAATGTGACGGGCATGGTGACCTCAGGCAGCCTGCTTCTGTGCAGCGGGAGCGTCGTGCTTGGCCTTGTAGTCGGTAATGGCAGCCTTGATGGCATCCTCAGCCAGGATCGAGCAATGGATCTTCACCGGTGGCAGTGCCAGTTCCTCGGCAATGTGGGTGTTCTTGATGCCCATCGCTTCATCCAGCGTCTTGCCTTTGACCCATTCGGTCACCAGGGATGAGGAGGCAATCGCAGAACCGCAGCCATAGGTCTTGAACTTTGCATCCTCGATGCGGCCATCGGCGCCCACCTTGATCTGCAGCTTCATCACATCGCCGCATGCCGGCGCACCGACCATGCCGGTGCCGACCGAATCGTCGCCCTTTTCAAACGAACCGACGTTGC
>CAYUEG010000006.1:0-61289 GCA_964443245.1 uncultured Burkholderiales bacterium | reverse complement strand
TTCGACTGCCAGCAATGTGGTGCCTGCTGCGAAACCTTTCGCGTGTCGTTCTATTGGGCCGAGGCAGACGCACGCGGCCTGCC
Organism: uncultured Burkholderiales bacterium; assembly: GCA_964443245.1. Classification (GTDB taxonomy): domain Bacteria; phylum Pseudomonadota; class Gammaproteobacteria; order Burkholderiales; family JAEUOS01; genus CANJDH01. Next base: position 61,206 of record CAYUEG010000006.1, on the reverse strand, counting down.
TGCAGAGCTGACCGCCAAGATCAATGAACGTTTTTCGTGCATGGCCGGCACCGACCTGCCGAAGCCGCGTTGCGTCGCGCTCGCTGGCAAGGTTGGCGAGCAGGTTGCGTGCACGGTATACGACCAGCGCCCGGAAGCCTGTCGGGAGGTACAGGCTGGTGACGAAAAGTGCCTCAGGGCCCGGGCGCGACACGGTTTAGCCGTGTTGTCATGAAAACCCTGTATGCTGGGGCAGCTGGTTGACGGCTGAGGTATCGGGCTGGCCAAGTCAGCTTGTTTTCAGACAGAACCGGCGCACTTCCGTCATTCCTCCCACCCGCACGACCCAACCTGAAGGGGTTGCCATGACCTTATGCCCGATTGCAATCGTCGCCGGCTGCAAAAAATGCCCGGCGTTTTCGATGTGCCCCCTCAAGAGCGTGATCGGCGACGCGCCCAAGGAAGACGCGCCGGCGGCAGACGCCGCCAAAGACAAGAAGCAGTAACGCGGCGGCCCAGCCCGGGTCAGGCTTCCTGCCCGGCATCAAAGCGGAAGCCGACTTCCTTGAAGTGGCCCAACGCGCCCGGCGCCGCGGATTCAATCTTGGCTGCCGCATTGGCCGAGAACGCGATGTCGTTCATGTCATGCACCCCGCCGGTAATCAGCACCTGCAGGATGCCTTCGCCGGTGCCGATATTGCGAAACGCGCGGCATACCCCGGGGGGAATGGAAATCGTGTCGAACACATCCAGTTCGAGGCGATTTTCGCCGTTGTCATTCCAGGTCACTTCGAACTTGCCGGCAAGCACGGTAAAGGTCTCGTAGGTTTCTCGGTGCGAGTGCAGTCCCGGCCCCTGTCCGGGCGGGCACACGGCCAGCGTCATCGTCATGCCGCCGGCACCAATGATCGGCGCCGCGCTGTTGATCGGCGTCTTCGCGGTCCCTTCCAGTCCGATGACGGAAAGGAGCTTGCGCGCGTACACCACATCACGTGCGGCTTGCGGCACCACATCCCCCTGCTGGATCGCAAGTGGCTTCAAGGCCGCAAAGCGTGCCACGCGCTGTTCCATTTGGTCTTGCGAGATCGCGATGGTTTTCATGGCTAGGATCCTGTCGAAGTGCGGGTAAATGGATGAATTATGGTCCAAGCCAGGTCACGGCTTGTCACGTTGCGGGATGCGTAACGGGGCAATCACGCTTTGACCCACCCCATCACGCAAAACCGGCATCGCCGCATCCTTTGCCGGCAGCGCCAGATAGCTGCGCGCCACGATGTCGGCGGCGTCAAACCGGTAAGGCCGCACGGCTGCCTCGCGGCGGACTGCGTCCGTGAGCCGGGCCGCCGTCAGCCCGCGCAGCTGCGCAAGGCCGACAAAGACCCGATTGACTTCACGCCCTGCCACCAGCAGGTGCAGTTCGGCGAACGCTTCCTGGTGGGTACGCTGCATGCCGTCATACAGACGGTTGTAGCGCTGGTTCCAGACATTGCTCAGCACCACGCCGTGGGGCGCCAGGGCACGTCTTGCCACTTCCAGAAACTCAAGCGTAGTGAGATGGCCGGGCACCTCCAGACTGCCGAACGCATCGAGCAGGATCGCGTCGTAGGTCGCAGCCGGCGCCTGCTCGATGAAGGCGCGGCCATCACCCACGTGCAGCTTCAGGCGCGCATCCTCGACCACACCAAAATAGGCCTTGGCGACCTTCACCACCTCCGGATCGATCTCCACCGCTTCCACCACTGCTTGCGGATAGCGGCGGTGCAGGAAGAGTGGCAAGGAGCCTCCGCCGAGGCCTACCACCAGCAGACGGCGCGGCGCCGGCACCAGCGCCAGGCTGGCAGCCATCAGTTGTGCGTATTCGAACTCCAGGTGATCAGGATCGCCGATCTTGATGGTGCTCTGGCGCGCGCCGCTGTTGCCGAAACGAAGTGAACGCCGCTCGTTGCCGTCGTCCGTCACCATCAGCAGGCCAAACATGGCGGGCCTCTCATAGATGACCTTGGGGCCCACGCTCACACCTGCGCAGCCTGCCAGGTTGAGCAGGCTGGCCAGCGCAAGCAAGAAGACGGTACCGTGCAGCGCGCAGATCCGGTTGCCGCGGCGCCCGCTCACGGCGCCTCCAGACTCACACGACCCAACGCGCCACTGCGGTAGTCTGCGAGAAGCACCAGCGAGGCCTTGTCGAAGTCGGCTTCCCCACCTTTTCGCCGCAACCCGCGCTTGGCGGCAATGGCTTCCACGACACTGACACCATCCAGCGGCGCCGCATCCACCGCAGTGCTGATGGCCACACCATAGCGCGCCGCCAGCGCCCCGGGATAGCGCGCGAGCAGCACGTCGCCCAGAAAAATCGCCACGTCACTCTCGATATACGCGTTGGCGCCGATCACGTGACTGGCGGCCAGCATCAGTCCGGCATGCGCTTCATCAATCTTCGGCCACATCAGTCCAGGCGTATCGGTAATCTGCACCGTCGACGAAATGTCGTAGCGGTGCAATACCTTGGTCACGGCCGGTTCATCCCCCACCTTGGCCGCACGTTTTTTGAGCAGGGCATTGATCAGGGTGGATTTGCCGACGTTGGGCACACCCATGATGAGCATGCGCAGGGGCTTGAAATTGTCGTTGCGGTGCGGCGCAAGCTTCCTGGCTGCTGCCAGGACCTTGGCGGCTTCGCCGGGCTTCTTGCAGGAAAGCGCAATCGCACTGACGCCCTTTTGCGCGCCATAGAACTTGAGCCAGGCGGCCGTTGCCGCCGGGTCTGCCAGATCGGCTTTGTTGAGTACCTTCAGGCAGGGACGCTGACGATGATTGCGCAGCGTTTCCACCATCGGGTTGCGGCTGGCCTGCGGGCAGCGGGCGTCGAGCACCTCGACCACCATGTCGTTCTCGGCCATCGCCTCCTTGACCTTGTCGACCGCCGCGGCCATGTGACCGGGATACCATTGAATCGTCATCGCGCAGAGATCCGGCAAGCAGTACCGGGTGGCAGCATCCAGAGGCGGGTGGCAGAGGGAAAAGGCTTCATTTGCCATCCATTCTAGCGGTTCACTTGCGCGATTCCCCTGTACCTGACGGCCAAGCCCCGAGGGAATGGAAGATGGAAGGTTCGTTTGTTGCGATGATCACGCCGTTCCCTGGGTTTCCGCGTTTCTCCCCGGAGGTGACGCGGGCCTGGCCTTCAGCCTAGCAATGTGAAGCGCGGCACGGAATTGCCATCCACCGTGACGTTTTCGGTGAACATCGCAAGCGGCCGCACCCACAGACCGCCCTCGCCATACAGTGGCCGGTACACCACCATCTCTTCGTGGCTTTCGGAGTGGCGCGCAACACCAATCACCTGGTACTCATTGCCCTTGTAGTGCCGGTACCTTCCGGTCGGAATCATGGATTGCCTTCGCTTGGGTTCGTCGGTCAGACCGGAACGCCACTCAAGATGGCGAAACGGCTTCGATGCGGGCGAGCATCTGACCCAACGCAACCTGTGCATTCTCGACAGCGTCGAGCGCCACCAGTTTGCCAGCACCGGATGCGCGTACCGGATGTTCCATCTTCATGGCTTCGAGCACCAGCAGCGGCGTGCCCTTTTCCACCACATCCCCCTGCTTTGCCAGTACCGCAACCACACGGCCCGCCATCGGCGCCTTGATGCTGCCATCGCCACCTGCGGCGGTACCGGACCGCATCGGCGCCAGGGTCAGGTCGCGCAACACATAGCGGCGACCGGCCCATTGCGCCTCGCCAACCAGCGGATCGGCCGATTCGGAAAACGCCAATTGAATCGTGAGCGGGCCCTGCTGTCCCTGCAAGCGCACCCGGTCATGCTCGCGCAAGACAATCGAAAAGCGCGCCGCACCGCTCTCGCCAACAAGCTCGAAACCCTTGTCTCCCAACGGTTTCAGCGTGATGGCATGCACTACACCATCCACCTCCAGGCGCAGCGGCAACGCGAATGCAGCCGTCAGGCGACTGCGCCCCCCGCCGCGCCAGACGTGCACGGCGGCCGCCAGCACCAGCGGCGCCTCGGTGACGGGCGGTTCGACCAAGTCATCGGCCTCCCGCGCAATGAATGCCGTGGTTGCGCCACCGGCGGCAAACTGCGGATGGCGCAGGCAGGCCGACAGAAACCGCTTGTTGCTGGCAAAGCCGAGCAGCACCGTGTCATCCAGCGCAAACGCCAGTTGCTCGCGTGCCGCATCGCGGGTGGCGCCGTGTGCGATCAGCTTGGCGAGCATGGAGTCATAGAACGGCGGCACCAACATGCCACTCTCAAGTGCGGCATCCACGCGTACGCCACCGGCCGGCTGCCATGCCAGAACCTTGCCACTTTGCGGCAAGAAACCCTGGTCTGCATCTTCCGCACACAGACGAACCTCGATGGCGTGGCCAGCGGATTCATAACGCTGCAGGATCGCCTCCTGATCGGTAACCGGCAGTGCTTCTCCCTGCGCCACGCGCAACTGCCATTCGACCAGATCGAAACCGGTCAGCGCCTCCGTCACCGGATGCTCCACCTGCAGGCGGGTGTTCATTTCCATGAAGTAGAAATTGCCGTCGGCATCAAGCAGGCACTCGATGGTGCCGGCACCCACGTAGCCGATCGCACGAGCGGCAGAGACCGCCATGGCGCCCATGCGACGTCGCAAATCTGGATGCACTGCAGGGGACGGTGCCTCCTCGATCACCTTCTGGTGGCGCCGCTGTACCGAACAATCGCGCTCGCCCAAGTGGACCACGTTGCCATGGGTATCGGCGAATACCTGCACCTCGACGTGGCGCGGCTCGATGACGGCCTTTTCGAGAATCACCTCGGGTGACCCGAAGGCGTTCTGCGCTTCGGAACGCGCAGTTGCCAGGGCAGACGGAAAATCGGCCATTGCGGTCACCAGGCGCATCCCGCGCCCGCCGCCGCCGGCTGTCGCCTTGATCATCAGCGGTACGCCGATGACCGCCGCTGCCTGCGCCAGAACCGCATCGGACTGGTCTTGCTCGTCATAACCGGGAATGCAAGGCACGCCGGCCGCCTTCATCAGGCGCTTGGCGCCCGCCTTGTTGCCCATGCTGCGGATCGCCTGCGGTGGCGGCCCGATCCACGCCAGACCGGCATCCATGACCGCCTGTGCGAACGCATCGTTTTCCGCCAGGAATCCATAGCCGGGATGCACAGCTTGCGCGCCACTGGCTTTCGCTGCAGCAACGATCGCATCGATGTTGAGATACGACGCGCGCGGCAGCGCCGCGCCGATATGGACCGCCTGATCGGCTGCCCGTACGTGCAGCGCATTGGCATCTGCATCCGAATACACCGCCACGGTGCGCAAGCCCATGGTTCTGGCCGTGCGCATGATGCGCAAGGCGATTTCGCCACGGTTGGCAACCAGCAGGGACTGGAATCTCATCGCTTGCCTTACGGTCTGGCCACGCCAAACTGCATCGGCCGCAGGGTGCGGCGCGCCGCTTCGTCCACCGTCGCCAGCACGAATGCCAGCACGGCGCGGGTATCACGCGGATCGATGATGCCATCGTCCAGCAAACGTGCGCTGGTGGCAATTGCGCTTTGCTGGCGTTCGAAGTTCTCGATGATCCTGGCCTCCTGGGCAGCCATCACGGCCGGATCAAGGGTCTCGCCTTTTCTTTTGGCACCCGCTTCGGCAACGATGCGCATGACCATCGCCGCCTGTGCACCACCCATGACCGCAGTGCGCGTGTTGGGCCAGGAAAACAGGAAGCGCGGGTCGAAGCCGCGACCGCACATGCCATAGTTGCCTGCACCAAAGGAGGCGCCGCACATCAAGGTGATCTGCGGCACCGTGGCATTGGTCACCGCCTGAATCATCTTGGAACCATGTTTGATCATGCCACCCTGCTCGTAAGACTTGCCGACAATGTAGCCGGTCGTATTCTGCAGGTAGAGCAACGGCGTACCGCTCTGGCAACAGGCCTGGATGAAGTGCGTGGCCTTGTTGGAACCATCCGGATCAAGCGGGCCGTTGTTGGTGATGATGCCGACCGGAAAACCTTCGATCGCTGCATGGCCACAGACGGTAGCCACACCATAGCCGGCCTTGAAGTCGAGGAAGTCGGAGTCGTCAACAATGCGCGCAATCACCTCGCGCATATCGACAGGCTTCTTGCCTCCCGCTGGCATGATGCCCAAGAGCTCCTCTGCCGAAAGCCGCGGCGGCTTGAAATGGCGCGCAGGCGCAGGGGTCAGATGGCGATTCCAGTCCAGCCGGGCGATGACGTCGCGCGCCAGGCGTATGCCGTCACGGTCGTCTTCGGCCAGATACTCCCCAAGGCCAGAGACGCTGGTGTGCATGTCCGCGCCACCCAGTTCTTCCTCGGTCGCGATCTCGCCCGTCGCCGCCTTCAGAAGCGGCGGGCCGGCCAGGAAGGCGCGCGCCCGGCCCCGCACCATGATCACGTAATCCGACAGGCCGGGCATGTAGGCGCCCCCCGCAGTGGACGAACCGTGAACCACGGTGACCACGGGTAAACCGGCGGCCGACAAGCGCGCCAGGTTGCGAAAAATCGCACCACCGCGCACAAAGCCTTCCACCTTGTACTGCGGCAGATTGGCGCCGGCACTCTCCACCAGATGCACGAAAGGAAGCTTGTTCTCCAGTGCGATGGTCTGCGCACGCACAATCTTGTCCTGCCCCATCGGCCGGATGGATCCGGCTTCCACACCCGAATCCGACGCCATCACGACACAGCGCACGCCCGACACAAAGCCGACCCCGCTGATGCAGCCGCCTCCCGGAACGCTCTTGTCGGCCTCGGGACGATCGAGCTGGTAACCCGCCAGTGCGGACATTTCGATGAACGGCGCACCCGGGTCCAGCAGAAGCGCCACCCGCTCGCGCGGCAGCAATTGACCCCGCTTGTCGAACAGGGGCTTGGCGGATGCGGATTTGTCTGCGGTACGCTGCTCCAGCGCTTTGGCTTCGGCCAGCAGCGCGAGCATGTGATCGCGATTCTCCGCAAAAAGCGGATCAGCAACGGCGATTTGTGTCTCGAATACCGGCATGAGAACGCTGAAAAATATGGAAGAACAACTGTAACCGATTCAACCCGGCGCGCCTGACCGTGCCGCCGCCTAGGCCGCCTTGATCGCCACCACGTTGCTGCCCCCAACGCCGAACAGGCGCTCTTTCAACTTGGTCAGCTCGTCGCGCATTTGCGCTGCTTTCTCGAACTCCAGGTTCTTGGCGTGCTCCAGCATCTTCTTTTCAAGATGCTGGATCTGTTTGGCAATCTGCTTCTCGCTCATGACCTCGAAGCGCGCTGTCGCCTTGGCCTCTTCCGCTTCTTCGCGCGCTGCCTTGGCGTCATAGACACCATCGATGATGTCCTTGATGCGCTTGGCCACGCCGACCGGGGTAATCCCATTCGCTTCGTTGTAAGCAATCTGCTTTTTGCGCCGGCGTTCGGTTTCGTTCATCGCCTGACGCATCGAATCGGTCACCTTATCGGCGTAAAGAATGGCCGTGCCATTGATGTGCCGCGCGGCCCGCCCGATGGTCTGGATCAGGGAACGCTCGCTGCGCAAGAACCCCTCTTTGTCGGCGTCCAGAATCGCCACCAGTGACACCTCCGGGATGTCCAGGCCCTCGCGCAACAGGTTGATGCCGACCAGGACATCGAAAACGCCCAGGCGCAGGTCGCGAATGATCTCCACGCGCTCCACGGTTTCGATGTCCGAATGGAGGTAGCGCACCTTGACACCATGGTCGGCCAGATAGTCGGTAAGCTGTTCGGACATGCGTTTGGTGAGCGTGGTCACCAGCACCCGTTCGCCGGCCTTGACACGAGCCGATACCTCGGACAGCAAATCGTCGACCTGGGCAGAAGCCGGCCGCACGATGAGCAACGGATCTACCAGGCCAGTAGGTCGTACCACCTGCTCTGCCACGTCCTCGCCCGAATGCGTGCGCTCGTATTCCGCCGGCGTGGCTGAAACGAAAATGGTCTGGCGCAGCATGCCCTCGAATTCTTCAAACTTGAGCGGCCGGTTATCGAGCGCCGAGGGCAGGCGAAAACCGTAGTTGACCAGATTCTCCTTGCGCGAACGATCGCCCTTGTACATCGCACCGAGCTGGCCGATCAACACATGGGATTCGTCCAGGAACATCAATGCGTCCTTGGGCAGATAGTCGATCAGGGTCGGCGGCGGTTCGCCCGCCTCCCGCCCGGACAGGTGGCGTGAGTAGTTCTCGATGCCCTTGCAGAAGCCGATCTGGTAGAGCATCTCCAGATCAAATCGCGTGCGTTGTTCGATGCGTTGCGCTTCCACCAGCTTGTTCTCCTTGACGAAGAACTCCGTGCGCTCCTGCAACTCGATCTTGATTGCCTCAGCAGCACGCAACGTGGTCTCGCGCGTGCTGACGTAGTGCGAGCCGGGATAGACTGTAAAGCGCGGAATCTTCTGGCGAATGTGACCGGTGAGCGGGTCGAACAGCTGCATCGACTCGATCTCGTCGTCGAACAGCGAGACGCGAATCGCCGTTTCGTTGTGCTCGGCTGGAAAGATGTCGATGACGTCGCCGCGCACGCGAAAGCTGCCGCGCGCGAAGTCGATCTCGTTGCGCGAGTACTGCATCGTGGTGAGGCGCACAATGATGTCGCGTTGCGAGAGCTTGTCGCCCACCCGCATCGTCAAGACCATCTTGTGATAATCCTCGGGATCGCCGATGCCGTAGATGGTCGATACTGTGCCCACGATGATGGCATCGCGCCGCTCCATCAGGCTCTTGGTTGCCGACAGGCGCATCTGCTCGATATGGTCGTTGATCGAGGAATCCTTCTCGATGAACAGGTCGCGCGATGGAACATAGGCTTCAGGCTGGTAGTAGTCGTAATAGCTGACGAAGTATTCCACCGCGTTGTGAGGAAAGAACTCGCGAAACTCAGCATAGAGCTGGGCAGCAAGTGTCTTGTTCGGCGCCAGCACCAGCGCCGGACGTCCGGTGCGTGCAATCACCTGTGCCATGGTGAAGGTCTTGCCGGAACCGGTGACACCAAGCAGTGTCTGGAAGGCAAGTCCGTCATTGACCCCCTCCACCAGCTGTGCGATGGCGGTCGGCTGATCACCGGCGGGCTGAAATGGCTCGAACAGCTGATAGGGACTGCCGGGAAAGGTTCGCAGGGTCATCGGGGATCGGGGGCACTGCCACGAGGGGCAACTTGGCATTCTAGCAAGCACCCAGCGGCCTCCGTCACTTGCACTCGTTTCTCCGAGCGGCCCCGGGGCCGGAAAGACCGAAGCGAAGGGCCCTCAGGCGCTCTTGCGGCGAATGGCCAATATGGCCTGATCGCGCAGCGTCTTGAGCATGCCCAACTCGCTCTTCTCGAACTGCATGGATGCGCCATCGTCGGCATCGGCGTAGATCATGGCCAGGGGTCTCTGGTTGATCAGGACCGGGAACAGGATGAACCCCCGCGCGGTGACAGCACTGCGATACCAGTCCGGGACATGGGATTTCATCTTCCCGGAGTCGCGATCCTCGATGCAGATGTCGACGCCCTTCGCCAGCGCCAGGGCAAACACATCACGCGTCGCATCCAGAGGAATCGACAGGCCGCCCTTGACCATCCGCTCCGCATCATCCCCGAAGCCGAAGCGCACCTTCAGGCGTCGGGTAGCTCCATCCAGTGTAAACAGCATCACCCGTTTGAACCCGATCGCCCGATACATGGTTTCAAGAATGATGCGCAGGACATCATTGAGCACATATTCACCCGAGAGTGCCTGGGTAATGTCCGAAATGCCGGCACTGAGCATCGATTGCCTCGCTTCGGCCGGGCGGTCGAACGTGGTACCCGCCTCCGGTGAGACGTTCATCACCGTTTCTGCCAGACCCACTTCCGTTGTGGACGGCACTTCAGCCGGGGCCGGTGTGCTGCGCGCCCCAGCCACGCCCAGCAGCTTCTGCATGAACTCGCCATTTCCTACCGAGAGGCCCAAGGTCTGCGCCTCGCTGGCGAAGGCTTGCGCCGAGCGCTCCAGCGCCCCGGACAGTGCCTCCATGCTCAAGTCGAGGGATTTCTCATACTTGGTAGACAGTTGCTGCAAGGCACGCCTGCGCTCCTTGCCCTCCGGCAGACGCACCACATCAGTCAGACGATTCGACAGATCCGATACCGCACGCAGTTTTTGCACGTCGGTGTGCAGCACACCGACACTGGCTTCCGTAAAGGGCACCATGGATTTGACGATCCGCTCGGGCAGATTCCATTTCTCTGCCACACCAGCGCCCAGCGCGGTGTAGGTCAGGCCGAGCACATCAGCAGCAGCCGCGTCTTCATCGATGCGCTCGGTTCGCGCCAGGCGCGCAATGTCCGAAGCCTCCTCGTGCAGGTAGAACGTTGCCAGCAGTTTTCCCAGCCGGTGGAACATCGAACAGATGAACACCTCTTCCGGAAGGCGCAGGCCGGCGTGTGACGCCAGATCACGCGCCAGGGTGCCGCTGAAATAGCTCGCCGAGACCAGGTCCTTCAGGTCCGCCGCCTGGCTCTTGTTCTGCAGATGCTCGAACAGCATCAGCGAGAGAGCGGCACTGCGCACTCGCTGCACACCAAGAATCGACACTGCCCGCGAGATCGTGCTGATGGAACCGCCAAACTGTGAAAACGCCACCGCATTGACCATGCGCAGGATCTTGTTGGTCAGTGCCACATCCTTCAGGATGCTGTCGGCCAGGCCGCTGGTGGACTCCGTATCCGAAGCCGCCACGCGATTGACGGTGGCAATGGTGGACGAGAGCGCCGGAAAATCGGTCTTGTGGCGCATTCGCCGCAGTACGTATTCAAGTGCCGCGTTGTCACTGTCATCCCCGGCTCCCTGGCGTGCGCCACCGGCCGGGCGACAGTATTCGGCAAGTGCCTCGATCATCGCATCCGGCCCGGCATAACGCTGCGCGGGGTCCTTGGCCAGCGCGCGCATCACAATGGCCTCGATTTTCTCGTCGACAGAAACGTTGCGCGCCGAGGGTCGCTCAAATGGCTGGTGCACCATCGCATACATGATGGCATGCGGGTCGCTGCCACGCACCGCCGGCGTCCCGGTCAGCATCTCATAGAGCACCATGCCGACGGCAAACACCTCGCATGCCGGGGTATAGGTGCCGCCCTTCAGGTACTCCGGAGCCATATAGCGTGGGGTACCGCTGAGCCCGGCGCCGCTGCTGGTGCCCTCGTTGGTGCGCAGAGCGATACCAAAATCCATGATGCGGGCCACCCGCTCACCCGTGATCATGATGTTGCCCGGCTTGATGTCGCGATGGACCACATTGCGTTCGTGGGCATAGGCAATGCCGCGCAGCACCTGCAGGGCCATCGCGGCCGCTTCAGCCGGCGCGATCCGTCCCTCATCGCTGATCAAATCGGAAAGCGGGCTGCCTTCGACATACTCGAACACCAGGTAGGGCAGGCCGCCCTGCTCCCCGGCATCGTATAGCGTCACGATATTGGGGTGCTGCAACTGGCCGACGATGCGCGCCTCATCCATCAGGAGGCGCATGGTTTCAGCGGGCGGCACGCTGGTGCGGCGCCCGGTACGCAGGGTTTTCACGGCAACCTTGCGCTGCAGGCGCGGGTCGGTGGCGAGGTAGACGGTACCCTGGGCTCCACGCCCCAACTCACGCTCCACAATGAACCGGCCGATGGCTTCTGCCATCAGGTCGTCCGGCACAGCCGCCATGATTACCCCGCTCATCCAGACCCGATGCCGCCTGACCAGGCAGCAATTTGCATCTCCGATTCTAGGGAACCACCGCGCGATTGCGACGGCGAACACAGGGACTAACCTGCCCCTTTTCGATGCTGGCAGACACTTTTCTGGTGCATGCAGCGATCAATACCACGTCCATGGATTAACATATTGCCCTGCAGCATCGCGCCCTGCCGCGTGATGCCCACATTTCGACCCCTTTATCCTCCACGACGACATGGCCTCCCCTCTTTTTGCAAGCATTGACCTCGCCCCAAAAGACCCGATTCTGGGCGTGACTGAAGCGTTTGTGGCAGACAAGAATCCGAACAAGGTCAATCTGGGCGTAGGCGTCTACAACGACGACAGCGGCAAGCTCCCGCTTCTTGCCTGCGTCAAGGAAGCCGAAGAAGAAATGGTGCGCAACCCGGCACCGCGTGGCTACCTGCCCATTGATGGATTGGCGGCTTATGACAATGCCGTGCGCGAACTCGTGTTTGGCGCCGATAGCGACATCGTCAAGTCCGGCCGCGGCGTCACTGTGCAGGGGTTGGGAGGGACTGGCGGCCTGAAGATCGGAGCCGATTTCCTCAAGCGTTTCAGCCCCGACGCCGAAGTGTGGATCAGCGATCCTTCCTGGGAGAACCACCGCGCGCTGTTTGAAAGTGCCGGTTTTGTCGTCAATACCTACCCATACTATGACGCCGCCGCACGGGATGTGAATTTTTCGGCCATGCTGGCCGCACTCAAGGGCGCCAAAGCTGGCACGATCATCCTGCTGCATGCCTGCTGCCACAACCCGACCGGCTATGACCTCAATGACGCACAGTGGGGTGAGGTCATCGCCACCGTACGCGAGCGCGATCTGGTCCCCTTCCTCGATATTGCTTATCAGGGCTTTGCCGAAGGAATCGATGCGGATGGCGCGGTGGTGCGCCGGTTTGCGGCCACGCCGGGGCCATTGCTGGTATCGACCTCGTTCTCCAAATCATTCTCGCTCTATGGCGAACGCGTTGGTTCGCTTTGCGTGGTCGGCAAGGACGGAGAAGAAGCAGCCCGCCTGCTCTCGCAGCTCAAGCGCATCGTTCGCACCAACTACTCGAACCCGCCAACGCACGGTGGCAAGATCGTCGCCACCGTCCTGGCCAGCCCGAAGTTGCGCGCAATGTGGGAAGCCGAGCTCGGCGTCATGCGGGACCGCATCAAGGCCATGCGGGCCAAACTGGTGGAGAGCATCGAGGCACGCGTGCCAGGAGCCGACTTCAAGTTTGTGATTCGCCAACGCGGAATGTTTTCATACTCCGGATTGACCAAGGAACAGGTGGCGCGCCTGCGCAACGAGTACTCGATCTATGCCATCGATACCGGCCGGATCTGCGTCGCGGCGCTCAATTCGAAGAACATCGATTACGTCGCCGACGCCATCGCCAACGTCATTCGCTGAGTTCGCGAAGTCACAAGCTTAAAGGTCTTCGGGACCAGGCACCCAACGGCGCGCGGCGGAGGCTGTCCTGGGCGGTAAGCAGGGCTCGTCGACTACAACAGTGCATGGACTCACAAAATTGGTGCAGCGCACCAGTTTTCGTACTATAATTTTGGGTTGTCTGGTAGCAGTCATGCGCGAATCGAATTCGTTTCCGCGGAAATTCGCGCATGATTGTCGCGGGCAATACGTCCTCCTTACAATTCAATGCAAAGGAATATCATGAAGAAGTCGCTCCTCCTGGCAGCCCTCGTGGCCGCCGCAGTTGCCGCTTGCGGCAAAGAAGAACCGAAACCCGCCCCGGCACCGGCCCCTGCCGCCGCCCCGGCTCCCGCGCCTGCTCCGGCTCCTGCTGCTGCTCCGGCTCCTGCCCCGGCTGCTGACGCCGCCAAGCCGGCTGATGCCCCCAAGGCTGAAGAGAAGAAAGACGAGAAGAAGGACGGCGCTGCTGCCGCTCCGGCTCCTGCCGCTGCTCCCGCCGCTGACGCTGCCAAAGCCGCTGCTGCTCCCGCAGTAGACGCCGCCAAAGCTGCTGCCGGTGCTGCCGTCGACAAAGCCAAGGACGCTGCCAAGGATGCAATGAAGAAGTAATTCTTCGTTGTGCTGCGCAAAAAAGCCGGGCGATGCCCGGCTTTTTTGTTGCCTCTTTCCTAGACCCTTCTGCACCGCATCGCGGCCCCGGGACGTCCTGCTCGCATTGCCGGCAGCACGCCCCGCCTCACAGATCACGCCAGGCAAAACCCTCGGTCTGGTCCGCGATTCCAATCCAGCCTGGCTCACACCCCAGCGCCCCCGCGAGCGCCTCCTGCGCCAACATGGGTGTGTTGTTTTGCTGGCTCAAGTGGGCCGCAATCACGTGTTGCAACCGTTCATGCCGAACGGTGCGCAATAATGCGGCCGCCTGGTCGTTGTCCAGATGGCCGTAGCGGCCCCCGACCCTGGCCTTGAGCGAAGCCGGATACGGCCCGCTGGCGAGCATGCCCTGATCGTGATTGCATTCAAGCACCAGGCCATCACACGCTGCCAGCATCGATTCGACATGCTGGGTGGAGCTTCCCAGATCGGTAAGGACACCCAGTCGCACGACACCATCGGAAAAAACAAACTGCGCCGGCTCCCGTGCATCATGCGGGACGGGGAAAGGCGTGATCTCAAGGTTACCGATGGAAAAACGCGCATGATGATCGATCAGCCGGACCCCCGGTCGATCCTCCGGGCTGGCCTGCGCCGTCATCGCACCGGAAGCCGTCAGCGTGCCGTGCGTCATCCACAGCGGAATCTGGTACTTGCGCGCCAGGCGAGGGGCGCCGCCGATGTGATCCCCATGCTCATGGGTAACGATGATGGCGTCGACTTCCGCTGGCACGACCCCGAACCGTTCCAACCTGCGCTCGATCTCGCGAATGCCGAAACCGCAATCAAGCAGGATGCGGGTGACCGACCCGCCGGCATGCGCTTCGACAATCAGGGCATTGCCTTCGCTACCCGAACCGAGCGAGGCGAAACGCAGCCGACGTACCACCGGCGGCTACTTCAACTGCTCGTGAAGAAGACCCAGGATGCGCTGCGAAGTGGCGCTGTTCTCCGCTGCCCCGGTCTTGGACAGCACAGCCACTTGAGTCGCCGACTGCACATTGCGCACCTGTATCTGGTACTGCTCGGCTGACTTCACGGTTTCCGTCCGGAAAATGTTCGTCACTCGCCCGATCAGACCCGATTGGACCGGCTTCTGGCCGGCGTCCGAATCGACATAGCGGACGTAGTACAAGCCCTTGGCGCGATCACGATCCTCCACCGTAAAGCCGACCCGATCGAGCGCCAGACCAACCCGGCGCCATGCCCGATCGAAGGTTTCGTCCACTTCCATGATGCTGCTGTCACCCGTGCGCACAATCTTGGCACGCTCGACCGTGCGCTCCGGCGCTACCACCAGCTGTTTGGCGCGACTGTCTTCAGTTCCCAGTCGCACCATCAGACGACGCAGAAAATCCGCCTCCAGTTCAGGATCGGCCGGGCGTGGCTGCCAAACGGTCTGATCCCGCCCCTCAGTCTTGTAGACCTCGATCATGCCCCGGTGGCTGATGAAGATTTCGGTCTCCCCGGCGGCATTGACCTCCAGACGGGTACGGAATTTGTCGCGCTCCGGTGTCGAATACAGTGCGTCGAGAAATCGACCGATCGTGCTGCGGATGATGTCCTGCCCGATCTTGGCACGATTCTCCGCCCAATCCGTTTCCATCACGCCGGATTCAGGCCGCTCAATTTCGATGACAAATCCAGTTTCCTGCCAGAATTCCTTGACGTTCTGCCATAGCTGGTCTGGTTTGGCGCTCACAACCATCCAGCGTTGTGTGCCTGCGCGCTCAATCCGTGCGTTGCTCACGGAAGGCAGGATGGCCGTCGAAACCGGCTGACCCGACGCCCGTGAAACGTCGCTCGCGCGCGCCGTCCGCAACCGCGTATCGTTCGGCAGCTCGAAGCGACCGTCGCGGGTGGGGCTGGTCAGGTCGGGGGGGATCTCGAGAGACGGCGCGGCCGCCTGACCCTTGCTTTTGTATTCGACCTTGTCGCCCTGCAGCAAATTGCCGGTCCAGCCGCAACCAGCCACCGACAAGGCAGTACCGCACCAGAGCAAGGCACGGATCAAGCGGGAAGCATTCATGGGTTTCTTCATCAGAAGGAGATGCCCGCCTGACGCATGGCATCTTCCAGAACGGCATGGTATTGCGGCATGAGGGGAGTCATCGGCAAGCGCAACGCACCGCCCGCCAAACCCATCCGCGCCACCACCCACTTGACCGGGATCGGATTGGCTTCAACAAACAGTTTCTGGTGCAGGGGAAGCAATTTCTGATTGATTTCACGGCCCTTGATGGCATCGCCGGCAAGGCCCGCCGCAATCATGTCGTGCATCAGGCGCGGCGCCACATTGGCTGTCACGGAGATGGTACCGTGCCCTCCCATGAGGGTAAACGCCAGAGCCGTGCCATCACAGCCGGAAAGCATGGCGAAATCATTCTTGCCGGCCCGTGCGAGGTCGCGCAACAAGTGGGACGCACGCTCGATGTTGTCAGTAGCATCCTTTAGCCCGACGATGCCGGGGACTTGCGCAAGCCGCAAGACGGTTTCGTGCGCCATATCGGCAACCGTCCGCCCGGGTACGTTGTACATCACCACGGGCAAGTCGACCGCTTCCGCCTGGGCACGGAAATGGCGGTACAGCCCTTCCTGGGTCGGCTTGTTGTAGTAAGGCACAACCGAGAGGCAGGCGTCTGCACCCGCCGACTTGGCATATTTCATCAGGTCGATGGCTTCCGCTGTGGAATTGGCCCCGGTTCCCGCAATCACCGGAATGCGGCGCGCAATGTGATCGATGGTGGTCTTGATCAGCAGGCAGTGCTCATCGTGATCCACAGTCGGCGATTCGCCAGTCGTACCGACAATCACGATGCCATCGGTACCCTGCTCGACATGCCAGTCGAGCAGGCGTTTGAGTGCCGGCAGGTCAAGCGAGCCATCCTCCTGCATGGGAGTGACAATTGCAACCAGACTGCCCTTGAACTTGACCATTTTTGAAAACCCCGGCGACAGCGCGAAAATAACCCCCGATTTTACTCCAAAGGCACCCCTCCATGCTCATGCAGAGGCGGCTTCCGGGCGCAAAGCCGCTGCACCATGGCGGGCTTGGGAAGTGCCAGAAAACCCTCTTCGAAGGCAACGACCTGCAGCCCGCCCGCGTGTGCCACGGACAGCAATTCCTGCGGGGCCAGCAAGAAAGCGGGGTTCGACGGCTTCCCGTAGGACTCATTGCCCTGGCGGAAAGTTTCATAGATCAGGAGCCCCCCAGGGCTCAGCGCCGCGATGAGCCAGGGAAACAATGGCCGATGGAGGTAATTTGTAACCACAATGGCATCGAACCGGCGTCCTTCAAAGGGCCATGTGCCCGTCTCGAGGTCGGCAATACAGGTCCGGATGCCTGGCCGCGCCTGCAGACCCGATATTGCCACCGCATCCCTGTCCACCGCGTCCACCTGCAAGCCCAAGGCCGCCAGATGAAGCGCGTGGCGGCCGCTCCCGCAGGCCAGGTCAAGCACCTCGCCCCCGGCAGCGATGGCAGGCGCCCAGCGTACCACCCAGCGCGAGGCCTGGGAAAGAGGCATGTGACCTGGGCCCGTCATTTCAAAAGGACGAACCGGGCGTTTGCAGGAAGGCGGTCTCCTCGGCCGTCGATGTCCGCCCCAGAATCGCGTTACGGTGCGGGAAGCGCCCGAATCGACGGATCACGTCGCGATGCTTTTCCGCATACTCGATCACGCCATCCGCATCCGGACCGGGCGGCAGTGTGCGGAACAGCCGTACCGCCTCATCCTGATCAGCCAGGTTTTCGCTGTGCTCGAACGGCAGGTAGACAAACCAGCGCATGACCGGCAGCAAGGGGAGATCGGCCGCCCGCCCAACCAGTGCCCTGGCCAGCCGCAGGGCCTTGGCGTCACTCGCAAACGCGGCTGGCGTGTTGCGAAACATGTTGCGTGAGAACTGGTCGAGCACAATGATCTGTGCCAGCACCCCTTCAACGCTGCGCTCCCAGTCCGGCATTCTCCCCGCCGCCACATCGGCATGCAGCATGCTGAACCGTTCCCGCAACGCCGCATCAAATGCGTCGTCCTTGCGGAACCATTCGGGCCGGCTTTTGCCATGCGAGGCTGCGTCCGAAGGCCCGAACCAGAAATCCAGAACGGCGGTAGGGCTCACGTTACAATCAATCCAGTCCAGACTGCGTCGAAGAAACAAGCATTATGCCCTCTCCCCTTTTTGATATCACTGGCAAGACTGCGCTGATCACCGGTTCCACCAAAGGGATCGGCAAAGCGATCGCGCGCCAGCTCGCCCTCGCGGGCGCCCGGGTCGTCATTTCCAGCCGCAAGGCAGAGGCTTGTGCGGCGGTGCAAAAAGAGTTTGCCGCTGAAGGTCTGGAAGCCATCTCCCTGCCCTGCAACGTCGCTCGGCCTGACGAGGTCGAAGCATTGGTGCGCAAGACCATGGAAGCCTACGGCAAGATCGACATTCTGGTCTGCAATGCAGCCACCAATCCGGTCTACGGTCCGACGGCCAGTGCCTCAGGCGATGCCTTCGACAAAATCATCGGCACCAACGTCAAGAGCGTGTGGTCGCTGTGCAACCAGGTGATTCCGCAAATGGCAGCCCGCAAGGACGGCGCGGTGATCCTCGTATCGTCCATCGCCGGCATCCGCGGCAACTCGGTCATCGGCCTGTACGGCGTATCCAAGGCGGCCGATTCGGCGCTGGTACGCAACCTCGCCGTCGAATGGGGCCCCTCCAACATCCGGGTCAACGCGATCGCCCCAGGCCTGGTCAAAACCGACTTCGCGCGCGCCTTGTGGGAAGACGACACGGCGCGCAAGACCCGTGAAGAACAGACCCCTTTGCGTCGCCTGGGGGAACCGGATGACATCGCCGGCCTCGCCGTGCTGCTCGCCTCGCCAGCGGGTGCCTTCATCACCGGGCAGACGTTTGTCGCCGACGGCGGCGTTACCATCGCCTGATTGACGCCATGAGCGCGCCGCTGAACATCGCCGCGCTGCTGCTGTTGGTCGGCGTGGCGGTGATCGCAGCGCTCCTGGTACGCGCCACCCTGCGCTTGCGCCGGCTCGAAGCGACTGTGCGGGTACCGTTGGGCGCAGACACCATCATGCGCAATGACTGGATTGATCTGCCCGAGTCCTGGGTCTCGTCGCTGGGCCACATCACCATCACGTCAAACGACGCATTCTGGGAATCGGATGCCAGCCATCGGTACGTCAAGTTTTACGGGCGCCAGCAGGCCTTCGACGGCTTTGATCTTGGGTCCTTTGAAGGCAAGACTCCCTGGGAAATTCCTGCGGTCGGCGTCAGTGCAGCGGAGTGGGAACGCCTGCGCAAGCTGATGGAAGGGCATAAGCCCTTTCATGATTTCATCGTGGGTCGCATTGATGCGCATGGGCGACTGCGGTTTGGCAGCATCAGCGGTACGCCGGTGTTTGATGCGCGCGGCGGCTTCGCCGGCTATCGCGCCGCCAGCCGGGACATCACGCGGTTTCGGCTGGCGCAACTGCGCATGCAGATCTCCGACGGCGTCACCCGTGCCCTGTCGGCACACCATCGGCTCTCAGACGCGATGCCCGAGTTGCTCGAAGCCGTGTGCCGTCCACTCGAGTGGCTGTACGGCGCAAGGTGGATGCGGGATCCGCGCGATAACCACCTGGTATGCGGCGAAATCTGGGCCATGGCACGAGCCCAGCCTCTGGTAACGGCCTCCAAGCAGGCGAGGATCTCTGCAGACGGCTACGATCCGCTCGCACGGGCCTGGCGCCACCAGGTGGCCGTGTGGGTGACCGATGCCCGCACCGACCCTGCCAGTGTGCGCCAGGCCGCACTGGTCGAGGCCGGTCTTGCCGCCAGTTTCGTCGTCCCGGTCATGGTTCAGGGAGAGCCGGTCTGCCTGCTCGAGTTCTTCGGCCCGTCGATCCAGCAAAGCGACGATCTGGTCGAATCGGTCAGCGAGGCGCTGAATCATCACGTATCCCTGTTCTGGCTGCGGCGCGAAGCCGAAGCGCGATTGACGTATGCCGCCACGCATGATGCCTTGACGGGCCTGCGCAACCGTCTTTCATTCCATGCCGAACTCGACAAGGGTATCGCGCGTTCGGAGCGCAACGGCTGGCGCATGGCCCTCCTGTTCATCGACCTGGACGGCTTCAAGCTGGTCAACGACGCGCTCGGCCACAGCGCCGGTGACGTTGTTCTGGCCGAAGCGGCCAAACGCTTTAAGGCGCTGTTGCGCGCCAGCGATACCATCGCCCGGTTGGGCGGCGATGAATTCATCGTTCTGCTGGAACAGGCGGGTAACGATGGCGTCCTCGCCGATATCGCCAACAAGCTGGTCAAATCCCTCGATGCGCCGTTCCCCGGCATCGACCCCAATGCGCGCGTCGGTGCCAGTGTGGGGGTTGCCATCTATCCGGTGGACGCAACCGACTCGGTGAACCTGCTGGCACGCGCCGACAGTGCGATGTACAAGGCCAAACATTCGACCGTTTCGCGCGTCGCTTTTTACCGGCCACCACCGGGCGAGCGGCCTGCGCTCAACCGTGCGCCTCCCGAACTGGACGGATTCCCGGACCCCGAATGATCTACCGGTCAATCACGGCTGTGCCAATCATGGCATCGCGCGTGACCAGCGCGGCGAGCGCCGTCTCATCCAGACCGGCGCTCCCGGGTGGCTGCATCGGCAACACCAGATAGCGCATGTCAGCGGTCGAATCGTGTACCCGCAGAGCCACTTGCTCAGGCAGGCGGGTGCCAAACTCTTCGAGCACGCGCCGTGGTTCATGGACCACGCGCGAGCGGTACTCGCGGCTCTTGTACCAATCCGGAGGCAAACCGAGCAGCATGCGCGGATAACAGGAACACAAGGTACACACGATGACGTTATGGACGTCAGGCGTGTTCTCCACCACCACCAGCTTCAACGGTCCCAGTTCGAGGCCCAGTTCTTCGCAGGCCTGCGTGCCGTTTGCCAGCAAGCGCGCCTTGAAATCACCATCCCGCCACGCACGCGCCACCACCTTCGCGCCGCGTGCCGGCGAGCGCGCATCCATGGCTTCGATCTGGGCGCGCAAATCGCTTGCCGTAAAGACATTCTTCTCGATCAGCAGCTCACGTACCGCGATCTCCATGGTGCGGTAATAGGAAACCGAATCCTCGTCATCCCCAAAATGGGTATGGTCATGCGGCGCGTTCATGGTGCTTCCTCCGGTTCAAGCCAGTGCTGGAAGATTTCGATCTCCACCACATCTGCCGGCAACCCGGCATAGCCGGCGAACAAGTCGCGCGCGGCAAATCGGACACGGTAGAGCGGTTGGGCCGGCAATCCGGAGCGGTTGTAGGCCAGCTCTTCCGGGTTGGCAAACGCGCCGCACAGGCGTTCGATGGTACCGGCCTTCCCCCGGCAATAGGCAGGCGTGCGCACATGCCCTGGCGGCGAGGCAACCCGTACCCGCACCCGATCGCCGACGGCAAATGCCGCCGGTACATGCGGTGCAACCGCAGGCTCCACCCCGTACATGCCCATCGCTTCCATCAGCACTTGCCCTCGTCAGGCAGTGCGCCGCGCGCCTTCACCTCTTCCATGCGCCGGCCTAGCTCGTCCAGATTGATCACACCGCGCTGAATCAGTGTCTGGCAGATCGCGTGCATCCAGCGCTCGTAATAGCTCATGCGGTCATAGGCATCCGCGCCCAGGGTTTCGATGTTGCGCCGCAACTCATCCACCTTCAGCAACTGGCGGTCGCGATGCGAGAGCAGCATCATCAGTGCATCAACACGCTTTTCCCAAGGCTCGTAGGTATGCTCACGCGGCACGATGCGGCCAGCGGTAAGCCCTCCCATGTCATGGTTGGATCGCATAGTGAAGGTTCCGAAAAGGTGGTTGCGCGAAAGAGATTCCCTGGCCGCAGATGATACCGTCAGCGCGACGAGAGGCCCAGCTTGACCGACACCAATTTGCCCGCAGCTCCTTCAACGCGTTCGCTCGACGGCTGCACCAGACGCGCCGACTCGATCCCCGCCCCCTTGAGCGCCTCGACAATCGCATCCGACCGCCGCTTCGCCAGCTGCTGCAGCGCCTCAGGGGCCAGGGGCTGAGACTGGTTAAGCCGCTCGACGATGCCGCGATAGAGTGGCCCCAGGTCTGCCACCTGGGGCTCGCCCTGGGTGATGCGCTGGGCCCGCTCCAGCATCGAAACCGGCGCCCCGGCTGCGTCTTTCTCGGCCTGCGCCTTGCGCTGATCCCATTCGCCTGCGCCATGCCGTTCGGTCAGCATGGCGCGCAACGCCGTGCGCACAGCCCGATCCGTCAGGTCGGCAGGGCCAGGCTCTTCGCCATCGGCCACTCGAATGCCGGCGCGCCGCGCAACTTCCAGGCGTACTGCCCGGACCTTGAGCGCCGCGCCATCTGCAGCCTCATTGAATTGCCCCGGTACCGCCAGTTTCAGCTGGGCACGTTTGGCGAGCACCGTCGCCACCTGCTTGAGTTTCTCCCGTTCCGGTGGCAGCAACACCGCACTGCCGGCATCGAAATCGATCGCCTCCAGCTTGTCTCCACTGATGCCAAAGAGCGCACCCAAGGCCCGGAACGGCGCTGTCACGATCTTGGTCAGCACGTTGGTAATGGCCTTCCAGACGATGGCGCCGTAGCTGAACTGCGGGTCGTCCAGACTGCCTGAGACCGGCAGGTCCAGGTCGATCTTGCCGTCACTGTCCTTCAGGATCGCCAGTGCCAGCTCCAGCGGGAGCTTGAGTGCATCAGGGCTGTCGACGCGTTCGCCCAGCGTGAGTTGATCCAGGATCACGCTGTTTTGCCCTTCCAGCTGGCTGGCGCGAACCTTGTAATTGAGGTCGAGCGATATCTTGCCCGAGGCGATCTTGTAACCGGCAAACTTCATCGAATAGGGCGATGCCGACACCAGATCGACGTTCTTGAACACCAGCGACACATCAGTATTGATGCGCGGTGCAAACGGGTTCAACTCGCCGCGAATGCGCGCCAGACCAAACTCGTCGACCCTTCCATCCAGCTCCAGCTGGCTGCGGGTGGCCGGGTTGGTCGAGAGCCCGTTGATGACCCCGTTGAGCTCGTGGATCCTGGCGCCAAACTGCGGTCGCAGACTCAAGTCGGCGAACTCGAGTTTGCTGTTCAGCACCCGCACCCGGCGTACCGTGACCGGGAAGGCCTGATGCAGTTCGGCCGCCGAACCGGCCGTCGGACTCGCGGAGGGCGCCGACGATGGCACAGCCACCGCGGGCGCTGGCGGCGGCGCGGCAACGACGGCGCTGCCCGTGACAGGCGCCGCCTCACGGTTCACCAGCAGGCGGGTGGCGTTCAGACTGCGATCAGCGTCGATCAGCAACTTGGCATTGATTTCCTCCAGGCGCAGCTCCGGGACATCCAGCAGGTTGGGCTGCAGCGCCAATGTCAGCTGGTCGGCCGCGACCCGCTTCCAGGCGGCAAAAACGTCACCACTTTCTTCGTCGAGCTTGAGATTGGAAACGTCGGCACTGCCAACATAGCGCAGCAAGCCCGCTGCGCCACCATCGGAAGAGGCGACCAGCTTGCCTTGCGCAGACACCGTGCCGTCGGCAATCTTGAGCTTGACGTAGCGCGCCAGCACGGGCTGAGCGGGCTTGAGGGCCAACTGGTCAATCCGCACATTGGCATCCACAGTGCCCTTGGCGGGAACGGCCCGGCCCTGTGCCGCCAACCTGCCTCCTTCGCGCAAGGTCAGGCCGGCATCAAACTTGACCGGCTGCGCCGGATCGCTCGACAGGTCATTCAGCTTGATGGACATGTCCTGAGCGCGCAACGCCACGGCCGTTGCCTGATCCTCCAGATCGACCGTGAACTTGCTGAGAAGAACCGCTCCCACCAACGCTTTCCACGCATCGGCCTGGATCGCAGCCGGTTTGCCTGAAGGGCCCTTGCGTGGCGGCACCGCCGGGTTGGATGGGGAGGCACCGGCGTGCTGTGCTCCCGCAGAGCGAGGAATCAGGTCGAGCAAGTTCAGCCCTCCTGTGCTGCTGCGCACCACCCTCACCTGGCCATCGCTGATCGCCACGTTTGCCAATTTGGCGGTACGCGCGGCGAGATTGACTTCGCCACCACTCAATGCGATCTCGCCAATCCGCACCGGCGGTGCTGTCCTCGCTCCCACTATCAGGTTGCGCAAGGCGACGTCGGCACTGGTTACCGACAACTTCGGGACCGCGCTGGCTTCCAGTTCGATGCTGACGCTTGCCTTGAGACGCTCAAGTGCCACCCCCAGCGGCACTGGCGCCGTCCGATCCTCGAATGCCAGAGCCATGTTGTCCAATCCGACCCTCCCGATCCTGGCTTTCCATGCCGGGGCGGCAGGGGGTGCAGCCTGCGCAGCCGCTGCTGCAGCGGTGCTCGACGCAGCGGGCGCTTCGCGTGTCGAAGGCGTCGAGACCGGCGCCGGGACAATCCAGCCCAATACATCCACGCCACCCTGCTCATCGCGCCTGGCCTGCACTTTGCCACCATCCAGCAGCACCTCACCCACGGCTACCTCACGCCTGGCGTAATCGGCACTGAGCTTGTCCACCGTCAGCCCTGTCACGGCCAGAAACGGGTCCGTCGCACCCGGGCCCTTGAGCGATACCTGTTCCAGCTTGAGCGAGGCCGCATCCACACCGGCATCCAGCGCCCCTTCGCGATAGGCAACGCGATACGGCAGGTCGAACCCGAGTTTGCCGCTTGCGACCTGCACCGCCGCATAAGGCTTCAGATAGGTGGCCAGTTCCGGCAAGGAAATGGCGGATCCGCTGATGACACCGCTGGCCGAAAGCGGGTTCATCGAAATCTCCCCCTTCCAGCGCAGCACCCCGCCGCGTGCCGTGCTGGCGCTGAACGTATAGGGGCCCTTGTCCTTGGGCAGGGTGCTGAAGTGCTCCAGACGCAAGTCAACTGGCGATAACGCATTGCTGTACCCGGCGCGACGATCCGTGAAATCCGCGCGCCCGCGCTCCACCACCACGGTATCGATCACGAGCCGGGGCATTCCGGCAGACTGCTTTGGTTCGGCATCGCGGGTCAGATCGGCCAGCAGTTGGGCAAGATTGATGCGCCCATCCGGCGCAATATCGAGCAGCACTTGCGGCTCCGTCAGCCGAATCTCCGCCAGGTGCCATGCACGTCGAGTCAGCGATGACCACTCCAGATCCACCACCAGGCCCGCAAATCCGGCGATTGGCTGGCCACCCGCTTCCGTGAGCTTGAAATCGCGTGCTTCAACACGCAGCGAGAACGGGTTAATCTTGACCGCGCCGATGGAGGCCTTGCGCTTGAGTTGCGACTCAATCCATTGGGGCAACTTTGACTGGATCAGCGACGGCAATGCAACGAAGCCGCCCAGTGCGATTGCCAGGAACAAGACCAGCAGTACCGCTGACCAGCGTTGCCAGCGCAAGCCCGCCCTTCGAGGCTTGGCAACCGGCGTACCACCATCAGGCGTGGGGGAGGATGCGATGACGTCAGACATGGGAAGCAACAATGAGGGAGCGCACCCCCGCCATTCTGCCTCATCCCCAGGGACCCGCTGCCCCAGGCGGACCCCCGATCAGGGCGCAATCGAGGCCAGCATCAACACCAGTGCGCCGGCGCCCAAGGCCGTCCCGAGCCCGATTGCCAGGGCCAATGCGACGGCATGCAGCGTATCGGTCAACAGATGCATGTCAGCCAGCGGTTGAGTCGGCTGCGGCAAGTCGAGTGCAGGCATGTCGTGCTCCTTCGGTGCGTTGGGAATGCCGACATCCTGCTCGGGCAAAGCGACGCCATTGCCGCACAAATCCGGGTATGCCCTGACCAAATCTGGCGAAAAAATGAAATTTGCACGCATCCCTGTCACGGGCGCAGCTGTTCCGCTATGCTCCGCGGCACCATCGCACACACCACCACACACCAAAACCGACCCGAAGCAAGCCATGGCCAAACGCATTGCCCTGATCGAAGACGAACCTGCCATCCGTGCCAACTACACCGACGCCATCAAGAAACACGGCTATGAGGTCGTGGCCTATGGCAGCCGACCGGAGGCGTCAGCTGCGTTCAAGCTGCGTTTGCCCGAACTGGCAATCATCGACATCGGCCTCGGGAACGAGCCGGATGGCGGCTTCACCCTGTGCCGCGAACTGCGCGCCCAGTCCGCGACCTTGCCCATCATTTTCCTCACCGCCCGCGATTCCGATTTCGACGTGGTGTCCGGCCTGCGCCTGGGTGCGGATGACTATCTGACCAAGGATATCTCCCTGCCCCATCTGCTGGCGCGCATCTCCGCCCTGTTTCGTCGTGCTGACCTGGCCAACGAACCGAAATCGCAGGAGGAAGTTCTTGATCGCGGTCCCCTGCGCCTCGACATGAAGCGCTTTCTGGCCACCTGGAACGGTCGCGAGATCGATCTCACCCTGACCGAATTCTGGATGGTGCACGCCATGGCCAAGTTTCCCGGGCACGTCAAGAATCGGGACCAATTGATGGGAGAAGCCAAGATCGTCGTCGACGACGGCACCATCACCTCGCACATCAAGCGCATCCGCAAGAAATTCGTCGCCGAAGATGCCGCCTTTGACTGTATCGACACGGTCTACGGCATGGGCTATCGCTGGCGTGCGGCCACCTGAGCCGGGGTGGCGCCCGGGCGGCCACCGAATCGGCTACGCTTGACGTCGATGCCCGTTCTGCCAATCCGCTTCTCGCCCGGACTGCGTGCCAAACTGTTTCTGGCCACGCTGTCGCTGGCTGCCATTCCGTTGGTCGGCATCGGCTATGTACGCGAGATGGAGTCACTCCTGATCGCACAGCAGGAGCAGAATCTCCTGGCCGCCGCAAGGGCGATTGCCACCGCGCTGAACGATCGTCCGGCGCTGCTCAGACTCAAACCCGAAGACCCGGTGCTGAAGCGGGAACGCGAAGAAGCGCTGCGCACCATCGCCGGAGACGGGACGGCGACCAGCGGCACAACAGTGATTGCCATCGACAGTGTGGCAGAACCACTGCCGGTTGCGGAGCAGGTCGAATCGATCGTCTCGACCCTGAACCGGGCCAAAAGCCGCATCTGGGTGATCGACAAGCGCTACCGCCTGCTCGCACTCGCGGGTTCCCTCAAAACCCCCGAAGCTGGCAGCAATGCCCAGCCCAAGGGGGGACCTGCGCCAAAACCCTTGGTGGACAAGGGCTCCAGCCCGATCACCTGGTGGGAAGCAAGCGAAGCCACGTTGCTGCGCCCGCTTTACGAACGGTTGTTGACACGCCCGACCGAGCAGTTTGACGACTCCTTGCCGGAGGACACCATCGTCAGTGGCAGCGAAGTACTGCGCGCCTTTGCCGGTAGCGGTGCCACTCGCTGGCGCGCCACACCCGACAACCGTGCGCGCATCCTGTCGGCCGCGCATCCGGTGTGGGCGGGAGACGAGGTTGTAGCCGTGGTGGTGGTCGAAGAATCCGGCAACGCCATTGCCTCCTTTACCAACCGCGCCTTCGAGAAACTGATTACTGCCACGCTGGCAGCGTTTGGCGTCGTCGCTGCGATCATGCTGCTGTTCGCCAGTCGTCTGGCGCAGCGGATCCGGGCGCTGCGCGATGAGGCCGAGGCGGCTGTGGACGCGGAGGGCCGGATGCAGGGTGCCGTGCGCACCCTCGCTGCAAGCGGGGCAAGCGGTGACGAGATCGGTGACCTTTCCCGCAGTTTCTCCCGTCTCCTGGGGCGCCTCGGCCAGCACCACGATTACCTCGAAAATCTGGGTTCGCGCATCACCCACGAATTCCGCACCCCGGTGGCGGTGGTGCAATCCTCCCTCGACAATCTGGCCATGCAACCCCTGCCGGCCGAAGCGCGTGCGTACATGCAACGTGCGCAGGACGGCATTCGCCGCCTCAACCTGCTGATCACCCGCCTGGGTGAAGCGCGCCGGGTCGAATCGGCGATCGCCCAATCGTCGCGTGAGGCCTACGACCTGCAAGCGGTCGTGACCGGCTGCGTCGAAGGCTATCGCGCCGCCTATGAAAACCAGGTATTTCTTTGCGCAACGCCGCAGGAGCCGGTCCTGGTGCGGGGCGCACCGGAGTTGCTGGCACAGGCATTGGACAAACTCATTGCCAATGCCGTCAGTTTTGCGCGCAGCGGTACCGCCATTCGCATCACGTTAACAGCGGACAAACAGCTGGCGCATCTGGAGGTTGCCAACCAAGGCCCGTCGTTGCCGCCCGGACCGCCCGACCAGCTGTTTGATTCGATGACTTCGATCCGCGATGAAGCCCCCCCGGAAAGCGCACAACCTGTCGATGCCGGAGCGCCCCCCATCCGGACTCCACTGGCTGAACCCCACCTCGGCCTGGGGCTTTACATCGTGCGCCTGGTGGCCACCTTTCACGGTGGCTCCTGCGCAGCGCGCAATCAGTCCGGGCCGAATGGCGAGAGCGGCGTGGCTGTGACCCTGCATCTTCCAGTACAGTCCGGCTCCACGCTGCTTTCCTGAACCACCTCATGACCGACTTCACGGCTGCCACGGCGGCCCCATCCGGAAAGCCCGCCCCTGTGCAGACCGCGCGCCTCGGCCCCCTGGGCCAACTGGCGCCCTTCCTGTGGCCGTATCGCGGCACGCTGCTGCTGGCGCTGATTGCGCTCCTGATTGCCGCCGGCGCCTCGCTGGTCCTGCCACTGGCAGTGCGCCAGATGATCGACCAGGGTTTTTCGAGCTCGAATGCCGCCCACATTGACCGCTACTTCCTGCTGCTCTTCGGAGTGGCGGCAGTGCTCGGTATCTTCACTGCCGCACGCTTCTACTTCGTTTCCTGGCTGGGCGAGCGGGTCGTAGCGGACGTGCGCAGCGCGGTCTATCGCCACGTGCTGGGCATGAGCCCGGCTTTCTTTGAAACCACGCGCACCGGTGAGGTGTTGTCGCGCCTCACCACGGATACCACCCTGATCCAGACCGTGGTGGGAACCAGCATGTCGATGGCGCTACGCAGCTTCGTGATGCTGATCGGCGGCCTCGTCATGATGGGCGTTACCAGCCCGCGCCTGACCGGATTCACGCTCGCCCTGCTGCTGTGCGTGATCCTGCCGATCATTGCGTTTGGCCGGCAGGTGCGCAAACTCTCCCGCGCGAGCCAGGATCGGGTGGCCGATTCCTCGGCCCTGGCCGGCGAGAAGCTGAATGCCATGCCCACCGTGCAGGCCTTCACCCAGGAAGGCCGCGAGGTCGCCCGCTTCGATGATTCGGTGGAAGCCTCTTTCGATACTGCGCGCCGCCGCATCCAGGCTCGTGCTGCGCTCACGGCGATCATCATCGTCATGGTGTTTGGCGCCATCGTGCTGGTGCTGTGGCTGGGCGCCCGGGCCGTACTGGAGGGCAGCATGACGGCGGGTGTCTTGTCGCAGTTCGTGCTGTATGCCGTATTGGTCGCCACCAGCATCGGCGCGCTCTCGGAAGTGTGGGGTGATGTGCAGCGCGCCGC
The DNA here is from genome assembly GCA_964443245.1 of uncultured Burkholderiales bacterium. Lineage (GTDB taxonomy): Bacteria > Pseudomonadota > Gammaproteobacteria > Burkholderiales > JAEUOS01 > CANJDH01. The sequence goes on along the minus strand of CAYUEG010000006.1, from coordinate 31,944 downwards.
CGGCGCCACCGAACGCCTGATGGAGCTGCTGGCCGCCAAGCCCGCCATCATCGTGGCGGCACACCCATTGCCACTCCGCCCCGCGGAACCGGGCAAGAGTGGCGACATCCGCATGGAAGCGGTGCGCTTTCACTACCCTTCACGCCCCGAGCAGGCCGCCCTCGACCATTTCGACCTGCACGTGCGCGCTGGAGAAACAGTGGCCGTGGTCGGCCCCTCGGGTGCCGGCAAGACCACATTGTTCCAGTTGTTGCTGCGTTTCTATGATCCCCAGCACGGGCGCATCCTGCTGGACGGCACCGATATTGCGCAAGTCGATCCGCTCGCGTTGCGCGCCCGCATCGGCATCGTGCCGCAGGACACGGTGGTGTTCTCTGCCGACGCGATGGAGAACATCCGCTACGGCCGCGCCGATGCCTCCGATGAAGACGTGAAGGCGGCGGCCAAAGCCGCCATGGCGGATGAATTCATCGCCCGCCTGCCGGAAGGCTATGCCACCTTTGTCGGTGAACGCGGCGTGCGCCTGTCCGGTGGCCAGCGCCAGCGCATCGCCATCGCGCGGGCGATCCTGAAGAATCCGCCGGTATTGCTGCTCGATGAAGCCACCAGCGCGCTGGACGCCGAGAGCGAGCGCCATGTCCAGCAGGCGCTGGAGAACCTGATGCAGGGCCGCACTACCCTGGTAATTGCCCATCGCCTGGCCACGGTGAGGAAAGCCGATCGCATCGTTGTCATGGATCACGGGCGCATCGATGCCATTGGCACCCATGAATCACTGCTGGCGGCCGGTGGCCTCTACGCCCGCCTGGCGACACTGCAGTTCGGGCAAGACTAACCGCCGGAGCCACGCTCCGGCAGCGGCAGGGTCGGCAGGCTACATGACCTTCATGTGCAAGCCGCCATCGACGTAGAAGGCCGCGCCGGTGTTGAACGGCAGCGCCCGGCCCGCCAGCGCCACCACCGTCTTGCCGATGTCCTCCGGCAGGCCCCAGCGCCGCACTGGCGTGATGCCCTCGGCGATCAATTTGTCGTAACGCTCCTTGGCCGGCCGGGTCATGTCAGTGGCGATGATGCCCGGGCGAATCTCGTAGCACATGATGTCGTCCTGGGCGAGACGCTCGGCATACAGCTGCGTCATCATCGACAAGCCGGTTTTGGAAATGCAGTACTCCGCGCGATTGGGACCGACGATGGTGATCGCATTGGCCGAAGAGATCGTCACGATGGCGCGCGGCGGATCATCGGCTGTGCGCTTCTCTTTCACCATGCGCTTGGCCACCGCCTGCGTCAGGAAAAAGGTGCCGCGCAGGTTGGTGTCCATCAGCCGGTCAAAGCTTTCCGGCATCACGTCCAGGATATCGCCACGCACCTTCACCTGCACGCCGGCGTTGTTGACCAATACGTCGAGCGTGCCGAAGGACGACCAAGCCTGATCAAGCATCGCCTGGTGCGATTCGATGTCGGCCAGATCCCCCAGCACAAAGCGCGCGCGCCGGCCTTTGGCCATGATGGCTTCCAGCGTTTCGGTGGTCGCCGCATCGAACTCGATGTCGTTGATCACCACGTCGTAACCGGCATCGGCCATCGCGAAAGCGATGCCACGACCGATGCCGCGGCGGCCACCGGTCACCAGCGCCACTGGCGCGCGGGCGCTCATGAATGCTGTGCCTTGATGCGCTGGCGTAGTCGATCCGGCGTACACGGTGCGACATCCACCCGCACCCCCGTCGCCTGCCGGATGGCGCCAAAGATGGCCGGTGCCGTCGCAATCAACGCCGGCTCCCCCACCCCCTTGGCACCATAGGGTGCAATCGGCTCCGCATCCTCGATGATGTAGGTGGTGATCGGTGGAATGTCGCCAATCGTCGGGATCAGGTAGTCGTGCAGGTTGTCGGTACGGCCGCTGATGTATTCCTCCATCAGTGCCAGCCCCAAGCCTTGCGCAACGCCGCCGTGGATCTGGCCTTCGACCTGGGTCGGATTGACGGCGCGGCCGACGTCATGGGCGGCATGGATGTGCAGCACCTTGACGGTGCCGAGGTCCATATCGACTTCCACCTCCGCGATTTGGGCGGCAAAGCCGTAGGTGGCGTAGGGCACACCCTGGCCATCGCCATCCAGCGGGACCGTCGGCGGGCTGAAGGTGCCGCGACCCAGGGCAACATCACCACGCGCATCGGCTTTCGCCTGAGCCAGATCCAGGCGCTTCTCACCCTCTGCATCGCGCCCTACCAATACTGCGCCTTCGAGCGTCAGCGTGGCATCCTCCGCGACACCGAGCAACGCGCACAACTGCTGCTTCAGATCCTCGGAAGCGAATTTGGTGGCATTGCCGGACACGAAGGTCTGCCGCGATGCCGACGACTTGCCGGCGTCCTCGGTGAGATCCGTATCGCCATGAATCTGGTCAATCAGCGTCACCGATACGCCCAGGGCATCCGCCGCAATCTGCGGCATGATGGTGTAGGTACCCTGCCCGATCTCCTGCGCGCCGTTGTAGAGCATGAAGCGCCCGTTCTGACGCAAGCCGATGGTGATGGTGGAGGGATTGGCAATCACCGTATTGCCAATGCCGTACCACATGCATGCGATGCCCGCGCCATAGCGCAGATTGGAAGAGACGGCGCCATGGCCCGGAGAAGCGCTCCTGGAGCCATTCTTGCGCGCCACCTCGCTCTGCGTATTGAGCCAGGCGGGGCGCAAGGCTTCAAGGCAGGCTGCCATACCGACGCTGGCTTTGAGCTCCTGACCAGTTGCGGTTTGGTCGCCGGCGCGAATCGCGTTCTTCAGGCGAAACTCAAAGCGATCCATGCCGCACTGGGCGGCCAGATCGTCCATCAGCGCTTCGGTGGCGATGCAGGCTTGCGGCACGCCGAAGCCACGGAACGCCCCGGCAATCGCATTGTGAGTGTAGACGGCGCGCGTCAACGCACGCACATGGGGCACCTTGTAAGGCCCGCTGGCGTGTACCGGCACGCGGTTGGCCACGGTGGAACCCCACGAGGCGTAGGCACCGGTATTGAAATCGCCGGCAAAATCAACCGCCGTCAACTGGCCCGATGCGTCACAGCCCAGGGTGACCTGCATGTCGGCCGGGTGCCGCTTGGTGGTGGAGACCATCGATTCGGGCCGGGTGTAGACAATCCGCACTGGCCGCTTCATCTTCCAGGCCGCCACTGCGAGCAGCGGTTGAATCGAAACATCCAGCTTGCCGCCAAAGCCGCCGCCGATGGCCGAGGGCACAACGTGTACGGCATCCAGCGGCAGCTTCAGTACGCGCGCCACCTCTTCCTTATCCATGTACGGCGTTTGCGTGCAGGCAAAGATGCGGATGCGTTGCTTGCCATCCTGCTCGAACACCTCGGCATAGCCAGCCTCCGGCTCGATGTAGGCATGCTCGACGTGCGTGGTTTCAAACCTGCCCTCGGCCTTGAAGGCAGCCTGTTGCAAGCCTGTGGCGATGTCGCCCTTCACCACCCGGCCGCGGCACAGCACATTGTCCGCAGCAAACGCATGCAGAGCATCGTCAGGAGCGACCAATGCGGCAGCCAGCGCCGCTTCGGAGGTTTCCAAAGCCTGGCCGACATGCCATGTAATCGGCACCGCACTTTCGGGAATCGCGCGAATCGCCTCTTCCGCGCCGATCAGGCCCAGCACCGCCTCACCGCGAAAGCGCACATGGCCATCTGCGAGGACGGGTTGGTCTTTCGGTGTGGGGAACACGGCAAAAGAATTCTCCGGCACATCCGCTGCGGTGATGATGCCTTCCACCTGCGGGTAGGCGGCACGAAACGCTTCGAGATCGCCCAAGGTGAAAGTGGCACGTGCATGCGGCGAGCGGATGATGCGTAACGTCAGGGCGCCTTCCGGCACGACATCCGCCCCATATTTCTCGGCACCGGTGAGCTTGGCCGGGCCATCGAGACGCGCCAGGCGGCTGCCGACCGCCTTGCCGACCGGCGCCTGATAATCCTCACCATCCAGCGCGATATCCCCGCTGGCCACGGCCAGCACGGCATCAATGATCTTGCGATAACCGGTGCAGCGACACAACACGCCACCCAATGCGTCCTGCACCTGGGCCTCGCTCGGTGCGGCGTTGCGCGACAACAGGTCGCTGGCCGCCATCAGCATGCCAGGCGTGCAAATGCCGCACTGGGCCGCGCCATGCTTGAGAAATGCCTGTTGCAGGGTGTTGAGCTTGCCTTCTTCCGCCAGGCCTTCCACGGTGGTTACATTGCAGCCTTCCGCCTGCGCCGCCGGCGTGATGCACGCACACACCTGCTTGCCCTCAAGGAGGACCGTGCAGGCGCCGCAATCCCCGGCATCGCAACCGACCTTGGTTCCGGTGAGGCCCAGGTCTTCGCGCAAGGCATACACCAGGCGCTTGGAGGGGGCACAGTGCAGGATCTGGGGTTTGCCATTGACGGTCAGGGCCATGCCCGCCAGATCGGCTCCCACCAACGATCCTGGCTCTTTTTCCAGTTCATCAAACAGGCCGCGCTCGCGTGGCTGGTTCATCGCATTCCTCCACCGGCCAACGCCGCTGCGGCCTTGGCATCCACCGCCAGCGCGACGGCCTCACGCACCAGCGTCAGTGCGGCATCGAGGCGGTAGGCCGCACTGCCGCGCACATCATCGATCGGGGTCAAGTGACGCAGATCCTCCGCTGTGACCAGCCCGGCGGCCTCCCGTGCCGGCCGACCGGTGAGCCTGGCTTCCAGCCCGGGCAGCCGTTGCGCGACGGCAGAGCAGGCCCCCACGGCGATGCCGCACATGGCCACCCGCCCGGCGTCGTCCAACGCTACGACCGCCGATACCATCGCAATCGAGATCACCAGATAGCGCCGGTGGCCCAGCTTCAGAAACACCCCTTGGGCATTGGCACGCCATTTGGGCACCAGCACCGCCGTCACCAGTTCCTGTGGCCGGCGGGCAGTCTTGCGGTTGCCGCACACAAAATCGGCCAGCGGCAAGCGGCGCTTCGCTTTCGTCGAGGCCAACTCGACCTGCGCCCCCAACGCCAGCAACGCAGGAACGCCATCCGCTGCCGGGGAGGCGTTGCACAGGTTACCCACCACGGTGCCGGCATTCTGGATCTGCGCACCGCCCACTTCACGGGCGGCGGCCTTCAATCCATCAAACTGGGGCGGCAGCGAGGTGGCGATCAGTTCGCTCCAGGTGACGGCAGCTCCGATACGAAAGCAGTGGCCTTCCTCGCGGATCCCGCGCAGGTTCGCCACCCGGGTGATATCGAGAATGTCCATATCGACCGGTTTTCCCACACGTGCCGGATAAAAGTCCGTGCCGCCGGCCAGCACCGCCCAGGGTTGCGCCGCCAGCGCGGCGAGCGCTTCGTCCAGCCGGGTCGGCCGCAAGTACTGGAGCGCGCTCATTCGCTGTACTCCACACTGGCATCACCCCCTGAAAACACGGCATGTGCCTCGCCTCCTGCCGAGTACAGTTCGTGCACCAGACGCCGCATCCACATCAACCCCGGATCATGGTGATAACGCGCATGCCAGTACTGGGTGATCGGATAGGCGGGGAGTTCGAGCGGCGGTGCCAGTTCTTCCAGCCCGAACAGCGTGGCATAGATACGCGCCACCCTGCTGGGAACGGTCACCAGAAGATCACTACCGCGCGCCACCAGCGGCGCCACAATGAAATTGGACAGCGTTGCCACCACATGGTCGGGTGGAATCAGCGCCCGCAGGCGTCGCTCGATCTCGCCGTGGAAATGCCCGGAGGTGCCCGCCGTCACCAGGACATGCCGCGAAGCACGGAACTCCTCCAGAGTGAGTTCCTCCTCGGCACGCGCGCGTGCCGGGTTGGCGAGCAGCACATAGGTTTCCTGGTACAGGCCCTGCTGGTAAAAGCCGGTTTGCAAAACAGGGAAATTGCCGATCGCCAGGTCCACATCGCCGGCGGCCATCGCCTCGGCAAGGTCGCGCCCGTCTGCACTCACACTGGCGATCCGCACGTGCGGTGCACTTTTGCGCACGGCATCGATCAGGCCGGGGATCAGTGCCGCCGCCCCCAGATCGGTGGTGGCAATGACGAATTCACGCGTACTGTCGGCCGCTTCGAATGCAGGCTTGGCCACCAGCGATTCGCGCGCTTCCTTAAGAATGCTGCTGACCGAACCGAACAACTCTTTGGCACGCGGCGTCGGCTCCATGCCGCCGACCAGGCGCACAAACAACGGATCGCCAAAATGGGCGCGCAGGCGCGCCAGACCCTGGCTGACCGCCGGTTGGCTCATGGAAAGCTTGACGGCGGCGTTGGTCAGGCTTTTCTCCACGAATACTGCCTCGAACACTTCCAGCAGCCTCAAGTCAAGCGGGGGGGCACGCATTGCGTCGCTTCCTTCTGTTGAACCGGTTCATTTTGGGTGGGCGAACGAAAACGCGCAACCCGTGATGGCATAAGTTTCCATTATGGCGCCTGTAACCTTGCCGCATGCGCCTGGCCGGTACATCGCCTGCAGCCAAACCGCGCGCCCGGCGTGTACCATTTCGCCGGCGGCGGCGTGTCCCGACCCGCCACCGCCCCCTGCCATACCCCCGGCCTGGAGAAACCCTCATGTGGTTGCGCAATTGCTGGTATGTCATCGCCTGGGATCATGAGATCCCTGAAGGAGGCGTCCTTGCCCGCAAGGTGCTGGGAGAACCACTCCTCGTCTACCGTACCGCAGCCCGCGAATGGACGGTGCTGGAAGACCGCTGTTGCCACCGTCAGGCGCCGCTCTCGAAAGGCAAACGTGAGGGCGACTGCATTCGCTGCGGTTACCACGGGCTCAAATTCGACGCCACAGGTCGGTGCGTCGAAGTCCCGGGGCTGGAGAAGGCGCCGGCGGGCTTGCGCGTCAGGACCTACCCCGTGGTGTCAAGGAACAAGTGGGTGTTTGTGTGGATGGGAGATGCGGCGCGCGCCGACACGGCCCTGTTGCCCGACAACTTCTCGAACGATGATCCGGCGTGGCACTACAAGCCTGGCTACATGCACTACGACACGCCGTATCTGCTCATTTGCGACAACCTGCTCGATTTTTCGCATCTCTCTTACGTGCATGAAAAGACACTGGGCGGCTCAACCGCGATCGCGCAGGCGCGCCCGACGATCGAGCCCATCGACACCTGTGGCCAGCGCGGCCTGCGGGTCAGCCGCCACGTGCCCAACGTGCCGCCACCACCTTACTACAGCAAGATCCGCCCGCTCGCCACCCACGTGGATCGCTGGTTCATCTACGATTTTCTCCTGCCCGGCACCCTGTTGATGAAATCAGGCGGCCGACCCGTCGCCGATGCACCCGACAATCTTGCCAACGCCGTGCAGTTGCACAGCTGCCAGACCCTCACCCCGGAAACCGAAACCACGACCCACTACTTTTTTCAGCAGGCGCATCAGGCCGGTGCCGGCGCCTCCGCGATCACCGACGGCATCTTCAACAGTCTGTTGACGGCTTTCAATGAAGACCGCGACATGATCACCGCGCAGCACCAGAACCTGAATCCGGATAGCGCGATGCAGCCGCTGTGGATGGATGCGGCCCTGGTGCAGTTTCGCAAGTTGCTGGCGGCCGAAGTGGCGCGCGAAGCCGCTAGCGTGGCGTAAGCGGCCCTTCGACGATCCAGAAGAAGCGCTCGCGCGCCACGGCGTTGGCCTTGACCTCCAGCCGCTTGGTGAGCTTTGCGCCCTGGCGGTCCGCCTCGGCCACATAACTGCCGGGCTTCAGCTTGACCAGCATCAGCGGCCCGTCGGAGCGGGCGTTCAGGACGACTTCGTTGCCGGCCCTGATGCTGATGCCGACATCCGCAGTCCAGCGGCCGTGGGACGTGCCGCGCTCGACCTCGGTGAATTCCAGTAGCACGCCATACTCCTTGGCGGCACCGCGGATGGCGGCCTCTTCGTCGTCACCAATCCCACCGGAAACGTAACTCACGACGCCCTGGGTTTTCACCTGGGGCAATTGCCCGAAAGCGTTGGTGCACAAGGCTGTCAGGCCGATGAAGGCTGCGAGCCAGTATCCATGCTGTTTTGCGGCCATAGATCCTCCCAAAGGACTGCGGGACTACGCGAACAAACGTGCCAGTTCCTCTCCAGGACTGGGGGCCTTCATGAACGCCTCACCTACCAAAAACGCATTGACACCGGCAGAGCGCATCCGCGCCACATCCGCCGGGCCGAGAATGCCGGATTCGGTGACGACCAGCCTGTCTTGCGGAATGCGTGGCAACAGTGTCAAGGTGGATTCCAGCGAAGTCTCAAAGGTGCGCAGGTTGCGGTTGTTGATGCCGAGAAGCGGGGTCTTGAGCTGCAATGCCATGTCCAGCTCGGCAGCATCATGTACTTCGACCAATACTGCCATACCCAGTTCGTGCGCGACGGACTCAAACGCCTTCATTTGACCTGCATCAAGCGCGGCGACAATCAACAAAATCGCATCCGCACCCCAGGCGCGTGCCTCAAAGACCTGGTATTCATCGACCATGAAATCCTTGCGCAGGACCGGCAGGTGGCAGGCGGCACGGGCTCCCTTGAGGTACTCGGCATGGCCCTGGAAGAACTCCTGGTCTGTCAGTACCGAAAGGCAGGCCGCCCCATGCGCTGCGTAATCCGCCGCAATCTCTGCCGGCTTGAAGTCCGCGCGGATCACGCCTTTGGACGGGCTGGCTTTCTTGATCTCGGCGATCACGGCAGGCCGGCCTGCGGCAATCTTGCTGCGCAGGGCACCGGCAAAGTCGCGCACCGGCACTGCGCTCTCGGCCGCACGTCGGATCGCTGCAAGGTCCATGCGTCCCTTGGCAGCGGCAACTTCGGTGGCCTTGACAGCCAGAATCCTGTCGAGAATGTCGCTCATCGCCTATTTGAACTGGTTGGTCGCGCGGACAAAATCGTCCAGCTTGGCACGCGCCGCACCACTCTTGATGATCTCGAACGCCTTCTCCACACCGGCCTCGAGGGAATCGGCCTTGCCGGAAACATAGATGCTCGCGCCGGCGTTGACCGCCACGATGTCGCGCGGGGCGCCCGGCTTGTTCTCCAGTGCCGAGAGCACCATGTCACGCGACTCCTCTACCGTTCCCACCTTGATGGTGCGCGGATCATGCACGCCCAGGCCGAAGCGCTCTGGGTGAATCTCGTACTCCTCGACCTTGCCATTCTTCAGCTCGCCGACGCAAGTGCGGCCGGAAACCGAGATTTCGTCCAGGCCTTCAAGGCCGTAGACCACCATGGCATGGCGCGTACCCAAACGTTGCAGCACGCGCGCCTGAATGCCCACGAGGTCGCTGTGGAACACGCCCATCAGTTGCGTCGGCGCACCAGCCGGATTGGTGAGCGGGCCGAGGATGTTGAAGATCGTACGCACGCCCAGTTCGCGGCGCACCGGCGCGGCGTGCTTCATCGCCGAATGGTGGTTGGGGGCAAACATGAATCCGATGCCCACCTCGTCAATGCACTGGCCGACCTGTGCCGGTGGCAGCACGATGTTGGCACCGAACGCCTCCAGCACGTCCGCCGCCCCCGATTTGGACGACACCGCCCGGTTGCCGTGCTTGGCGACGCGCGCGCCGGCGGCCGCGGTCACAAACATCGACGCAGTGGAAATGTTGAAGGTGTGCGACCCATCGCCGCCGGTGCCGACGATATCGACCAGATTCTGCGGATCCTTGACATTGACCTTGGTCGCCAATTCGCGCATCACCTGTGCCGCAGCGGTGATTTCGCCAATCGTTTCCTTCTTCACGCGCAGGCCGATGATGATGGCCGAAATCAGCACCGGCGACATCTGGCCGCTCATGATCTGGCGCATGATCTCGAGCATCTCGTCGTGAAAAATCTCCCGGTGTTCGATCACGCGGGTGAGGGCTTCCTGGGGGGTAATCATGGGTTCTCTCCTTGTAGAAAATTCTTCAGCATCTGATGGCCATGCTCGGTCAGTATCGATTCAGGGTGAAACTGTACGCCTTCGATCGGCAGGGTCCTGTGCTTGACGCCCATGATCTCGCCGTCGGCCGTCCAGGCGGTCACTTCAAGGCAGTCTGGCAGGCTGGCGCGCTCCACCGCCAGCGAGTGATAGCGCGTGGCAGTAAACGGCGAGGGCAAGCCGGCAAAAACGCCTTGGCTGGTGTGCTCGACCGGCGCTGTCTTGCCATGCATCAGGGTCTTGGCGTGTACCACCTTGCCACCAAAGGCCTGACCAATGGCCTGGTGTCCCAGGCATACGCCGAGAATCGGCAGCTTGCCGGCAAAGGTGGTGATCGCCTCCAGTGAAATGCCGGCTTCGTTCGGCGAACAAGGCCCGGGAGACACCACAATCTTCTCGGGGCGCATGGCCGCCACGTCGGCCACCGTCAGTTCATCATTGAGGACGACCTTCATGTCGGCACCCAGCTCACCGAAGTACTGCACCAGATTCCAGGTGAACGAATCGTAGTTGTCGATCATCAGGATCATGGCTTGCCTCCCGCCGCTGGCGCCGCACGCGACCCGCTCTTGGTATCCAGACCCGCTGTGGCCATTTCTGCCGCGCGCAACACCGCCTGCGCCTTGATACGGGTCTCGTTCCATTCGGCTTCCGGTACTGAATCGGCAACAATGCCGGCTGCCGCCTGTACATGCAGCAGGCCATCCTTGATCACGCCGGTGCGAATGGTAATGGCCAGGTCCATGTCGCCATGAAAGCCCAGGTAGCCGGCAGCACCGCCGTAAATGCCGCGTTTGACCGGCTCCAGTTCCTCGATGATCTCCATCGCCCGCACCTTGGGTGCGCCCGTCAATGTGCCGGCGGGAAACGACGCCTTGAAGACGTCGATGGCATCCAGGCCCGGTTTGAGGCGCGCTTCGACGTTCGACACGATATGCATCACGTGCGAATAGCGCTCGATCACCATCGTGTCCGTCACCTTCACACTGCCAATCTCGGCAATCCGGCCCAGATCGTTGCGGCCCAGATCGATCAGCATCACATGTTCCGCGCGCTCCTTGGGGTCAGCCAGGAGTTCCGCCGCGAGCGCCTTGTCCTCTTCCGGCGTGGCGCCGCGCTTGCGCGTGCCGGCAAGCGGACGGATGGTCACGCGCTTGCTGCCTCCGCCGCCTTCGGCAGCGGCTGCCTCGGGCGATTCGGGTTCCACGCGAACCAGAATTTCCGGCGAGGCGGCCACCACATGAAACTCGCGAAAATTGAAATAGAACATGTAGGGCGACGGGTTGAGCGTACGCAACGCCCGGTACAGCGCCAGCGGTTCGGCATCAAAACGCCTTGTCAGGCGCTGGCCAAGCTGCACCTGCATCACGTCGCCATCAAGGATGTATTGCTTGGAGCGCGCCACGGCTTCCAGGTAGCTCGCCTCGCCGAAGTTGGACTGCGCCACATGGGCCACGGCCGGCGCATGGTCGGGAATGTCGGCCGGCTCGCGCAGCAGTGCCAGCAACTGCCGCAGGCGCTCCTGCCCGTAGGCATAGCTGCCCGGATTGCGCGGATCCGCATACACCACCAGGTAGAGCTTGCCGGCCAGATTGTCGACAATCGCCACTTCTTCACTCTGCAACAGCACGATGTCCGGCGCCCCGATCGGATCCGGCTTCTGCGGGCGGCGACGAATGAATTTGTCCAGGCGGGGTTCGACATAGCGGACACAGTCATACCCGAAGGCGCCAACCAGACCACCCGCAAACCGGGGCAGACCGGGCAGTGGCGCCACCTTGAAGCGCCGCATGTAGGTGCGGATGAAATCGAGCGGATTGGCCCCGGTGGACTGCTCGGCCACCGTCTCGCCGTGCACCACTTGCGTAACGTCGCCACGCACCACGATGCGCGTCTGGCACGGCAAGCCAATGAACGAATAACGGCCAAAGCGCTCGCCCCCTTGCACGGACTCCAGCAGGTAGGTGTAGGGCCGATTGGCCAGCTTCAGATAGATCGAAAGGGGGGTATCGAGATCGGCAAAGGTCTCGAGCACCAGGGGAATGCGGTTATAGCCGCGCTCTGCGAGCGCGTCGAATTGCTGCGGAGTCATGATCGAACCTTGAAAGTCAAACAACATCAGGCGCCGGGATTGCTGATCCGGCGGGACGGGCGGGCTTTTTCAGCCGCGCGAGATCTCCGCAGGGCGCCAGGGCCATGCCCCCGGAGCGGCGCTCCACACACGATGTTTGTTCGTCAGGTTCATTGGACGGAATGCTTGATGGCGCTTATCTGTTCTCTGCAAGAAGCCGTTGGGCCGCTTCCTGCAACGTCGAAACTATACCATCGCAGTCCAGGGTTTGCACCGGACGGCCCTCGTTGTAGCCGTAGGGCACCACCCAGACCGGGCAGCCGGCCGCGCGCGCCGCGGCCGTGTCGTTGCCCGAATCACCGATGAACAGAATGTCGGAAACCGTTGTCCCCCAACGCTTTGCGGCATATTCGATCATCGCCGGGTGAGGCTTCTTGTAAGCCGTGGTATCGCCGCACACCACCACGCTGAAGTAATGCGCCATGTTGCAGCGCGCCAACAATGGTTCGGCAAAGCGCGTCGACTTGTTGGTGCACACGCCCAGATTCAGGCCCATCTGGCGCATGGCTTCCAGACCTTCGAACACACCATCGTAGGGCGCGGCGTAGCGGCCGTTGTTCTGCTCGTAGTAGCGCATGTAGGCATCGCGCAGCGCTTCAAAGGTCGGGCCGGTCTGGGCATGCCCGACCTGCTTCAAGCAGCGCTGCACCAGAACGTCAATACCTTTGCCGACAAACGATTCGACCAGCTTTGCATCCACCTGCGGCAGGCCGCACTCATGCAACGCCGCACTGGCAGCGGCAGCCAGATCGGGCGACGTGTGCAGCAGCGTGCCATCGAGGTCAAACAGGACAGCGCGAATCATGGCTTCGGCCCAGGTCCGGCGACCGCTGACCCATTCTGCGTCGAGTTCGCGTCGCCGCGGCCTTTGCGGCGGAAGTAGACACGGTGCGTGTTGAACGCCACGTAGAGCACCGGCAGCACGATCAGCGTCAGGAGCGTGGCGGAGATGAGGCCGCCGATGACCACTACCGCCAGCGGCTTTTGCGTCTCAGAACCGATGTCGGTAGAGAGCGCCATCGGCAACAGTCCCAGCATTGCCAACAGCCCGGTCATCAAAACGGTACGCAGGCGCTGGATCGAGCCGTCGACCACGGCTTGCTCCGGAGACGCGCCGGCGTTCCGCAGCTGGTTGAACACCGTCACCATCACCACACCATTCAATACTGCCTGCCCAAACAGTGCGATGAAACCGATCGCCGCCGAGACGCTCAGGGGAATGCCGGTCACCAGAAGCGCAAAAATGCCGCCAATCATGGCGAAAGGCACATTAAGGATGATCAGCACGGCGCTCTTGATCGAGTTGAAGGCGTTGAACAGGAGCACGAAGATCAGCAGAATGGAAATCGGCACCACCAGTGCCAGGCGGGACATCGCCCGCTCCTGGTTCTCGAACTCTCCCGACCACGTAATGCGATAACCCTCGGGCAGCCTGACATTCCTCTTTACCGCCGCCTGCATGTCGGCCACGACGCTGCCCATGTCACGATCACGAATGAAGATGCCGATCGCCATCACGCGGCCACCGTTCTCGCGTGCGATGTTCATGCTGCCGGCAGCTGCCTTGAATGTGGCCACCTCCGACAAGGGAATGTAGGCACCGCTGCTGGTTGCCAGGAGAACGCCCTTCATGCGTTCAAGACCACGCTCCTCTTCCTTCATGCGGATCGCAATGGCAAAGCGGCGCTCGCCTTCCCAAAGATAGCTGGCCGCACGCCCGCCGATGCCGGCCTCGATCACATCCTGTATGTCAGCCACATTCAGACCATAACGTGCGGCTCGGGCACGGTCGATGTTGACCAGATAATTGGGCAGCTCACCAACGCGATCAATCAGCGCGCGCGTGACGCCCCTGACTTCACCGACCTGACCCAGCACGTCTTCAGCCACCTTGCGCAGTGTCGGAATGTCGTCACCGAACACCTTGATCACAATCTGGCCATCGATCTGGGAAATGCTCTCGAGGATGTTGTCGCGGATGGGTTGGGAGAATGAGGGTTTGATGGCCGGCAGCGTGAGCAGTGCCTGCTCCATCTCGTCCATTACCTGCCGTTTGCTCAAACCCCGCTTCCATTCGTTCTCCGGCTTCAGGTCCACCAGGAACTCGGCCATGTTGATCAGCTTAGGATCGGTACCATCTTCCGGGCGCCCTGCCTTGGAGATCACGGAGTTCACCTCCGGCGTACGCAACAGCAAGCGCCGGATCAGACCGTTCTCCCGTTGTGCCTCGGAAACTGAAACTGACGAAGGCAGTTTCACATTGAGCCAGAGCGAACCTTCATTCAGTTCCGGCAGGAACTCGGTACCCAATCGAGGTATGGCGGCAAAGCTGGCGGTCAACCCCACCAGCGCGATCACGATCACCCTGACCCGATGGGCCAGACTCCATTTGAGGATCGGCGCGTAAATCCGCTTGCAATAGTCGACGATGAGGTTGTCATGGCTGGGCAGGTTCTTCGAGAGCCATTGGTAGCACAGCAGTGGCACCAGCGTCAGCGACAGGATCAGTGATCCGATCAGCGCAAAGGTGACCGAATAAGCCATCGGCGCGAAGATGCGTCCCTCATGCCGCTGCAGGGTGAAGATCGGGATATGCGCGGCGATGATGATGATCATCGAAAACAGCGTGGGGCGCCCCACCTCGACCGCCGCTTCGATGATGGTGTGCAGACGGTAGCGGTCCTCCTTGCGATCTACCTTGTCATCATGGAACTGGTCGACCATGGAAAGCCGCCGGAAGACGTTTTCCACAACAATCACCGCACCATCGACGATGATGCCGAAATCCATCGCCCCCAGCGAGAGCAAATTGGCAGGGATGCCGACAAAGGTGAGTCCGACAAAGGTGGAGAGCAGCGAAAGTGGGATCACCAACGCCACAATGGCCGCCGCCCTGAAGTTGGCCAGGAACAGATACAGCACGATCGAGACCAGCAGTGCGCCTTCGACCAGGTTCTTGAACACGGTGTTGAGGGTCTTGCCGATCAGCCAGCTGCGATCGTAGAAGGGCACGATCTGCACCCCCTTCGGCAGGATGCCGTGATTCAGCTCCTCCACTCTGGCCTTTACCTCCTTGAGTACCTTGGAGGGATTCTCGCCCTTGCGCATCAGCACCACGCCGGTGACGGCATCATCGTCAAGGTCCTGTCCGACGATGCCCTGGCGCGGTACGTTCCCGACCACGACGCGCGCCACGTCGCGCACCAGCACCGGTGTGCCGTTGCGCTCTGCCAGGACGATGCTGTCGATGTCCGACGCATCCTGCAACAGGCCAATGCCGCGGATCGTGTATTGCTGCCCGCCCTGCTCCACATAACCGCCACCGGCGTTGCTGTTGCCCCGCTCCAGGGCGGTCTGCAGGTTCTGCAGCGTCAGTTTGAAGGCACGCAGCTTGGCCATGTCAGGCTGCACCTCATACTGCTTGATCAGGCCGCCCATGGGCACGATGTCCGCCACGCCGGGCACGCGTTTCAGCGCACGCTCGATCACCCAATCTTCCAGGGTGCGCAGTTCTTTGGAGTCGAGCGTATCGGACTTGACGCGGTAGCGATAGACTTCACCAATAGCGGTCGAGAGAGGCGCAATGTCCGGCTCCACCCCCTGGGGCAATTGCACGCTGCGCAGGCGCTCTCCAACCTGCTGACGAGCAAGGTTGACGTTGGCATCGTCGTCGAACGTCAGGATCAGGAACGAGAGGCCAAACTGGGTGTGCGAGAACATGCGCACCGCGTTGGGCAACCCGGACAAGGCCACTTCAAGCGGAATGGTGACCTGCTTTTCCACTTCTTCGGCGGCTCGGCCGGGGAAGAGCGTGATGACCGTGACCTGGGTATCGGTCACATCCGGAAATGCTTCTACGGGGAGATTCTTGAACGCGATCAACCCCGCGCCCACAAACAGCAGCGTGGCGAAGAAAATGACCAGCGGCTGGTGAAGGGCAAACGAAACAGTGCGCTTGATCATGCGAGGGGGTCAGTCTTCGGTCTTTGACCCAGCCGCACGCATCAACTGCTGCAGCAACAGGACACCTTCGATGACGATCCGCTGCCTGGGCTGCAGGCCCGACATGACCGCAAGTTGTCCCTTGCGCTCCACCCCGACTGTCACCGGCAAGCGCTCGAACCTGCCTTTGCCAAGCTCGGCAAAAACGTAGTGTTTTCCTTCGGTAAACATCACCGCACGGGAGGGCACCATTACCGCCGACAGGCCATTTGCACTGAACTCGGCCGTCACCAGCATTTCTCCCTTGAGCTTGCGCGCCGAGTTGTCGATGGCACCACGCGCCTTGATCACGCGCGATTGCGGATCAATGAAATCGGCCACTGCATCCACCTTTGCTTCGAAGGTTTCACCCGGAACACTCGGGGAACGCAACACAAAGGAGCTGCCTTTGGACAGAAACGGCAAATCCTGCTCGTGTGCGTCAATCTGCACCCATAAACGCGATGGATCCGTCACCACAAACAGCGCCGGGGCCCCGGCCTGGTCACTGCGCAACTCCTGGCCCGGATTGATGTTGCGCTCCACCACAACACCGGCGACCGGTGTCCTCAATGCCAGCGACTGATCGATGCCCGCTCCACCACCATACAGTTGCACCCGCGCCTGCGCGCGATTCAGCTCGCTCCTGGCACGAGCGTGGTCAGCCTCCGCCTGCACCAGGTCCTTCCGGGGAGCGACGCCGTTCTCGAGCAATTCCCTGATTCGTGCCAGGCTTTTTTCAGCCAGCGCAAAATCCGCCTGCGCCTTGCCCACGTCTGCCTGTGCCTGGCCGAACTCCGGTGAGGCGATGTAAGCCAACACCTGTCCGGCTTTGACCTGATCTCCCGCCTGCGCAGCAATGCGCGTGACGCGGCCGCCCAGGGGCGGATAGATCCGCACCGTGCGATCTTCATTCCAGGTGAGTCGGCCAGTCAGTTCGATCCTGGATTCGACCGCCGACTGCGCTTCAACGACCGTGAGTATGGCCAGCTGCGGACTATCGGGGGCAAACGTGATCACATTGCCGGCAACAACGGGCTTGGGCAGGGTCGGTGTGGCCGGTTTGTCGCTGCAACCGGCTGCCAACAGCGCCAGAGTGATGGCAAACAGTCCCGTCCAATCCGGCAGGTCAAGATGAATGATTCGCTTCAACCGTTGTCTCCCTGAGCCTTTACCGGCCGCTTTTCGCGGCATCTGTACCAGGACTTGCTGCAGCGCCGGCGCCGATACTGACTTCCCAGGCGGCGGTGGCCTTCGCCAGATCCGCACGGGCGCTGATGGCTTCCAGCTGGATCAACTTCAGCGTGCGTCGCGCATCGAGCAGGTCCATGACCCCGATGGCGCCATTCCTGAACGCAAACTCGGCTGCCGCCGCGCTGCGCTCGGCTTCCTTCAGCAACTCCGCCTCAAACCGGGTGAGCCGCTCGCGCGCTGCCGCCAGGTCGCCCGCTGCACGCGCCACTTCGCTGCGCGCCTGCGCCTGCACGCGCTCCAGCGCATCGCGCGCGGCGTACCAGTCTGCCTGGGCGCGTGCGATCTCGCCTTCATTGCTATGCCGCAGGAACAGCGGCACCGACAAGGCCACACCAACACTATTGCCGGTACCCTGATTGTTGGCATCCGCCCGATTCGGCCAGTGTTCCACCTGCACGCCGACGGAAACGTCACGGGTGCGCAGCGATTGCGCCAGTTCGCGTGCCTTGTCTGCCGCGGCTACCCGCGCCTGCGCGGCCCGGATATCGGGGCGGGCATCAAGTTGACCGGCATCGATCGAGGCAGGCGCCACCATTCCCGGTGCCACCGCGGGCCAGGGCGATACCACGCGGATCTCGCCGGCTTCCTTTTCGGCCCCGATCAGATAAGCCAGTGCCACCCGCTGGCGGCTGGCTTCGGCTTCGAGCGCCCGGCTGTCGTTCTGCGCCCGCAGCGCATCCACCCGAATGCGCGCCACATCGGCAGCGGCAAGGTCTCCGGCCTTGAGACGGAGCTGCGCCGCTTCCACCGTGCGTGCGTAAAGCTGGACCGTTTCGTTGCTGCTGGCCACTTTTTCCTGGGCCGCCAGAACATCGAAATAGGCGTAGCGCAAGGCCAGGCGCTGTTGCCGGTTCAGTTCCGAGATGTCTTCGCTCACCGCCGCTTCGAGGCGACGGGCGGTCTCGGTCCGCAGCTCGGCCTTGCCGCCACGCTCAATCAGCTGATCCACCCGAAAGATGGTGTCCACCGTCTTGCTGCGCGGATCGCCATTGCCGATGCCGCGATTCGGATTGATGTTTTGCGTCGTCCACGACAATTGGGGATTCGGCCTCTGGCCGGCGGTCAGCACATCCGCCTGTGCCTGCTCGAGTGCGCGGCGTGCAACAGCCAGATCCCGATTGCGCTGGATCATCAGGTCCTCCGCTGCGGCCAGCGTGAGACTACGCAACAGCGCAGGGGCCTGCGCCACGGCCGGCCTGACAACGAGAATGGTCTGGACGCACAGCGTGAGGGTGATCAACGCCGACCCAACCCACCACCTTGACGCCCGGACGGGCAAGGATGCCAGCGACCCGCGCGGCTTCGGCGGCACGAAGCATTCCAGGGGTAAATGAGCAGGGGCGGACAACATGGGGGCGCGAGTCTGGCGGAACAGCCTTAAGCGGGCATTAAGGTTCTGCAAAAAACAACATCATGCAGCCGCTACTTGATCAAACGTGACGTTCGCCAATAGCCCTCCCCCGGGCCGATCTTCCAGCGCGATGCGGGCCAGATGCGCACCCGCAATGCTGCTCGCAATCGCCAGGCCCAATCCGCTGCCCGATTCGCGTGTTCCTGGCACGCGATAAAAGCGGTCGAATACGCGCGCCCGGTGCTCGGCGGGGATACCGGGCCCGGTATCGCTGACGTGCAATGTCGCCCCCGGGGGGTCGAGCAGGACCTCCACATCGACCCTGCCTCCTTTGGGCGTATAGCGCAACGCGTTGTCGACCAGGTTGCCGATCAGGCGCTTGAGGCTGGAAGGGTCTCCCATCACGACAGCCGGATCGGCACGTGCCACGCCCAGGTCGATCCCCCGCTCGATTGCCACCGGGGCACGCTCGGCCACCACCTGACGGGCCAGATCGTCAAGCGCGCAGCGCTGGCGCAAGCGCACCCGCGACGCCTCCTCTTCGCGCGCCAGGTCAAGCAGTTGCTGGATCAGGTGGCCGGCGCGATCGATGCCGGCATGGAGCTCTTTCAAGGCGGCGGCACGTCCGGTGGCTTCGCGCGCCCGTTCCGCCAGCTGGGTTTGCAGCTTGAGCGCCGCAATCGGCGTACGCAGTTCGTGTGCCGCGTCCGCCACGAAGGCTCGCTGCGCATCGAAGGCGCTGCGCAGGCGCTGCAGCAGCCGATTGAGCGCCTCGACCAGCGGGCGTACTTCGCTGGGTACCGGACCGGAGTTGAGGGCATCCAGTGATTCTGCCGAACGCTGCTCCACCTCGAGGGCCACCCGTTCGAGCGGCCGAAGACCGCGTCGCACGGTAAGCAGGATCGCGATCGCCAGCAGCGGAAACACAATCAGCAGGGGCCATACGGTGCGCAAGGCCATGCGCGCCGCCAGTTCGATGCGCGTACTCATGGGCTGTCCCACCTGCACCACGTTATCACCGCTGGATTCGACATACATGCGCCAATCCCCGTCAGCGCCCGCGTACGTAGAGAACCCCGCCACCCCGCGTGGCGGCATGCCGGAGGCCCGATCCGACACATACAGCACGTTGCCGGAACGATCCCAGATCTGCACCACGATGCGTTCCTGCAGCTCTTCATCCCGAGAGAGCGCGCGAATCGCCGGAAACGCCTGGCTCGGCAATGCCCCGGCAACCTGGCGCATGTGCAGGTCCGCCAGGTCATTCGTGACCTGGCGCGCTGCCATGTAGACGGCGCTGCCCGCCGCCACCAGCGCCAATCCCAATGCCAGCAGCAACCACAAGAGCAAGTGGCGACGGATCGAATTCATGCGCGCGCTCAGGCGTACGTGAGGCTTGCAGCCTCAGGTTTCCTTGGGGGAGAGATAGCCGACGCCCCGCACATTCTGGATGAACTCCGCCCCGAGCTTCTTGCGCAATGCGTGAATGTAGACCTCCACGGTATTGCTCTCGACCTCGCCACCCCAGCCGTAGAGCTTCTCCTCCAGCTGCGCCTTGGAGTACACGGTGCCAGGACGGTCCATGAACGCCTGCAGCAATGCCAGTTCGCGTGCCGACAGAGGGATCGACTGGCCATCACGCGTCACCGAACGTGCTGCCGGGTCCAGTTCGATGCCGCGATGGCGCATCACCGGATCGGAACGGCCCGCCGCGCGCCGCAGCAAGGCACGGATCCGTGCCGCCAGTTCGTCCAGATCGAATGGCTTGACCAGATAATCGTCCGCGCCCGCATCCAGACCTTCGACCCGATCTGCCACGGCATCACGCGCGGTGGCAACCAGCACCGGGAGGTTGAGGCCCCGGCGGCGAATGCTTTTGAGCACGTCCAGACCCGACTTGCGCGGCAATCCCAGGTCGAGCAACATCAGATCGTAGGCATGTGCGTCCAGCGCCACCTCGGCCGCGAGGCCATCTTCCACCCAGTCGACGGCAAAGCCGTCCTGGATCAGGCCTTTGCGGACACTTTCACCGATCATCAAATCGTCTTCTACCAGCAAGACGCGCATGGTTCATCTCCATCGAGCACGCCACGCACGCAAAAAACGGCCCGCGGCAGCGCAGCGCCAGATTATGACGGGCAATCGCTTAATCGATGCTTAACCCGCCGTCCAATTGCGGGAACCAAGCGGGGGCACCACCGCGGGGGCTAAAATCGACCCACACCATGCGCGTACTCGGCATCGAAACTTCTTGCGACGAAACTGGCGTCGCCTTGTATGACACCGCGCGTGGCCACACCCGCGCTGCAGACGGCCTGATCGGGCAGGCCCTGCATTCGCAAGTGGCGATGCACGAGGACTACGGCGGCGTGGTACCGGAACTGGCCTCGCGCGACCACATCCGCCGCGTGCTGCCACTCACCCGCATTGCCCTCAACGAAGCGGGCCTCACCGCAAGTCAGATTGATGCGGTGGCCTTCACCCAGGGGCCCGGCCTGGCCGGCGCCCTGCTGGTCGGAGCGGCAGCGGGAAGCGCCCTTGCCATGTCACTGGGCGTACCGGCTCTTGGCATACATCACCTTGAAGGGCATTTGCTTTCCCCCCTCCTGTCGAGAGACCCGCCGACTTTTCCATTCATCGCCCTGCTGGTGTCGGGCGGCCATACCCAGCTGATGCATGTGACCGGCATTGGCGCATACGAACTGCTGGGTGAATCGATTGACGATGCCGCCGGGGAGGCTTTTGACAAGAGTGCCAAATTGCTCGGCCTGGGCTATCCGGGGGGGCCGGCCCTGGCGTACCTGGCGCGCTCGGGAGATCCGCAGCGCTTCAAGCTGCCGCGGCCCTTGCGCGACAGTGGTGATCTGATGTTCAGCTTCAGCGGCCTCAAGACCGCTGTCGGCAAACTGGTGGCAGCGTACGGTGCCACCGATGCCGCCAGCATCGCCAGTGCCGTCGAACTGGCAATTGTGGATGTGCTGGTGGCCAAATCGATGGCTGCACTGGCACAAACCGGGCTGCGCAGCCTGGTGATTGCCGGCGGCGTCAGCGCCAACCTGACACTGCGCGCCGCCCTGGATGCCGCTGCAGCCAAGACCGGCGCCCGGGTCTACATGCCGGAGCCGGCGCTGTGTACCGACAACGGAGCCATGATCGCTTTTGCCGGTGCCTGCCGCCTGCTTCGTGGCGACCGCGCGCCAGCGGGGTATGCCTTCACTATCCATCCGCGCTGGAATTTGGCAGACACTGTACATTTGGCCGCAATCAGGGCATCCTAGCGGCCGCTTTACCACTCAACAAAGATGGACCAAGGAGACACCATGCAATTGAACGTCAATGGCAAGCGCGTCGAAGCAGACGTCCCCGGCGAAATGCCCCTCTTGTGGGTCCTGCGCGATACGCTCGGCATGACCGGCACCAAATTCGGCTGCGGCATTGCGCAGTGCGGCGCCTGCACCGTACACATCAACGGCGTGCCGACCCGCTCCTGTGTGACGCCGGCCGCCAGCGTCGGCACCAAGCCGGTGACCACCATTGAAGGCCTGTCTGCCAATGGCGATCACCCGCTGCAGAAAGCCTGGATTGCCGAAGGCGTGCCGCAGTGCGGCTACTGCCAGTCCGGCCAGCTGATGACGGCCGCCGCCCTGCTCAAGAAGACACCGAAGCCAAACCGCAAGCAGATTGTCGATGCGATGAGCGGCAACATCTGCCGCTGCGGCACTTACCAGCAGATCGTCAGCGCGATCGAGCGTGCAGCCGGCACCAAGGCCAAAGCCGCCCCCGCGGCCAAGGCGTAAGGAGAAGACGATGACATCCAGGATCAAGACCCTGACCCTTTCGCGCCGCCAGTTTCTGGTTGGCTCCGGTAGCGTGGCCATCGGCGTCGCCTTTGGCGTGCCCGCCCTGACCGCTTCCAAGAAGGCCGCTGCCCAGGCAGCCGGCCTGGCCCCGAACCAGTGGGTCACCATCGGCACCGACGGCATCGTGTCGATTCTTTCCCCGGCCTCCGAAATGGGCCAGGGCACCATGACCGCCATGCCTTTGTGCCTGGCCGAGGACATGGATGCGGACTGGTCGAAGGTCAAAGTCGTGCAGGCCGGCCATAACCCCAAAGCCTACGGCAACAAGCTTTTCAATGGGGGCATGGTGACAGGTGCGTCGCGCACCACGCGTGGCTACTACGAGGTGTTGCGCATCGCTGGCGCCCAAACCCGGCTGGTCTTGCTCGGTGCAGCGGCGGAGCGCTGGAACGTGCCGGTCTCGGAACTGAGCACCGAACCTGGCGTGGTGTGGCACAAGGCTTCCAACCGCAGCATGGGCTATGGCGAGATCGCCGGCTTTGCCAAGGTGCCAGCCACCCTGCCGACCGTGACGGCCGCGCAACTGAAGCCGGCCAGCAGCTTTCGTTATATCGGCAAGAATGTGGCGCGCATTGACCTGGCCGACAAGGTACGCGGCGCCGCCATCTACGGCATCGACACCCGCTTGCCCGGCATGCTGTACGGCGCCGTGCTGCGCCCGCCGATGCACAAGGACAAGCTGGCCACGATGGACGATTCGGCTGCCAAGGCCGTCAAGGGCTTCATCAAGACCGTGCCCCTGCCCTATGGCGTAGGTGTGCTGGCCGACAACACCTGGTCCGCGCGCCAGGCCAGGGATGCGCTCAAGGTCACCTGGGCCAACGATGCCATCACCAAGACCTACAACTCGGCTGATGTGGGCAAGGCCTACGCAGCGGCAGCGGCCGATCTGGACCTTTCCAAGGCCGGCGTCGAAGTCGAAAAGCACGGTGCCGGCAACGGCAACATCAAAAGTGCGGCCAAGGTGCTGAAGGCCGATTTTCTCTCCGAACACATGGCGCACATGTGCCTGGAGCCGATGAATGCCACCGCCCAGTGGACCGGCGACGACCGCATCGAGATCTGGTCGCCTTGCCAAAGCCCGACCATCGCCGCGATCGTCACCAACATCGTCACCAAGGTGCCGGTACCGAACATCAAGGTCAACAACACCTTGCTCGGTGGCGGCTTCGGTCGCCGGGTCGACGCTGACTTCACCCTTGATGCGGTGTTGCTGGCCAAGGCTGCCGACGGCAAGCCGGTCAAGGTGACCTGGACGCGCGAGGACGATGTCAAGAACGACAAATTCCGGCCGCTGGTGGCACAGCACCTGGAGGTGGGCCTGGATGCTTCGAACAACATCGTCGGCTGGCACGCCCGCTTGGCCGGCGAATCGATCTACGCCCGTGCCAATCCGGGTGCGTTCAAGGCAGCTGGCGGAAAGGATCAGCCGTTCCATGAAGGTGCAGAATTCCTCTACGACATCAAGGATTCACTGATCGAGTACGCCAGACAGGAACGCGGCGTCGACAATGGCTTCTGGCGCGCCGTAGGTGGTGGCTACACCAAGCACGCTGTCGAGATGTTGATCGACGAAGTCGCAGCCTTGAGCAAGACCGACCCGGTGGAATACCGACTGAAGATGCTGGCCAAACATCCTCGCGCGCAGGCGGTCATCCGCGAAGTGGCGAAGATGGCAGGCTGGGACAAGAAGCGCCCGGCCGGCCGCGCCCTGGGGATTGCCTACTCCGAGATGTGGGAAACCCATATTGCCGAAGTTGTCGAAGTCTCGGTGGACAAGAAGTCCGGCGTGATCAAGGTGCACGGTGTATGGGCGGCAGTCGATACCGGGGTGGCCGTGTTGCCGCAGAACGTCGCCACTCAGGTCGAGGGCAGCATCGTCTACGGCCTGTCCGGCACCCTGAAGGAGCAGATCACGCTCGTCAATGGCGCTGTCCAGCAATCCAATTTCCATGATTATCCGGTGGCGCGCATGAACGAGATCCCGCCGATCCAGGTCAAGGTGATGGTGACAGACAATCCGCCTGGGGGGGTCGGCGAGTGCGGTTTGCCGCCGGTCGCCCCCGCCATTGCCAACGCCGTCGCCAAGCTCACTGGCAAATACCTGCGCCACCAGCCGTTCACACCGGAGCGCGTGAAGGCCGCCCTGGCCTGATCAGCAACGAGCGCGCGGCTCGCTGTGCCGCTGCTCCTGAAGCAGCGCATGGCCACCGGCCGGAAACCGTTGTCTCACAACGGTTTCCGGCTTTTTCTTGGACGCGCCCGACACAGCGGATAGGGTTGGGCGTGCTGGTACCATCCCCGTGTTGTCAGTGCCTCCAGCGAAGGAAATTGCCATGACCGATCGCAGCCAACCAAGCCAAGCCGACAAAGCCAGAACCTTTCAGGCTTTGCACCAAGGACCGGGGACGTTCGTCATCGCCAATCCCTGGGATGCCGGGTCGGCGCGCATCCTGGCCGGACTCGGCTTCAAGGCCCTCGCCACGTCGAGCGGCGCCTCGGCTGGTGTCTACGGCAAACGGGATGGCAAGATCAGCCGTGAGCAAGCGCTGGCGCACGTACGTGCCATCGTCGAGGCGACTGATCTGCCAGTATCGGCGGATCTGGAAAAGGGCTTTGGCGACACGCCGGAAGACGCAGCAGCCACGATTCGCGCGGGCGCTGACGCGGGCTTGGTCGGCGGATCGATTGAGGATGCCACCGGTGATCCCGCAAAGCCCCTGTTCACGATCGATGAAGCCGCAGCGCGCATCCGCGCCGCTGCAGCCGCCGCCCGCGCCCTGCCTTACCCCTTCATGCTCACCGCGCGCGCAGAGAATTTCCTGCGCGGCAACCCGGATCTGGACGATACGATTCGCCGCCTGCAGGCGTTTGAAGCGGCCGGCGCGGACGTGCTGATGGCACCCGGCCTGCCTTCACTGGATGCGGTGCGGACAGTGTGTGCAGCCGTCGGCAAACCGGTCAACTTCATGGCGGGCATCAAGGGCAAGTCATTCACGGTCACTGAACTGGCGGCCGCCGGCGTGCGCCGCATTAGCCTGGCGACATCGCTGTATCGCGCCGCCGTCTCCGGCCTCATCGCCGCCGCACGTGAAGTGCAGGAGCAGGGAACGTTCAGCTATCTGGATTCCACCATCACTACCCCGGACCTGAACGCATTCATGCGCTCCTAGCGACCGTGCCTAGGGTTTCTTCTTTTCGCCGATCCGTGATTCCTTGCCGGCAATCAGCTTGCCGATGTTCTCGCCGTGGCGCCACAGCAGCAACAGCGACATCAGGCCAATGGCCAGGGTGGTCTCGCCCATTTCCCAGAACATGGCGTGATAAAGCGGCGCAAACAATGCCGATACCACCGCCGCCAGGCTGGAGTAGCGAAAGAACCCGGCAATGATGAGCCAGGTGGCCAGGGTGGCCAGCCCGAGCCACGGATCAATGGCGAGCAGTATGCCCAGCGCTGTCGCCACCCCTTTGCCACCCTGAAAACGAAAAAACACCGGAAACAGGTGGCCGAGAAAGACCGCAAGCGCGACCAGCGCCAGGGTGCCCTCGAGCAAACCGTACAGGGGCCCGAACTTCTGTACCAGAAACACGGCGACCCATCCCTTCAGTGCATCACCCACCAGCGTGAGCACCGCGGCAGCCTTGTTGCCCGAACGCAGCACGTTGGTGGCTCCCGGATTGCCGGAGCCATAGGTGCGCGGATCGGCCAGGCCGTAAAGCCGGCTGACCACCACCGCAAACGAAATTGAGCCGATCAGATAGGCAAGCACGGCACTGAGCACAGCGAGCACGGGAACCGGTAGTTGGGCAACCATCATCTTCTCTTAGAATGGCAACAACAACGAGGGATTCTAATGGACTTGATTGTGATTCGCGGCCTGCGTATCGACACCATCGTCGGCCACTACCCCTACGAACGCGAAGCGCCCCAGCCGCTCGAGTTTGACCTGCAACTGGCCATCCCCAGCGCGGAAGCCTTCCAGAGCGATCGGCTGCATGACACGATCAACTACGCGGCTGTCGCTGACTTCATCCGGCGCGAATGCGACGCGCACCACTTTCGCCTGCTCGAACGCATGGCCGACCATCTGGCACGCGCCATCATCACCGAATTCCGCACACCTTACGTCAAACTGGAGGTGGTCAAGCTCGGGATCCTCAAAGGGGTGCGGCACGTTGGCGTGGTGGTCGAACGCAGCGGCAACTGAGGCGTCACCGAACGCCGGGCGCGCCTTGCCGGAACGCGCATTACCTCATTCGGCGAGGGCAGCCGAGACCTTGGTCACTGGCAGCACACGTGCCAGCTCGGCCGGCTCGATCCCCACGAGAAAGCCGCGCCGGCCGCCGTTGATGTAGATCTTCGGCAATTCAAATATGCTCGCTTCGGCATATACCGGCATGGGCTTGCGGGTACCGAACGGCGAGGTGCCGCCAATCAGATAGCCGGAATGGCGATTGGCGACCTCCGGCTTGCACGGAGCGACCGATTTGACGCCGGCCTGGCGCGCCAGATTCTTGGTGGACACCTTGCAGTCGCCGTGCATGAGAACCAGCATCGGTCTGCCATCCTGGTCTTCCATCACCAGCGTCTTGACGACCACATGCTCGGCCACGCCCAGTTCACGCGCAGACACTTCGGTGCCCCCGTGCTCCTCATAGGCGTAAGGATGCTCGGTAAATCCCACTTTGTGCTGCTTCAGGAACGCCGTCGCCGGCGTCTCCGAGACATGCTGCTTCTTGGCCATGCTGCGAAAAACGAATCGATGGGTAACGATGAACCGGGGCGAACCGCGCGCCTGCCCTGCGCGGCTTTAGCCGTGCTGCAAGCCCGCTGACACCACACCGGCAATGCAAATCTCTTCGTCTTCATCGCCAGTGCCTCCGCTGGCACCCGCTGCACCAAGGATATTGCCGGCAGCATCCTTGATCAGCACGGCCCCGGTTTGCGGCAGAAATTTGCCGTGGGCCGTATCGGCAAGCGTAGTGAAGAAGTTCGGATTGTCCTTGGCGCGCTGGGCCAGCACGCGGCTGGAGGCACCCATGCCGATTGCACCCCAGGCCTTCCCCGTAGCGACGTCGATGCGGAACATGCTGGCACCGTCTTCGCGCTGCCCCGCCTTGAGATGGCCGGCGTCGTCCAGCACCACCACGCCCATCGGCTTGAATCCCTTTTGCTTCGAATGTGCCAGGGCACCGGCAATGATCTGGTTGGCTTGCGCCAGGGTCAAACGGCTCATGCAACTCTCCTTGTAAAAGCGCAAGGATAACGGAATCACCCGCGCGGATGATTCCGTGCATGCAGTTCCTTCAGCCGTGCCCGCGCCACGTGGGTGTAGATTTGCGTGGTCGAAATGTCGGCATGACCCAGCAGCATCTGTACGACGCGCAGGTCGGCACCGTGGTTGAGCAGGTGGGTGGCAAACGCATGCCGCAAGGTGTGCGGGGAAATCAGTGCCGGCGCAATCCCTGCCACCAAAGCGTAGCGCTTGACCATGTGCCAGAAGTTGTGGCGCGTCATCGCCGCGCCGCGGCCGGTGACAAACAGCGCCTCGACCTGCCTGGCACCCAGCAACTCCTGGCGTGCCTCGGCAAGGTAACGCGCGATCCACGCCGATGCCTCCTCGCCAAACGGTACCAGCCGCGTCTTGGCGCCCTTGCCGGCCGCAACGCGCACGACGCCGTCGTTCAGGCTGACTTCAATGGTCTTGACCGACACCAGTTCCGATACACGCAAGCCGCTGGCGTACAGCAATTCAAGCATGGCGCGATCGCGCAAGCCCAATGGCGTCTCGGAATTCGGTGCTGCCAGCAGCGCTTCGACGCTGGCCTCGCTCAAGGTCTTCGGAAACCGCGCCGGCTGCTTGGCCGAATCCAGGTCGCTGGTGGGATCGTCACCACGACGTCCCTGCCGCAGTAACCAGCGGTAAAAGCGTTTGAGTGCGGAGAGCCGCCGGTTGGCCGAAGTGGCCTTGGCCCCCTCGGCATGACGTGCCTGAATGTAGCCCTGGACATGCACTGGTTGGGCACTGTGCAGCGTGGCGCCTTCCCCAGCCAACCACGCGCCAAACTGGGTCAGGTCACGCCGGTAGGCTTCCAGAGTCAGTTTGGCAAGCCCGTCTTCCAGCCAGAGGGCATCACAAAACTCGTCAATCAGTGGCTCAGACATACCCCGGCACACGCTCGTGCGCCAGCAACCAGCGCTTGATCTGCATCGGAAAGCCATCGTCGTCGCTGCCAAAGCCGCCAATGCCATGCGCTGCCAGCACGCGGTGGCACGGCACCACGAGAGAGAACCAGTTGGCACCGCAGGCCTGCCCGACAGCGCGCGGCGCGGAGCGAATGCGCCGGGCAACCTCGCCGTAGCTCAAGGTGTGTCCGGCGGGAATCGAGGCAATCACCTCCCACACCTTGCGCTGAAATGCGCTCCCGCGCGTGGCCAGCGGCAAGTCAAACCGGTGTGACGGGTGCTTCACGTAGGCCTTGATCTGGCGCGCCACCTCACGCGCCAATGGATCACGTGGTTTCACCGGCGCAATGGAGGCTGGCAGATAAACCATCTCACTTACCGCGCCTTCAGCAGTACGCACACCGATGCCGCCAAACGGCATTTCGATGACCGCAGCAAACTCGAGAAGTGCCAGGCTCACGTCCGACCTCCCCGCCAGTGAAGTGAGCCTGCCAGATTACTGCGGTGTGCCAAGCATGCCGGCTTTGAGTGCACGATCGACCGGCTTGTCGCCCAACCAGATCCTGAGCAGCGCACGATAGAAGTCTTCACCGGCGATGGGTTTGCCCCGCGGCGCTCCGTTGAGTGCAATGCGCAGCCCCGTATCCGGTGTGAAGTCCAGCGTCACCACGCTCTTTTCCCTGGCCGCACCCACGGCCTCCATGGTGGCCTTGAGTTCCTCGATCTGCGGCTTGAACCTCTCCCGCTCGGCATCCGTCAGGTTGTCGTTCAAGCTGTCGCTCAGCGCACCGGAAAGCTGGTCAGCAGAGAGGTCACGCAGCATGAACAGGGCCACGCGCTTCGGGCCTTTCAGATTCAGCGCATCGGCGGCGGCGGTCTTCTTTTCCGTCAGGTAAAGCGCGCCCACGTACACCTTGAAGACGGCCCGGGTGCGCAAGCCGGCGCCATTGAGGAGAAGATCTGCACCGCCGAGCTTGATGGTGTCGGGCACCTGAACGCCGTTGATCTCCGCAGCACCCGCCGTTGCTGCACACCAGAAAAGAACCACGCCTGCCAGCCAATGTTTCATCGAACGCTCCGCGGGAAACTCATGATGATGATCGGTAATTATGCCGCGATTCCGGCGCAGCAGTGCTATGCTTCGCGCCGCGTTGCCCAGCCCGCACCATTCATTCGCACACCAATTGATCGATTGACAGGAGAACATCATGACCAAAGCCATCCGCTTCCACCAGACCGGCGGCCCCGAAGTCCTTAAGTGGGAAGACGTCGCCGTCGGCGAGCCCGGCCCCGGCGAAGCACGCATCAAGCACCACGCCGTGGGATTGAATTTCATTGACATCTATTTCCGCACCGGCCTTTACCCGACTCCCCTGCCTTCCGGCCTGGGCACGGAAGGTGCCGGTGTCGTCGAAGCTGTCGGCAGTGGCGTCACGCACGTCAAGGCGGGCGATCGCGTGGCCTATGCCGGTGGCCCGCAGGGGGCTTATTCTGAAGCGCGCGTGATGCCGGCGGAAAAGCTGGTCAAGCTGCCGGATGCCTTGTCATTCGAACAAGGGGCGGCCATGATGCTGCAAGGCATGACCGTGCAGTACCTGATCAAGAAGTCCTTCCCGGTCAAGGCCGGCGACACGGTGCTCTGGCACGCCGCCGCCGGCGGTGTCGGCCTGATCGCCTGCCAGTGGCTCAAGGCGCTGGGAGTAACGGTGATTGGCACGGTATCCAGCGACGAGAAGGCTGCGCTCGCCAAGGCGCATGGTTGCACGCACACGATCGATTACACCAAGGAGGATTTTGCCAAGCGCGTGCTGGAGATCAACGGCGGCAAGAAACTGCCGGTGGTGTTCGATTCCATCGGCAAGGACACCTGGGAAAAATCGCTCGACTGCATCGCGCCCTTAGGCTACATGATCAGCTTCGGCAATGCGTCCGGCGCGGTACCACCGGTGGCACTGACGACGCTGTCGGCCAAGGGTTCGCTGTACGTGCAGCGTCCGACGTTGATGACCTACACCGCCACGCGGCCACTACTCGAAGAAACCGCCAACGATCTGTTTGAGGCCGTCACCTCGGGCAAGGTAAAGATCGAAGTCAACCAGCGCTTCGCCCTGAAGGATGCAGGGGAATCGCACATCGCCCTCGCGGGACGCAAGACCACCGGCTCCACCGTGCTGGTGCCCTGACCTGCCCGAATCCGGCAATGCGGCGGAAACCCTTGTCCACCAAGGGTTTCCGTGTTTCTCCTGAGAGCAGGAAGCGCACGACTGGCGGGCCCGTCGGCTGTAGGATAATCGCGGCCACCCGGCCCGTGATTGCCGGCGCGGAGTTGCCCCATGCCCACCGAAAACGCCGACGTCTCCCGCAGGTTCGCGCGATTTGCTGATTTCTACCCTTTTTACCTTTCCGAACACGGAAACCGAACCTGCCGTCGCCTGCATTTCGTCGGCAGCAGTTTGTCGCTGTGCTGTCTGGCAGCACTCGTTGTGACGCGCAATCCATGGTGGCTGCTGGCAGCGCTGGTGTGCGGCTACAGTTTTGCGTGGATCGGGCACTTCGTGTTCGAGAAGAACCGCCCGGCTACCTTCAAGCATCCGTTCTATTCCTTCGCCGGAGATTGGGTGATGTACTTCCATATCTGGTCAGGCAAGATCAGATTCTGACCACCCGGCCCCGCATGCGCGGGCGGATTTCCCCACCCTTCAGATAGATGAACTACCAGCTCCTTTCTACGGACGGTCAGGCGCGCCGCGGCACGCTGACCCTCAACCATGGCACCGTGGAAACACCCGTTTTCATGCCGGTCGGTACCTATGGCAGCGTCAAGGCAATGTCGCCAGCCGAGCTGCGTGACATTGGCGCGCAAATCGTGCTGGGCAATACCTTCCATCTCTGGCTGCGTCCGGGGCTCGACGTCATCGCCCGACACGATGGTCTCCACCGCTTCATGGGCTGGGATCGGCCTCTCCTCACCGACTCGGGCGGCTTTCAGGTCTGGAGCCTGGGCGAGTTGCGCAAAATCAGTGAGGAAGGCGTACGTTTTGCCTCCCCGATCAACGGTGATCGCTTGTTCCTGACGCCGGAAGAGTCGATGCGTATTCAGCACGTCCTGAACTCGGACATCGTGATGGTGTTCGACGAGTGCACACCGTACGAAATTGACGGTCGCCCCACCACCGAAGCCGAGGCGCGCACCTCCATGGAACTGTCGATGCGCTGGGCCCAACGCTCGAAAGCCGAGTTTGACCGCCT
>CAYUEG010000005.1:0-64060 GCA_964443245.1 uncultured Burkholderiales bacterium | reverse complement strand
CGTCGCGCGGCTGAAGTACAACGCCGTGTTGCGCTGGTCCAGCACGACCTTGACGATATTGGGGTTAAACATATCGGCGCGTTCGGTCACGGCATGACAGGCGGTTGCCATTGCACAATCAGCACGCTTGGCGAGCTCGGCTGCGACGGCGCTGACCAACATGGGCGCAATGAGAGGCTCGTCACCTTGCACGTTGACGACCATGGCCGTATCGGCCAAATCCAGCAGCGATACCGCTTCCGCCAAACGGTCGGTGCCGGAGGGGTGACCGCTGCGCGTCATGACGGTTGAGAAGCCGTGCTTCTGGACCACCGCTTCGATCTCGCGGTCATCCGTTGCCACCACGACGCGTGAGGCCCCGCTTTGCGCTGCCCGTTCCGCGACGCGCACCACCATGGGCTTCCCGCCGATATCGGCCAGCACCTTGTCGGTGAGCCGCGAAGAAGCGCGCCGTGCAGGGATCAGTACAACAAATTCAGGAAACGCCGTGTTTCCAGTGGGGGAACTCACGCCAGTTCGGCCTCGCTCAAACGACGCGCTTCCTCTTCCAGCATGACAGGGATGCCGTCGCGGATCGGATATGCCAGCCGTGCCGATTTCGAGATCAGTTCCTGCTTTTCCTTGTCGTAAACCAGAGTGCCCTTCGTGATGGGGCAGACCAGTATGTCAAGCAGTTTTGGGTCCACGCAGTGTCTCCAGAATCCGTGCGATCAGAAGAGGGTCGAGGGTCGCATCTACAGGCAACACCCAGATGCGCGCGTCCGCGAACGCAGTGCATTTTATCGCGTCCTTTTCTGTCATGATGATGACGCTCGCTTGAATGTCGTCCAGATCCGATTCGCAGAACGCATGATGATCAGGAAACGGGTGCCGACTGAATTGCATTCCGGCGCGTTCCAGCGTGTCAAAGAACCGCGGTGGGTGCCCGATGCCCGCCACCGCAGCAACCGGCCCCATTTCTGCGAGCAATCCCAAGGGGAGACGGCGATCAGGCTGGTTCAGCCGATAAGGCAAGCCGGGCTCGAACAGCATCCGGTAAACAGGGGTCGGCTTGGTTCTGGCAAGTAGCGTCAAAGCCCCCATATCTTGGAGCAACTTATCGGTGCCGTTACAGACTACGGCGGTCAGGCTTGACAACGAAGATACCGGCTCGCGCAGCGGTCCGGCTGGGAGCAGGCAGCCATTGCCGATGCCGCGCTCGTCGAATAACGCCAAGCGGATGCCCCCGGCCAGCGCCAGATGCTGAAGGCCGTCATCACTCACCAGAATGTCGACGCCAGGGTGAGCCTGAGTCAGGGCGTTCGCCGCTGCCAGGCGCTTCGTGCAGACAAACACCGGTGCGGCGGTACGCTGAAAAATCAACAGCGGTTCGTCACCGCACTCTTCCGGGCTGTTGCCAGCCGTAACCTCAATCGGATCGACTGACCTGGCCGACCGGCCATAGCCGCGACTGATCACGCCAGGTGTGTATCCCGCAGTTCGCAGCGCGTGTACGAGAGCAATCACCAAGGGCGTCTTGCCAGTTCCACCAACGGTGATGTTGCCCACAATGATGACAGGCAAGCCGGGCCGGGCCGAACGTAGCCATCCGTTCTGGTAGAAATACTTACGCAATGCCACCAATGCGGCATATAGCCAACTGGCTGGCAGCAGCAGCGCTGTGCGTGCTGTCAGTCGCGGCCGCCACCAGTCGAGCCAAAGGTGCGGCGACAGCAAGATGGAAGCGCTCTACTTGGCGCTGGGGGATTGGGTGGTAAAGGTTACCTGACCCAATCCGGCCATTTGCGAAGCCTGCATCACGTAGACCACGGACTGGTGCGTCGCCTGTGCGTCGGCATTGATCACGACTACTGGGTCTTTCTTGCCGCTTGCAGCTGCCTTGAGGTCGCTCGACAGACTCTCCACATTCGAGAACACGATTGTCTTACCGTTGATGGCGAACTTGCCACCGCTGGTGACCCCGACGTTCACCTCATTCGGACGCTCCAATTGCTTCTCTGCATCAGCGGTGGGCAGGTTGATCTGCAGTTCGGCGTACTTCGAGTAGGTGGTGGTAACCATCAGGAAGATCAGGATCACCAACAGCACGTCGATCAACGGAATGAAGTTGATTTCCGGCTCCTCCGCGGCTTTACGGCGAAAGTTCACGTCCGTTCCCTCCGATCAGGCCTTGCGTTCGCCATGCGCAAGATCGAGGAGCTTGATCGCACTTTGCTCCATTTCGACAACGAAGTCTTCCACCTTGGCACGAAAATAGCGGTAAAAGATCAGGGCGGGAATGGCGATGAGGATGCCAAAGCCTGTGTTGTAGAGAGCGACGGAAATGCCGTGGGCCAGGGCCTGCGGGTTGGTGCCAGAGGGCGATTGGCTGCCGAAAATCTCGATCATCCCGACCACAGTGCCAAACAATCCCATCAGGGGAGCTGCCGTCGCGATGGTGCCCAGACCGTTGAGGAAGCGCTCGAGTTCATGGGTGACGATCCTCCCCGCCTCTTCGATCGCTTCTTTCATGACGTAGCGCGAGCTCTTGTCATTGCGCAAGCCCGCAGCCAGCACCCTTCCTAACGGCGAATTGGCCTCAACCTTGGCAATCACATCATCGGTGACCTGCTTGGACTTGTAGAGGCTGAGCACTTCGGGCAACAGGCTGGCCGGCAACACCTTGGACTTGCGCAGCACGATCAGCCGTTCGATAATCAGTGCGACGGCGATGATGGAAGCCAGCAGCAACGGATAGATTGGCCATCCCGCCGATTTGATGATGTCCAGCACGACGCATTCTCCCTTGGCAACTTGAGGTAATAAAACTCGTGCAGTGTAACGGAAACCGGCGTGCGTTATCCACAATTGTGGTGGACAACTCTGTGGAAATCCTGTGGGAAACGCCGGTAACTGCCTTGTCCAGCGGGGATTCGGTCGGTATTGCTCAAATCAAAGGCGTCCTTCTTCCTGATGCTTAGCCGTCCCGATTTTTCCGCCCCGGAACCGGAGCTGTCGGCCAACCTCGCCCTTTCCGTATCCGAGCTGAATCGGCGGGCGCGCCAGCTGCTTGAGCGTGGCATCCCTCCGCTCAAGGTAAGCGGCGAGATAACCGGATTCACTCGTGCCGCATCCGGCCACGTCTATTTCTCGCTCAAGGACGCGACCGCTCAAGTGCGCTGTGCCATGTGGCGCGGGCGCGCCGCCACACTCGGCTTCGAGCCGCGCAATGGTGATGCCGTCGAGGTTCAGGCGGCGGTAACGTTGTTCGAGACCCGCGGCGAGTATCAGCTGAATGTGGAGTCCATGCGCCGAGGTGGTGCTGGCGCGCTGTTCGAGGCATTCCTGCGGCTTAAGCAAAAACTGGAAAGGGAGGGGTTGTTCGATTCGGCGCGCAAGCGGGCATTGCCTTACTTGCCGCGCGCCATCGCGGTGATTACATCACTTCAAGCTGCGGCACTGCGTGATGTGCTAACGACACTCAAGCGTCGCGCGCCGATGATCCCGGTCGTCGTTTACCCGACGCCGGTTCAGGGGGACGGGGCAGCCGAGTCGATTGTGTCGGCAATTCGACTGGCGGGTTCCCGCACGGTAACTGACTGCGTCGATGTGGTCATCCTGTGCCGTGGTGGGGGATCGATTGAGGACTTGTGGTGTTTCAATCAGGAAGACGTAGCCCGCGCCATTCTGGACTGTCCGGTGCCGGTTGTCACGGGCGTGGGTCATGAAACCGATGTGACGATCGCCGATTGGGTGGCCGATGTGCGCGCCGCTACGCCGACGGCCGCGGCCGAACTGGTGGTTCCCGACGTGCGTCTTCTGCACCGTCAACTGGCTTCCCAAGCAGACCTGTTGCATCGGAGTTTTTTGCGACGCGTCAACACACTTTCCCAGCGCCTTGACTGGTTGGCGCGTGCCCTGGTTTCGCCCTCCACCCGGTTAGCGCTGCAGCGGCAGGCCTTGGGTGCGTCGGCCGGGCGACTCACTGCCGCCATGCATGGCAGACTCGCGAGACATGCGCTGGCGTGGAGCACAGCCAGGGCAGGCTTGCGGCATCCAGCTCTCGCGTCTGCAGGATTGCAATGGCAACATGCACGCCGCCGGCTTGTTGAAGGGATGAATGGACAGCTGAATGATCGGGCGCGCGGCCTCATGCGCATGGATCAGGGGCTGCGGCTTCTGAATCCCGCGCGTGTTCTCGAGCGTGGCTATGCGCTGGTGCAGCAGGAAGATGGCAAGGTCGTGCGGGATAGTGCGCAACTGGTGGTGGGGCAAACCCTGGCATTGTCTTTTGCCAAGGGAACGGCAGTCGCCAAGGTTGAGCGAATGGGCAGGAAGCCTTCTTCACAATAACCCTACTGGCGCCATTCTTACGCTTTTTGCGCGCCGCAGGCGGAAGGCCTAAAATGCCTGCGCGGCATGTGTCTTTCTGTCCGCAGCAGTCCCGTTCAACCCAAGAACCCTTGTCAAGCCGGAGAAATTTCAACATGGAACACAAGCTTCCCGAACTGCCTTATGCCTTGGATGGTCTCGCCCCGCATCTGTCGAAAGAGACTCTGGAATTTCACTATGGCAAGCATCACCAGACTTACGTCACGAATTTGAACAACCTGATCAAAGGCACAGAGTTCGAGAATCTGAGCCTGGAAGACATCGTCAGGAAGTCATCGGGTGGCATGTTCAACAATGCCGCACAAATCTGGAACCACACGTTCTACTGGATGGGCTTGAAGCCCGCGGGCGGTGGCGAACCGTCCGGTGCCTTGGCGGATGCCATCAACAAGAAGTGGGGCTCCTTTGCGAAGTTCAAGGAAGAATTCAACAAGTGCGCCGTTGGTACGTTCGGCTCGGGCTGGGCATGGCTAGTCAAAAAGGCAGACGGATCGCTCGATCTGGTGTCCACCTCAAATGCGGCCACCCCTCTCACGGGAGCCGACAAGCCGCTGCTGACTTGCGACGTATGGGAGCACGCCTACTATATTGATTACCGCAATGCCCGACCGAAGTATCTCGAGGGCTTCTGGAACTTGGTGAACTGGGATTTCGTCGCCAAGAATCTCGCTTAAATCATGCGTGTCGGTCACAGGGACTGAAAGCAGCGCCGGCAGTTCACAAAATGGCGAATACATGAGCGCGATTTTTCAGTCTCTGGGCCGTTCCGTCGTGGCAGGTTTGGTACTGGTCATGCTGATGCTGGCCGTACTGCGTGATGGTCAACTCGACCATGCCTGGGGTATTTTTTTTGTGCGCTGGCTGCACGTTCTGTGTGGTGTGATGTGGGTAGGACTGCTCTGGTATTTCAATTTTGTGCAGATCCCTTCCATGCCGAAAATCCCCGATGAACAGAAACCGGCAGTGTCGAAGGTCATTGCTCCGACTGCCTTGTTCTGGTTTCGGTGGGCGGCGTTGGCTACCGTTGTAACCGGGTTGTTGATTGCCTTCATGAATGGTTCGATCGGCCCAGCCTTGACCCTTCAGAAGCCGTTTCTTGCCATTGGTATTGGTATGTGGCTGGCTCTGGTGATGGCCTTCAATGTCTGGTTCGTCATCTGGCCGAATCAGAAGAAGGCATTGGGGATGGTGCCCGCAGAGCCGGCTGAGAAAGCTGGAGCGGCTCGGCTGGCCATGCTGGTGTCCCGCTTCAATACCATGCTATCGATTCCCATGCTCTATTGCATGGTAGCCCAGCAAAATGGCGGTTTGTAGGTGCCGTGCCTGTAGGACGCCAGGAAGGGTCGGCATTTGGGTTGGTGGGCTCGGCGTGCCGAAGCGCTACGCTGGCCTATATCGCGTCTTTTTTGCTTTGAGCAGTCGCTTTTGCTGTAATTTGACGTAAGCTTCGCGCCACTTCGGTGTTTGAGCCGTCCATTCTTTGGGCACTCTCTCGAAGCGTGCATCTTTAAATCAGGAGACAATCACAATGAAGATCAAGCACCTCATTCTTGGCGCCAGCCTCGCCTTGGTGGGCCACTTTGCCCAAGCACAGCAGACAGTTACCCTCAAGTTTCACACCTTCATGGCGCCACAGTCAGCCGTATGGCGCACCATGCACGTGGCGTGGATGGAGAAAGTCGAGAAGGAATCAGGCGGGCGGATCAAATTTGAGCGTTTCCCGGCAATGCAACTTGGTGGCACCCCTGCCAATTTGTATGACCAGACCAAGGACGGGGTAGTGGACGTCACCTGGACACTGCCCGGCAACACTCCTGGGCGCTTTCCAAGGGTGGAAGCGTTTGAGTTGCCGTTTATGATGACCAACGCGGAAGCCACCTCTCGGGCTTACTGGGAGTACATCAACACCGTTGCCGCCGACGAATTCAAGGACGTGAAGGTGCTGGCAGTCAATGTGCACGGGCCGGGTTTCTTCCATTCGCGTGACAAGCAGATCAAGTCGGTCGCTGATCTCAAGGGGATGAAGGTGCGCGGACCGACGCGGCAGATCACCAAAATGCTGGGCGCTTTGGGCGCCACCCCAGTGGGCATGCCGCTCCCGCAGATTCCCGACTCCATTTCCAAGGGCGTGATTGACGCTGCAGTAGTTCCGTGGGAAGTGGTGCCGGCCGTCAAGCTTGAAGAGTTGGCCAAGTTTCATTCGGAGTTCCCCGCTGGAACATCGCTCTACACCACGACATTCGTGATGGCGATGAACAAGGCCAAATACGACTCTCTGCCGGCTGACCTCAAGAAAATCATCGATGACAACTCCGGCATCGAAACGTCGGGCTGGTTGGGGCGGACGCAACAGGGAAATGACGCCGCCGGCAAAAAGGCATCGGAAGACCGCAAGAACGTGCACTACACGTTTACGGCTCAGGAGACCGAGGCCTTTCGCAAGGCGGCGGATCTGGTTGATGACGAGTGGGTCAAGGAAATGAACGGCAAGAACTTTAATGGCAAGATGCTGCTCGATACCGCCAAGGCGCTCATCAAGAAGCACACCAAGTAAGTGCTGCCAGATTGGTAACGGACGCCCCGTTTCCGACGGGGCGTTTTTTATGGTGTACCCGCCGCACCTGCCTTCCGGTGCCATTCCGCAGACGTAAAATCATCGCATCGACATTGCCATGATTCCCCAATCCTTCATTCAGGAATTGCTCAACCGGGTCGATATTGTCGATGTGGTGGGTAAGTACGTCCAGCTGAAAAAGGGCGGCGTCAACCTGATGGGACTTTGCCCATTCCACAACGAAAAATCCCCGTCCTTTACCGTGAGTCCTACCAAGCAGTTCTACCACTGCTTCGGCTGTGGAGCACACGGATCTGCGATCGGCTTCATGATGGAGCACACCGGCTTGACGTATGTGGAAGCGATCAAGGATTTGGCTCAGTCGGTTGGCCTGGTTGTCCCTGAACAGGAGCGTACCGGAGCGCGTCGTGACGGGCCGGATAGCTCCGCATTGATCGGAATGATGGAGCGTGCCTGCCGTTTCTACCGAGACACCCTGAAGACATCGCCAGTGGCAATTGAGTATCTCAAGGGGCGGGGGCTTTCGGGGGCAGTGGCACGCCAGTTCGGATTGGGTTATGTGCCGGACGAATGGAACTTGCTGCAGTCCGTTTTTCCGGATCAGTATGGCAACAAGGAGATGCTTGATACCGGACTGGTCATTGAAAACGAGAAGGGCTCCCGCTACGACCGCTTTCGCGGGCGCGTCATGTTTCCCATCCGCAACAGCCGCGGCGCGATTGTTGGTTTTGGCGGGCGGGTGATCGGTGCGGGCGAGCCCAAGTACCTCAACTCTCCCGAGACGCCACTGTTTGAAAAGGGGCGTGAGCTTTACGGTCTGTATGAAGCGAGACAGGCGATTCGGGCGGCCGGCAAAGTGTTGGTGGTGGAAGGCTATATGGACGTGGTGGCGCTGGCGCAAATGGGTGTCGGATACGCCGTTGCCACGCTCGGCACGGCGTGTACGCCTGCTCACGTGCAAAAGCTGATCAAGCAGGCCGACCGCATCATCTTCTGCTTCGATGGTGACGCAGCCGGACGCCGTGCTGCCTGGCGCGGTCTGGAGAACAGCCTCTCCCTGACCAGCGACGACAAGGTTTTTTCGTTCCTGTTTTTGCCTGAAGAGCACGACCCGGATACCTACATACGCGAGTTTGGGCAAGAGGCGTTTGAGGCCCTTGTGGATGGGGCAATGCCGCTTTCCCGCTTCCTGGTTCGCGAACTGGTGGCGCAGGGGGATCTGACGTCAGCCGAAGGGCGTGCTGGTCTCGTGAATGCTGCCAAACCTCATTTGCAGCGCATCAGTGCCGCCGGCCTGCGGTTGGCTATCGTGAAGGAAATTGCGGAACTGGCACGCATGACGCCGGCGGAAGTTGAGCGGCTGTGCGAGCTGAAGGCGCAGGCTTCGTATGTGCGCAGCGCCCCGCCGCGCGCCTCGCGCGCCCCCGTTACGCCGCTCGACGAGCAGATACTTCGCTTGCTCATACGCGAACCGCGTTTTGCTCTGTTGCCCGAAACCGAGGAGCAGCGCCATGTGCTACCCGAACATTCGCCGGTACGCGCGGTAATCGATGCGATTGTGGCCGGCGGTCCGGGCCTATCGCCGGCAAGTCTTGCCGAGTCGTTTGCCGGTTCGGAGGTCGAACCGTTCCTGCGCAAGGCGGTCATCGAATCGATTGAAATCGA
Source organism: uncultured Burkholderiales bacterium (assembly GCA_964443245.1). Classification (GTDB taxonomy): domain Bacteria; phylum Pseudomonadota; class Gammaproteobacteria; order Burkholderiales; family JAEUOS01; genus CANJDH01. Next base: position 55,449 of record CAYUEG010000005.1, on the reverse strand, counting down.
GAAAGAGCCGAGTATTGTCGAGGCTGAGTTTCGCCACGCGCTTCGTTCCTTGCGGGACCAGTGGCGCCGTCAGCGGACCGCCCGCATCATTGCGGAGGAGATGGCGAATCCGGCGGCACGCGAGGAACTGGCGGCGTTGGTGGCTGAAGAAAGCGCAGTCCGCGCTGCCACCATCGCTGCGCAGACGGGATGAAAAGGCAAGAATAATGCTATAATTCAAAGCTTTATTCAATTTTGCGCTGCGGGATCTTCCGCTGCGTCCTACCTCGCGCAGATCTGACGTCGGCGCGACCATTTCGAGGCAATCGCATGGCCAAGAAACCCGCCCCCAAAGCCGTCAAGAAGACCGCACCCAAGAAAGCGCCCAAACCTGTGTCAAAAAAAGCTGCTCCAGCCAAGAAAGTGCCTCTCAAGAAGCCTGCGGCGAAGCCGGTCGTGAAAAAGCCCGCTAGCGCAAAGCCGGTCGCCAAGTCAGCACCCAAGCCCGTAGCCAAGGGGGCTTCCAAACCAGCGCCGGCAGCCAGTGCAAGCAAAAGTTCGCCGAATGCTTCGGCCAAGGAAATTGCTCAGGCTGCGCTGAAAAAGGCCGCTGCCAAGGTCGCTGAACCATCTGCCAAGCCTGCTGATGTGCCCGATGCGTCGGCCAAAGCCCCGGCCGAAGGCAAGGCCGCGAAGCCGGCGAAAGTGGTGAAGCCGAAAAGCGAACGTGCGGTTCGCAAGGCCCGGGAGCGCATGGAGTTTCTCCTCGCACAACGTGCTCCCTCGCCAGAGGACGTCGAAGCGCGCCGCAACAAGCTCAAAATCCTGATCAAGCTGGGCAAGGAGCGCGGCTTCCTCACCTACGCCGAGGTCAACGATCACTTGCCGGATGACGTGGTGGATGCCGAACAGATCGAAGCCATCATTTCCACTTTTAGCGATATGGGAATTTCGGTGTTCGATCAGGCGCCGGACGCGGAAACACTGCTTCTGAACGAAAATGCGCCGACCGCCCCGCCGGAAGATATCGAGGAAGAAGCCGAAGCTGCAGCCTCGTCGCTCGATTCGGAGTTTGGCCGCACCACGGATCCGGTGCGCATGTATATGCGCGAGATGGGATCAGTCGAACTTCTGACACGCGAGGGCGAGATCGAGATCGCCAAACGCATTGAAGACGGCTTGAAGCACATGATTCAGGCGATCGCCGCCTGCCCCACCACGATCGCCGAGATCGTCAACATGGCCGGCAAAATATCTCGGGACGAGATGCGCATCGACGAACTCGTGGACGGATTGATTGATCCGAACGCACCCGAGGAAGTTGCGCCGGCGGCAGCATTGCCGGTTGACGACGAAGACGGCGAAATCGAGGCGGAGGCGGAAGTTGAGGAAGATGACGCAGGGGAGGACGACGGTGGTGCCGCCAATGCGGCGGCACTGGCCGAGTTGAAGCAGAAGGCGCTTGAGACCTTTTCTCGCGTGTATCACCTGCACGAGAAGATGAAGAAGATCCTGGCGGCCAAGGGCTACAAGACAAAGCCGCACCTGGATACGCAAAAGAAGATTTCAGCCGAACTGATGCAGGTGCGTTTCACTGCACGTATGGTTGAGAAGTTGTGCGACATGTTGCGCTCCCAGGTGGATCAGGTGCGTCGCCACGAACGGGCGATTCAGGAGCTGTGCGTCATCAAATCCGGCATGCCGCGCGCCCACTTTATCAAGGAGTTCCCGGGCAACGAAACCAATTTGCGCTGGGCACAGCGTGAAGTCGATTCGGGTCGTCCGTACACCGCGGTGATGGAGCGGTTCCGTCCGGCGATCCAGGAGCAGCAGCAGCGTTTGCTTGATCTCCAGAACACGCTGGGCATTCCGCTCAAGGATCTCAAGGAGATCAACAAGCAGATGTCTACAGGCGAAGCCAAAGCCCGGCGCGCCAAGCGCGAGATGACCGAGGCCAATCTGCGCCTTGTGATCTCGATCGCCAAGAAATACACCAACCGAGGATTGCAGTTCCTTGACTTGATCCAGGAAGGGAATATTGGCCTGATGAAGGCGGTTGACAAGTTTGAGTATCGCCGCGGGTACAAGTTTTCGACCTATGCCACATGGTGGATCCGCCAGGCGATCACGCGGTCAATCGCCGATCAGGCGCGCACCATCCGCATCCCGGTGCACATGATCGAAACGATCAACAAGATGAACCGCATCTCGCGCCAGATCCTGCAGGAAACCGGTATCGAACCCGATCCGGCTACGCTGGCCATCAAGATGGAGATGCCGGAAGACAAGATCCGCAAGATCCTCAAGATCAGCAAGGAGCCGATCTCGATGGAAACACCGATCGGTGACGATGATGACTCCCACCTGGGCGATTTCATTGAGGACACCAATACGCTGGCGCCAACCGAGGCGGCGATGTACGACAGCCTGCGCGACGTGACCAAGGATGTGCTCGATACCCTGACGCCGCGTGAGGCGAAGGTGCTGCGCATGCGCTTTGGCATCGAGATGAGTACCGACCACACGCTCGAAGAAGTCGGCAAGCAATTCGATGTGACGCGCGAGCGGATTCGCCAGATTGAAGCCAAGGCTTTGCGCAAATTGCGGCATCCTTCGCGTTCCGAGAAGCTCAAGAGCTATCTTGAAGATACCAATTGAGCTTGTCAGCTTCCCAGAGTGTTTCCAATAGGCCCGCTTCGCGCGGGCTTGTTTTTGCGTGCCTGCCGGCGCGCGAGCGCCGTGGGGTTCTGCCGTGAGCGACAGGCCCGGGGAGTTTCGCTTCGGCATTCTTCTCGCCCTCGGAGCCGTCCTCATCTGGGGGTTCCAACTGCCGGTGGCCAAGAGCGCGATGCAGGTGCTGGACGGTTATTCTCTTTCGGTGGTCCGCTACTGCGTGGCGGTACTGATGTTTACGTTGTTTCTGGCGGCGCGAGAAGGCTGGGCTGCACTGCGCTTTGACGGGCGGGGCGGGCCGGCGATGGTTGCCGGCGGCTTCGGGATCGCCGGGTCGGCGTTGCTGGTGTTTGTGGGCCTTGCCATGACCAGGCCCGAAGTCGCAGTCATCATTCTCATGCTCCAACCTGCCCTGACTGCGCTGGCGCAGTGGCTCTTGCGCGGTGTGAGGCCGCATCGCTTTACGGTCATGTGCCTCGGAGCGGCGTTTGCTGGGGTGGTGGTCGCGGTAACGCGTGGCGGTGATGCGCTCAATGTGACAGCTGGCATGGGTTCGCGGGAGTTGCTTGGGAATGGCCTGGTGTTTCTCGGGGCAGTGGCCTGGATTACCTACACCATGATGCTGGGCATGTTCCCCGGATGGTCGGCGCTCCGATTTACCACGCTGACCGCAATTCCCGGTCTGGGCATGATCCTGGTAGTGTGGGTAGTAGCCTGGACAGTGGGCGCTGCCAAGTGGCCGACCACTCTGGCGCTGATCTCCGTTGCACCGGAAGTATTGTTTGTCTCTCTGCTGGGGGTGGTTGCGGCCATGTTTCTCTGGAATGCCGGCAATCGACGCATCGGGCCGGTCAACACCATGCTGCTGCTTAACCTCATGCCAGTCATCACATTTGCTGTCCGCCATTGGCAGGGCGCGGAATTCGCGGCCAGCGAACTGGTTGGCGCCGGTATGGTGGTGGGGGCACTGGTGGCAAACAACCTGCACGAACGTCGACGTCTGCGACGTGGTGTCGGGGCGACTTGATGCGGGAGCGTGATACCATCGCGCGCCTCGCGTGGTTTGCTTTTGATTCGGGCCGTTAGCTCAGTTGGTTAGAGCAGAGGACTCATAATCCTTTGGTCGTTGGTTCAAGTCCAACACGGCCTACCACTCTCCTGTTCTCTGAAACAGTCGCGACCCAGAGCTTGAGGGTGGCTAGAGAAAAAGCTGCAGCAGTTCGTTGAGGAACAGCCGGCCGCGTTCGGTGGGTGCGATGCGCAGATGGTCGCGCGTAATCAGCCCGTTGCGCTCGGCCGCATTCAATGCAGATTCTGTGGTGCTCAGAGGCAATCCGGTGCGTTCACCAAACTCGCGTACAGCGAAGCCCTCGGTAAGGCGTAGCGCGTTCATCATGTACTCGAACGGCAGTTCTTTGGTGCTGACCTCACGCTCCTCCGCCAGTGGCGCGTCGGCCTCGCAACCGGCCATGTAGCTCTCAGGCTGGCGTAGCTTGGCCGTGCGCAGAATGCGGTGAGCGAACGACAGCTTGCCGTGCGCACCGGCACCGATACCGAGGTAGTCGCCGAAGCGCCAGTAGTTGGTGTTGTGGCGGCTGGCGCGGCGGGGCTTGGCGTAGGCCGACGTTTCGTAGTGTGAGTAACCGGCCTGTGACAGACGCGATTCGATTTGCAGTTGCATTTCTGCCGCCGCATCGTCATCCGGCAATATCGGCGGAAACTTGGCGAAGACGGTGTTCGGTTCAAGCGTGAGGTGGTAGTAGGAGAGGTGCGGTGGATCGAAGCTGAGCGCCGCATCGAGTTCGGCCTGCAGCTGCGCCAGCGTCTGGCCGGGCAGGGCGTACATCAAGTCGAGGTTGAAGTTGTCGAAGAGTCGTGCGGCGATTTCGATGGCCCGGCGGGCTTCGTTTCCATCATGAATACGGCCCAGTGCTTCCAGATGCTTGTCGTTGAAGCTCTGGATGCCGATGGAAAGCCGATTGACGCCGTGTTCGCGGTAGGCCGCGAATTTCTCCGCTTCAAAGGTTCCGGGATTGGCTTCAAGGGTGATTTCGGCATCGGCCTCCAAGGCGCTCCTGGAGCGGATCTCCGACATGAGCCTGGCGAAACCGTTGGGGGACAACAGGCTTGGCGTGCCACCGCCAAAGAAGACCGTATGGATGCGCCGGCCCCAGATCAGCGGCAAGGACAGCTCAAGATCACGGATCAGCGCGTCGATGTAGCGTGCTTCCGGGATCGGCGCGCTTCCATCGGCCGGGTGGGAGTTGAAATCGCAGTAGGGACACTTTCTTACGCACCATGGGAAGTGCACATACAGCGAAAGGGGCGGCAGACTGGCGAGCCGGATCGATCCGGGGGCAAGATGTGTTTGTGCCACATCGCGGCCTGCAGCGGAAGCGTTGCCTGCAGGCGGCAACGGCTTGATCGGGATTACCACTGTTCCTTGATCAATCCGGCGAGGCGCCGCAGGGCCTTCCCGCGATGGCTCACGAGATTCTTTTCGTACGCCGACAGTTCGGCCGCGGTTCGACCCAGGTCCGGCAAGAAAAAATAGGGGTCATAGCCGAAGCCGCCTTCGCCTCGGGGCGTTTCGAGAACTTCTCCCGCCCAACGACCTTCCGCGATCAGCGGTTGGGGATCATTGGCGTGGCGCACCAGCACCAATGCAGCGTAGTAGTAGGCGGTTCGGTCGTGTTGCCCCTTGAGAGCAGCCACCAGCTTCTCGTTGTTGCGCGCATCTGATCTCGGTTCTCCTGCATAACGGGCTGACAGCACTCCCGGCGCGCCCTGCAAGGCGTGTACGCAAATGCCCGAATCGTCGGCCAATGCGGCCTGGCCTGAATGGAGTGCAGCATTGCGTGCCTTGGCCAACGCGTTCTCAACAAAGGTCGGGTATGGCTCTTCGGCCTCCGGTACCTTGTACGCCGACTGCGGTACACCTTGCCATCCCAGTGGTTTGAGGATGGCCTCGATTTCGGCCAGTTTTCCGGCGTTGCCGGAAGCAATGACGATTTCGCGCATGGCCGTACTGCCTTCAAATTCCGACGGCTTGCTTTTGGCGCTGGACGAGCTCGGCGATGCCGGTACTGGCCAGTTCAAGCAGCGCGTTCATCTCACTGCGTGTGAATGCCGCGCCCTCGGCTGTGCCCTGAATTTCGACAAAATGTCCGCTACCCGTCATCACCACATTCATGTCCGTATCGCATTCCGAATCTTCCGGGTAGTCCAGGTCAAGTACCGCGACGCCCTGATACAGGCCGACAGAAACGGCAGCAACATGGTCGCGTAGCGGGTTGCCTGCCAGCGCACCGCTGGCGCGCAGCCCGCTGATGGCATCGTATACGGCCACCCACGCGCCAGTGATGCTGGCGGTACGGGTGCCGCCGTCGGCCTGGATCACGTCACAGTCTATCTGGATGGTGCGTTCGCCCAGGACGGTCAGATCGGTAACGGCGCGCAGTGAGCGCCCGATCAGGCGCTGGATCTCCTGGGTTCGCCCGGACTGCTTGCCGCGTGCTGCTTCGCGATCCGAGCGGGTGTGGGTGGAGCGCGGAAGCATGCCATATTCGGCGGTGAGCCATCCCTGGCCTTTGCCTTTCAGAAAGCCCGGCACTTTGTCTTCGACACTGGCGGTGCAGATGACCTTGGTATCGCCGAATTCGATCAGTACCGATCCTTCGGCATGGCGGGTGAAATGGCGCGTGATGTTGATCTGGCGCAGCTGGTTGGGCAGGCGTTGGCTGGGGCGGTGCATGTGATGCTCGTGAATGAAAATCTCAGGATCAACGAAGGGGACTAGAGGGCAAGGCGAAAGGAGGAAAAGAAAAAGCCCCGCCTAGGCGGGGCTTTTTGCGTTGCGGGAGACGATTAGTTCGGGCGGGTGCCGACCACTTCGATTTCCACACGACGGTTCTTGGCACGGCCCTGATCCGTCTTGTTGTCGGCGACCGGCTGCTTCTTGCCTTTGCCTTCGGTGTAGATGCGGTTCGGCTCAATGCCTTTGGTCACCAGGTAGGCCTTGACGGCTTCAGCACGCTTGACCGACAGCTTCTGGTTGTAAGCGTCCCCACCAATCGAGTCAGTGTGGCCGACAGCGATGATCACTTCCAGCGTAATGCCCTTGAGCTTGCCGGTGAGATCATCCAGCTTGGCTTTGGCTTCCGGCTTCAACACAGCTTTGTTGAAGTCGAAGAAGGCGTCAGCAGCGAAGGTCACCTTTTGCGCTACGACCGCAGGAGCGGCAGGCTTGGCGGCCGGCTTGGCTGCCGGTGCGGGCGCGGGAGCAGGTGCCGGCTTAGCAGCAGGAGCAGGTGGCGGGGCCGGACGGCATGCAGCGCCGACGATGTCAGCATCACATTCGCAATTGGCGATAGCCGGGGTCCAATAGCTGGTGCGCCAGCACAGGTTGCCGATCTTCGGGTCGCCGAAGTTGGAATTGCGGACGATGGTGCCGTTCGATTGCTGCACGTAGCCGTCCTTGCTGTTCTGGGCGGAAACGCCCATGGAAGCGCTGATGCCGACTGCTGCCAACAGCACGCCCAACTTGGTCGAGAGTTTCATTTTTCTCCTCTTTACGAATGGAATTGATACTGGTTCGTGAAAACTTGCCAACGTCCGAATTGTAAACCCTTGACACACATGCCGAAAGCGTTTCAGCAGATGAGTTAAGGGCTCTCCCCCGGTTAGTTCATCCGATTTTGCCACACAAGTACTGCGGAATCCAACTCCTGCTTGTCGACCCCGAGAACCTGTTGTGATTTTACAACGGCCTTGCCGCCTACCCAAACATGGGTGACATCGCGCCGTCCTGCAGTGTAAACCAGATGCGAGACCGGGTCATACACCGGTTGCAAGTCGGATGCGCCGAGATTGACGGCGATCACGTCGGCCAGTTTGCCCGGGATCAGGGAGCCGATGCGGGCTTCCTGGCCCATGGCGCGAGCGCCATTGAGCGTGGCCGCCTGCAAGGCGTACTGGGCCGGCAGTGCGCCGGCGTTGCCGGACGCGCCCTTGGCCAGCAGGGCAGCCAGGCGCATTTCGGCAAACATGTCGAGGCGGTTATTCGATGCGGCACCGTCCGTCCCGATCCCGAGATTGACGCCGGCAGCCTCCAGCGCGGCAGTGGGTGCCAGGCCGCTGGCCAGTTTCAGGTTGGACGCCGGGCAATGCGCTACCGATGCGCCCGTTCGTGCCAGCAAGGCGATTTCGTCTTCATTCAGGTGAACCGCATGCACCGCGATCAGGTGGGGCCCGACCAGACCCAGGCGATCAAGTCTCGCCAGTGGGCGCACTCCGTGCTTTTCGACCTCATCGGCAATCTCGCCTGCGGTTTCGTGCACATGCACATGGACTGGCAGGTCGAGTTCTTCGGCGTAACGCGCAATCTTTTCGAATGTGGCGTCACTGACAGTGTAGGGTGCGTGCGGCGCCAGGCAGAATGACAGGCTGGCTTCGTGGCGCAGCCGGTCGCGCAGGTCGAGCCCTTTCGCGAGGTACTCGTCTGCAGTCGCAGCATAGGCTGTGGGAAACTCGATGGCGATCATCCCCAGGGAGGCGCGCATGCCGGTTGCCAGAACGGCTGAAGCAGTCGCTTCCGGGAAGAAGTACATGTCGTTCATGCAGGTCACGCCACCACGCAGCATCTCGCTGCAGGCAAGCAGGCTGCCGGTGCGAACGAAATCGGTGGAGACGTGCTTGGCCTCTGCCGGCCAGATGTGCTGCGTGAGCCACTCCATCAAGGGCAGGTCATCCGCGTAGCCGCGCAGCAATGTCATCGCGGCGTGGGTATGCAGGTTGATGAGGCCTGGTAGCACTGCGTGGGACGAGCAGGTGACCTCTTCACCTGCCTGATATTGCGCGCCTGCGGCGGCCGTGGGAACAATTGCCTCTATCTTGCCCTCATGGATGGCGATGCTGTGGTGTTCAAGCACCACGCCGGAAGGTTCGACAGGGATGACCCAGCGGGCATGAATCAGGAGGTCGACTGTTTTCATGTCTTGTCTCCTCGCGCGATTACCGGGCTGCGGGCTTTGCCGCCGGCGGCACGGGCGGCTTGCGCGACGCTGGTGCGGTGCGCACCGCAATGTCCGGATCACATTGTGATATCGCCAAGGCGGGCGTCCAGTATCCGGTTCGCCAGCACAGATTTCCCAGCTTGGCATCACCGACGGCCGTATTGCGTATCACTTCACCATGAGAATCCAGCAGATACGCATCCTTGACTGATTGCGCCACGACGGGCGGCGAAGGCAAGAACAGGAAACAGCCAGACGCCAGCACCAGCATGGCGACAACGACCTTAGACCGTCTGGGATGGCGGACGCCTTGAGCGGCCTGGAGCACACTCTCCCCGGCTCTCTCAATTGCTGTGCCGACGCGCCATCCAAACATGCTCCTCCTCCCCGATCTGCAGCACTTTTTTAGGTGTAATTCATTAGAACACAATCACTTCGGGAGCCTCGTCTTGGACAGACCTCGCATGCTAAAATCAATGGTTGCTCTCGCCGGTAGCCAAGCTCAAAAATCAAGCGGCTGAGCGAAGGTGTCGGAGCGCTGGTTTCCGGGAAATGATTGGCGCTCCGGCCAGTTGCAATCGCCGCACGTGCATCCGATTCCGCAAGGCATCGAATGCACGGTTGCAGTTTGTTGTCTTCGTTTGACTCTCCTGTTGCAGATTGGCTTTTCACGTGACCCCTCCCTCCGATTCGCCCTCCGCTTTCGCTCACGAAACCCTGCCCATCAGCCTTGAAGACGAGATGCGCAGGTCGTATCTTGACTATGCGATGAGCGTCATCGTCGGCAGGGCACTGCCTGACGTCCGCGATGGTCTGAAGCCCGTGCACCGGCGCGTCCTGTTTGCGATGCATGAGCTGAACAATGACTGGAATCGTGCTTACAAGAAATCGGCGCGGATTGTTGGCGACGTGATCGGTAAATACCACCCGCACGGCGACACGGCGGTGTACGACACCATCGTGCGCATGGCACAGGATTTCTCGCTGCGTTACATGCTTGTCGATGGCCAGGGCAACTTCGGGTCGGTCGATGGCGACAACGCCGCAGCGATGCGCTACACCGAGATTCGCATGGCCAAAATTGGTCATGAATTGCTTGCTGATATCGACAAGGAGACGGTCGATTTCGGTCCCAACTACGATGGCAGCGAGAAAGAACCCCTGATCCTGCCTTCGCGCATCCCGAACCTGCTCATCAACGGCAGCTCGGGGATCGCCGTGGGCATGGCGACCAACATCCCGCCGCACAACCTTTCGGACGTGGTGGACGCCTGCCTGTTGCTCTTGCGCGAGCCCGAAACCACCATTGATGAACTTATCGAGGTGGTGAAGGCGCCCGATTTTCCGACGGCAGGCATCATCTACGGCGTCGGCGGCGTACGCGAGGGCTATCGTACCGGGCGTGGGCGCGTGATCATGCGTGCCAGGACACACTTCGAGGATATCGGCAAGGGAGCCAACGCAGGTGACCGTCAGGCCATCATCGTTGACGAGCTACCCTATCAGGTCAACAAGAAGACCCTGCTCGAAAAGATCGCCGAGCTGGTCAACGAGAAGAAAATCGAAGGCATCAGCCACCTGCAGGACGAATCCGACAAGGATGGCATGCGGGTGGTGATCGAGCTCAAGCGCGGCGAGATGCCCGAGGTTGTGCTGAACAACCTGTACAAGCAAACCCAGTTGCAGGACACCTTTGGCATGAACATGGTGGCGCTGGTCGATGGCCAGCCGCGCCTGCTCAACCTGTGGCAGATGCTCGACCAGTTTCTCCAGCATCGCCGCGAGGTGGTGACCCGGCGTACGGTGTTCGAGCTGCGCAAGGCGCGCGAGCGCGGGCACGTGCTGGAAGGCCTTGCCGTGGCGCTGGCCAACATTGACGAATTCATCGCCATCATCAAGGCGGCGCCGACACCCCCGGTCGCCAAGGAGGCGTTGATGCAACGGCCGTGGACCTCCCCCGTGGTGGCCGAAATGCTGGTGCGTGCGGCGGCGGATGCGTCCCGGCCCGAAGGTCTCTCCGAAGCCTACGGCATGCACGAGAATGGCTACATGCTGTCTGACGTGCAGGCCACGGAAATCCTGCAGATGCGTCTGCAGCGCCTCACGGGTCTGGAGCAGGACAAGATCGTTGGCGAGTACAAGGAGGTGATGGCATTCATTACCGACCTTCTCGACATTCTGGCGAAACCCGAACGCATCACCTCGATCATTGCCGAAGAGCTGGCCAAGGTGAAGGACGAATTTGGCGACGGCCGTCGTTCGATGATCGAAATGAACGCCGAGGATATCAACCTGGAGGACCTGATCACCCCGCAGGACATGGTGGTCACCATGTCGCACATGGGCTACATCAAGTCGCAACCGCTGGCCGAGTACCGTGCACAGAAGCGTGGCGGGCGCGGCAAGCAGGCGGCGGCGACCAAGGAAGACGACTGGATCGACGAACTCTTCATCGCCAATACGCACGACACCATCCTGTGCTTCTCCAATCGCGGACGGATGTACTGGCTCAAGGTGTATGAAGTGCCGCAAGGGAACCGTGCGGGCCGTGGCAAACCGCTGGTGAACCTGTTTCCGCTGGCCGATGGGGAAAAGATCAACGTCGTGCTGCCGGTCAAAGCCTATGTGGAAGACCGGTTTGTGTTCATGGCGACCAAACTGGGCACGGTCAAGAAGACAGCCTTGACCGACTTTTCGAATCCGCGCAAGGCCGGCATCATCGCCGTCGACCTCGACCCGGGCGACTTCCTGATCGGTGCCGCCCTGACGGATGGTCGCCACGACGTGATGCTGTTTTCCGATTCGGGCAAGGCGGTGCGCTTCGACGAGAACGATGTCCGGCCGATGGGGCGCCAGGCACGTGGTGTGCGCGGGATGATGCTTGACGATGGCCAGGAAGTGATTGCCATGCTGGTAGCACCACAGGAAGGGGAGGCCTCTTCGCAGAGCGTGTTGACGGCGACCGAGAATGGCTATGGCAAGCGTTCACCGATTGCCGAGTACACACGCCACGGCCGCGGCACCAAGGGCATGATTGCGATTCAGACCTCCGAGCGCAACGGCAAGGTGGTGGCCGCGACGCTGGTGGCACCGGAAGACGAACTGATGCTGATTACCACCGGTGGCGTGCTGATTCGCACCCGGGTGGCAGAGGTGCGGGAAATGGGCCGCGCGACCCAGGGTGTCACGCTGATTTCCGTTGATGACGGTACGAAGCTTTCCGGCCTGCAGCGCGTGGTGGAGCGGGATGCCGACAATGGCGAAAACGGCAGCGATACCGTTTCCCGGGGCGGAGCCGTCGAGGCTGACCTGCCGGAGAATGGCTCCCAGAGCGGATCTGCGGATCAAGATCGGTGACCGTAGGTCAGAGAGGCGCAGGGCCCATGCGGGTTTACAACTTTTCAGCCGGCCCGGCGGCATTGCCAGTGCAGGTGCTGCGTCAGGCTGCGGCGGAGATGCTCGACTGGAACGGGTCGGGCATGGGGGTGATGGAGATGAGCCATCGCGGGCCCGAGTTCATGGCGATTCACGCCGAAGCCGTGGCGCTGTTGCGCGAACTGCTGGCCGTACCCGCACACTACAAGATCCTCTTCATGCAAGGGGGAGGCTTGGGCGAGAACGCCATCGTCCCGTTAAACCTGATGGGGCGCAATCCGCGCGCGGATTTCGTGGTCACCGGCTCGTGGTCCAAGAAGTCCTTCAAGGAAGCGCAGCGTTACGGCACCATCAACCTGGCCGCGGATGCCGCGCAGGAAGGCAAGTACCGCAGCATTCCGCCGGTAGACTCCTGGAAGCTGGATGCATCGGCAGCCTACGTCCATATCTGCACCAACGAGACCATCGACGGTGTCGAGTATTTCTTCGCGCCAGAGGTAGGGCAGGTGCCGCTGGTGGCCGATGCTTCCTCCCACATCCTGTCGCGCCCGATGGATATCTCCCGCTATGGCGTGGTCTTCGCCGGGGCGCAGAAAAACATCGGCCCTGCCGGACTGACGATTGCCATCGTGCGTGAGGATTTGCTGGAACAGGCCCATGCGCACTGCCCCAGCGCCTTCCAGTACAAGACGGTGGCCGAGCACGACTCGATGTACAACACGCCGCCTACCTATGCCATTTACATTGCGGGCCTGGTCTTCAAGTGGCTCAAGGATCAAGGCGGCGTGGCCGGGATGGAAACCAGGAACGCTGCAAAAGCCGCTCTGTTGTACGACTTTATCGATGGCAGTAGCCTGTACGAAAATCACGTGGAGAAAGCGTCGCGCTCGCGCATGAACGTGCCGTTTTTCCTGAAGGACGAGGCGCTCAACGAGGCTTTTCTGCTCGGCGCCAAGGCGCGCGGCCTGGTGCAATTGAAGGGGCACCGTTCGGTAGGCGGTATGCGTGCGTCCATCTACAACGCCATGCCCATCGAAGGCGTGCAATCGCTGGTGCGCTATATGCGCGAGTTCGAGAAAGTGCAGGAAAGGGTGGCGACATGAGCGAACTGGCCAAGCTGCGCCTGGAAATCGACCGGCTCGACGACGAGCTGCTCAAGCTTCTCAATGCCCGCGCGGCGGTCTCAAAACGAATTGGCGAGGCCAAGCGCGCCGGGGGCGAGGGGCCCGCGGTGGTCTATCGCCCGGAACGTGAGGCCCATGTCCTGCGGCGTCTGCAGGAGGTCAATCCCGGTCCGCTGCCCAACGAAGCCGTCAGCCGCATCTACCACGAGATCATGTCCGCCAGCTCGGCCTTGCAGCGGCCGATCCGCGTCGCCTACTTGGGGCCGGCCGGCACCTTTTCCGAGCAGGCAGCGATCAAGCAGTTCGGGCGGTCCTGTGTGGCCGTGCCCTGCGCCAATTTCGACGAAGTGTTCCGTCGTACCGAGAGCGGCGAAACCGATTTTTCCGTCGTACCGGTAGAAAACTCCACCGAAGGGGCCATCTCGCGCGCCCTCGATCTGCTGCTGTTGACGCCGCTCAAGATTTGCGGCGAAGTGGTGGTGCGCGTACAGCAGAACCTGATGCGCAAGGGCACCGGCGCCGAAGCCGGCATGACAGGCATCACCAAAGTGTATTCGCACGGCCAATCGCTTGCGCAAACCCAGAATTGGCTCAATCGCAACCTGCCCGGCGTCGATCGCGTCACTGTCGAGTCCAACGCAGAGGCGGCCCGCCTGGCCAGCCTCGATGACAACACCGCAGCCATTGCCGGCCTCAACGCGGCGGAGAACTATGGCTTGACGGTCTTGGCGCAGAACATCGAGGACGACCCGACCAATCGCACGCGTTTCATCGTCGCCGGCCATGTTGAAGCGCAACGCACCGGCCGCGACCGCACCTGGCTGGTCATGTCCGCGCCCAACAAGCCGGGGGCTGTCCATGCCTTGCTGACACCGTTTGCCAAGCATGGCGTTTCGATGACGAAACTGGAGTCGCGTCCCGCCAAGATTGCTTCCATGCCGGGTTCCTGGGAATACCTGTTCTATGTCGATCTGGAAGGCCACCAGACTGACACGGTTCTGGCCACTGCGTTGGCCGAACTGAAGTCCATCGCGCCCTATCTCAAGATCTTCGGCTCCTTCCCGGTCGGGGACTATTGACGATCGTGTCGCCAACACCCCGGCGGCGGCCGCTGCCAGGGATTCTCTTTGTGATGACCTTTTTTTGTGCTGCCTGATACCATGAACTACATCGAACTTGCGCCCGCTTACGTGCGTGGCATCGCCCCCTACCAGCCGGGCAAGCCAATCTCCGAGGTGGCGCGCGAACTCGGGCTGCCCGAGAAAGACATCATCAAGCTCGCCTCCAATGAAAATCCGCTGGGGTGCGGCGCGAAAGCCAGGGCGGCGATGGTCAAGGCCCTCGAGGAAGTGCACTTGTATCCTGACGGCGGCGCTTACGAGCTCAAGGCTGCGCTGGCGAAAAAGTGGGGCGTGGCGATGGACAGCATCGTCGTCGGCAATGGTTCCAACGATCTGCTTGATTACGTGGCGATGGCCTACCTCGCCCCCGGGGTGTCGGCGGTCTACAGCCAGCACTGCTTCGCGGTGTACCCGATCACGACCCAGGCGCGCGGCGCGGCTGGCATCAAGGTGCCGGCCAAGGCCTATGGCAATGATCTGGATGCGATGCTGGCAGCGATTCGGCCCGACACCCGCATGCTGTTTTTGGCCAATCCGAACAACCCGACCGGCACGTTCACTCCCTACGCCGAGATTCACGCTTTCCTCAAGAAAGTGCCGAGCCATGTCATTGTCGTGCTTGACGAGGCCTATAACGAATTTCTTCCGCACGAACTGAGGGTGGACACCACCGCGTGGCTGAAGGAATTTCCGAATCTGGTGCTCACACGCACCTTCTGCAAGATCTACGGCCTGGCCGGGTTGCGCTGTGGCTACATGCTGGCGAACCCGCAGGTGTGTGACATGGTCAACCGCGTGCGCGCCCCCTTCAATGTCAATTCGATTGCGCTGGCTGCTGCGGTCGCGGCTCTCGGTGACGATGAGTTCGTTCAACGTACCTTCGAGAACAATCGCGTTGGCATGCGGCAACTGGTCGATGGCGTCAAGGCGTTGGGGCTCGACTACATTCCGTCCTTCGGGAACTTCGTCACGATCAATGTCGGCAACGGCCCTGCCGTGTTCAACGCACTGCTCAGGCGTGGCGTGATCGTGCGCCCGATCGTGGGCTACGAACTGCCCAAGCACGTTCGCGTCACGATCGGCCTGCCGCACGAGAATGCACGTTTCCTCGCCGCCCTCAGTGAGGCGCTTGCCGAGGTGGCGCAGGCCTCAATGAAGGACTGACCTTGATCGACAAACTCGCCATCGTCGGCGTCGGCCTGATCGGCGGGTCCTTTGCACTGGCCTTGAAGCGCAAGGGCCTGGTCAAGCATGTCGTCGGCGTAGGGCGCGGCCGTGCCAATCTGGAGAGCGCGCTCGCGTTGGGCCTGATTGACGAGATTGCCACCTCACCGGCGGCAGCCTATCAGGGGGCCGATTTCATTTTCGTTGCGACGCCCGTTGGACAGATGGAACGCGTGTTTTCCGAGATTGCGCCTTGCCTGGATGACCGCTCGATTGTCACCGACGGCGGCAGCACCAAGAGCGACGTGGTGGCGCTGGCCCGCGCCGCCTTCGGCTCGCGTATTGCGCAGTTTGTGCCGGCCCACCCGATCGCGGGCGCCGAGCTGACCGGCGCCGAGGCGGCGCGCGCCGATTTGTACGAAGGCAAGAAGCTGGTGATCGCCTCCCTGCCAGAAACCGCTCCAGGAGCCATTCTTCGCGTGCGTCAGGCCTGGGAGGCTTGCGGCGCAAGGGTTTTCGAGATGGCACCTGCCATGCACGACCAGACCTTTGCGGCTGTCAGCCATTTGCCGCATGTGCTGGCTTTCGCGTTGGTGGACGAGATAGCCCGCAAGCCGCATGCCGAGACCCTGTTTCAGTACGCCGCCAGCGGATTTCGTGATTTCACCCGCATCGCCGGCAGCAGTCCCGAAATGTGGCGCGATATCTCGATTGCCAACCAGGGCGCGCTGCTGGTGGAGCTGGATGCCTATCTGGCGCGGCTGCAGGCGGTGCGCGCCATGATAGCTGCCGGTGATGCGGCAGCGCTCGATGCCGTGTTCGCCCATGCCAGGGACGCGCGCCGAGCGTGGCTGGATTCGATTGAAAGCCAGGGCAAAGGCGCAAGCCTGCCAGTGCGGGACGCGTAGATGGATTTTCTCGACCTGCCACCTGTCACCCGTGCCAGCGGCGTCATCAAGCTGCCGGGTTCGAAAAGCATTTCCAACCGCACCCTGTTGCTGGCGGCCCTCGCTGCGGGAGAGACGCGCATTGTCGACCTGCTGGATTCTGACGATACAAAGGTGATGCTTGCGGCCCTCAAGACGCTGGGCGTGGCACTGGCGCGGCAAGGCGAGGACTGGGTGGTATCCGGCGCAGGCGGCGTCTTTCGGGTCAAGCAGGCAGACCTCTTCATGGGCAATGCCGGTACCGCGATCCGCCCCTTGACTGCGGCGCTGGCCTTGAGCGGTGGGCGCTACACCCTGTCCGGCGTGCCGCGCATGCACGAACGCCCGATCGGCGATCTGGTCGACGGCCTGCGCGCCGTCGGGGCAGACGTGCGCTACGTGGGCACCGAAGGTTATCCGCCACTGCAGATTCACCCAGCCAACATCACGCTGGGCGGCCCGGTGCCGGTCAGGGGCAATGTCTCAAGCCAGTTCCTGACTGCGCTTCTCATGGCATTGCCGCTGACGGGCAAGGCTGCCACCATCGAGGTGGTGGGGGAGCTCATTTCAAAGCCCTATATCGAGATCACGCTCAACCTGATGGCGCGCTTCGGCATCCAGGTGGAACGGGAGGGCTGGAGTGCGTTCCGGCTTCCCGCTGCGCGCTATGCCAGCCCGGGCAGCATTGCGGTCGAGGGCGATGCTTCGTCGGCATCGTATTTCCTGGCGGCCGGGGCTCTTGGCGGGGGCGGCAGTGCCGGGCCGGTGCGCGTTGAAGGCGTCGGACGCGCCAGCATCCAGGGGGATGTGAAATTCATTGAAGCCCTGGCACGCATGGGCGCAAACATTTCGGCGGCAGATACCTGGATCGAGGTGCGAGGCCATGAAGATGAGAAGCTGCGTGCCATCGATGCCGATTTCAACCATATTCCCGATGCAGCCATGACCATTGCCGTGCTGGCCCTGTTTGCCGATGGTCCTTCCACCTTGCGCAACATTGGTTCCTGGCGGGTAAAGGAAACCGATCGCATTCATGCCATGGCCACTGAACTGCGCAAGCTTGGCGCCGTCGTGGAAGAAGGTGCCGACTATCTGCGTGTGACCCCGCCTGCCCAATTGACGCCGCATGCGGCCATCGATACGTATGACGATCACCGCATGGCGATGTGCTTTTCGCTGGCTTCGTTTGGCCGGGTGCCCGTGCGCATCAATGAGCCCGGCTGCGTGGGCAAGACGTTTCCGACCTATTTTTCCGAGTTCACCCGGCTGGTGGCATGAGCGATTTGCCCGTCATTGCGATTGACGGCCCCTCTGCCTCGGGCAAGGGTACCGTCGCCGAACGCGTGGCGGCCACCCTGGGATTTCACTACCTTGATAGTGGCGCCATTTATCGTGCAGCCGCTCTGGTCGCAACGCGTGCCGGGGTGGATCTCGATGCCGAGCCCGGGCGGGTCGCGGCGCTCGCGCAGGACATGCCTCTGCGATTCGGCCAAGGGGTATGGCTGGGCGACGTGGATGTGACGGCCGATATTCGCAGCGAAGCCTGCGGCGCCAACGCTTCGCGCATTGCCGCCGTGCCTGCCGTCCGGGCCGCCCTGCTGGCGCGCCAGCGTGCCTTTTTGGCGACCCCAGGTTTGGTGGCAGATGGGCGTGACATGGCGTCCGTGGTGTTCCCGCAGGCTGTGCTGAAGGTATTCCTCACAGCCTCGGCCAGGGAGCGCGCTTTCCGGCGCGTGGCGCAGCTCGAACGGCTGCCGTTAAATGACGCTAAGGGTTTGATCGAAAAAGAAAATAATGGTAGAATGCGCGTCCTTTTCGAATCTGTTCTGGCAGATTTGGAGGGGCGAGACCAGCGTGACGCCGCGCGCGCTGCAGCGCCGTTAAGACAGCTCGCCGAGGCGAAATTGCTGGACACTACGCAACTTTCGGTGGATCAGGCAGTGGCGGCCGTGTTGGGCTGGTTTCGAGAAGCACAAAGAAGTTAGCAGCACGTTCCAGAAGCAGCAACGCAGCAATCAGGCAACAGTTTCAAGGTACCCCGAGCAATATCGGCGGCGGCGCTTCTCGCAATGGAAGTCCGCCATCCTCCAACCCACCCCCCGTGGCCCGCCCCGCAACATCAGCAAATCTTCTTGTGCGGCACGGTTGCAGTACTCATCAAGTCAGGTCACTCATGTCCATCGCTCAACAGGCGGCCCAAGCCGCCAACGAAAGTTTTGCCGCTCTTTTTGAAGAATCGATCAAGGCGCAGGAAATGCGCGCCGGCGAAGTCATCACCGCCGAAGTGGTGCGTGTCGATTACAACCACGTTGTGGTAAATGCGGGCTTGAAGTCCGAGTCCTATATCCCCCTCTCCGAGTTCAAGGACGATGGCGGCGAGCTGACCGTCAAGGTTGGCGATTTCGTGTCGGTTGCGATCGACTCGATCGAAAACGGTTTTGGCGAGACCCTGCTGTCGCGCGACAAGGCCAAGCGCCTGTCGGCATGGCTGGATCTCGAGAAGGCCATGGAGTCGGGCGAGATCGTCTCCGGCACCGTGACCGGCAAGGTGAAGGGTGGCCTCACCGTCATGATGAACAGCGTGCGCGCTTTCCTTCCCGGTTCGCTGGTCGATACCCGCCCGGTCAAGGACACCACCCCGTTCGAAGGCAAGACCCTCGAATTCAAGGTCATCAAGATCGACAAGAAGCGCAACAACGTGGTCGTGTCGCGCCGTGCCGTGCTGGAAGCCTCGCAGGGCGAAGAGCGCCAGAAGCTGCTCTCGAACCTGGTCGAAGGCTCGGTCGTCAAGGGCATCGTCAAGAACATCACCGATTACGGCGCGTTCGTGGATCTGGGCGGCATCGATGGCCTGCTGCACATCACTGACCTCGCCTGGCGTCGCGTGCGTCACCCGTCCGAAGTGCTGACGGTAGGCGACGAGATCACCGCCAAGATCCTCAAGTTCGACCAGGAAAAGAATCGTGTGTCGCTGGGTGTCAAGCAGCTCGGTGACGACCCGTGGGTCGGCATCGGTCGCCGCTATCCGCAGAGCACGCGCCTGTTCGGCAAGGTCACCAACCTCACTGACTACGGCGCATTCGTCGAAGTCGAAGCCGGCATCGAAGGCCTGGTGCACGTCTCCGAGATGGACTGGACCAACAAGAACGTGCATCCGTCGAAAGTCGTTGCCCTGGGCGACGAAGTCGAGGTCATGATCCTCGAGATCGACGAAGAGCGTCGCCGCATTTCGCTGGGCATGAAGCAGTGCCTGCCGAACCCGTGGGAAGATTTTTCGCTCAACCAGAAGAAGGGCGACAAGGTCAAGGGCGCGATCAAGTCGATCACCGACTTCGGCGTGTTCATTGGCCTGCCGGGCGGCATCGACGGCCTGGTGCATTTGTCGGACCTGTCCTGGTCGCTTACCGGCGAAGAAGCTGTCAAGAACTTCAAGAAGGGTGACGAACTCGAAGCCGTGGTGCTGGCCATCGACACCGAGCGTGAGCGTATCTCGCTGGGCGTCAAGCAGCTTGATGGGGACCCGTTCACCAGCTTCGTTGCCATGAACGACAAGGGCGCGCTGGTTACCGGTACCGTCAAGAGCGTGGATGCCAAAGGTGCCGTGATTGCGCTGGAAGGCGATATCGAAGCCTACCTGCGTGCGTCTGAAATTTCACGTGACCGTGTGCTCGATGCCAGCACCCAGCTCAACGTCGGTGACAAGGTCGAGGCGGTGATCATCAACGTCGATCGCAAGACGCGCAACATTAACGTCTCGATCAAGGCGAAGGATCAAGCCGAAGAGACTGCGGCGATCAAGCAGATCCAGGACGCGGGCAACGCCAAGGACGGCACGACCAACCTGGGCGCGTTGCTCAAGGCGAAGATGGAACAGAAGTAATCCATCCCACCACGAGCCAGCATCTGTATGACCGGCATGACCAAATCGGACCTGATCGCGCGGCTAGCCGCGCGCTATCCGCAGCTGGTAGCCAAGGACGCGGACTTCGCCGTCAAGACGATTCTTGACGCGATGACCCTGTCCCTGGCGCAGGGCCAGCGGATAGAAATCCGGGGCTTCGGCAGTTTCGGGCTGAACTACCGCCCGCCGCGCGTCGGACGCAATCCGAAGTCGGGCGACAAGGTGCAAGTACCGGAGAAGCATGTACCGCACTTCAAGGCCGGCAAAGAGTTGCGCGATCGCGTCGATGCCGGTCTGTTGGCCGGGCATGGCGTGGCCCCGGCTGTCAATGCGCCTCCTGCGGCTGCGGCACAGGTCGCCTCCGGGGCGGTCAATTGAGTACCATGCCTGACACAAGGCAGGCGGCACGTGAGTGCCGCTTTTTTTTTGCTACGTGGGTAGTCCATGCACATGGCTGGAAACCCTTGTGCACCAAGGGTTTCCATGGGGGTGCCCGGAATGGCTGGATGGGGCGGCGATGAAGTATTTGACGATTGTCCTGCGCCTGACACTGTTTCTGATCTTGTTCCTGTTCGCCCTGAAGAACCATGAACTGGCCACGTTGCGCTTTTATTTTGACCTCGAGTGGCGTGCGCCGCTGGTACTGCTGCTGCTGATTTTCTTTGCAGCCGGCATTGCCATTGGGGTGCTGGCCTGCCTGCCGCGCATCTTTCGTCAACGCCGTGAATTGCTGCAAGCTACGCGCGCCGAGCAACAAGCGGCAGCGGAGCGCGCGCGCGCCATGCCGGGGTTGTCAACATCCGGCGTGCCAGCAACTGCGACGCCCGTTGCTGGCGATGCGAGAGCATCTGGGAGCTAGGCGTGGAAATCGAACTGTGGTGGTTATTGGCGTTGCCGGTGTTTTTTGGGCTGGGTTGGGCGGCCGCTCGAATCGACATTCGCCATTTGCTGTCCGAGTCGCGGGCGCTGCCGCGGTCCTATTTCAAGGGGCTCAACTTTCTGCTCAATGAGCAACCGGACCGCGCCATCGATGCGTTCATCGAAGTCGTGAAGGTGGACCCGGAAACCATTGAACTGCATTTCGCCCTGGGCAATCTGTTCCGGCGTCGTGGGGAAATCGAGCGTGCCATTCGCATGCATTCAAGTCTGGCCAATCGCCCCGATTTGAACGATGACCAGCGGCTGCATGCTCTCTTTGAACTCGGGCAGGACTACCTGAAGGCAGGTCTTCTGGACCGCGCCGAGGAGGCGCTGACCAAACTGGAAGGTACCGCCTGGGCCGGACGCGCCCAAACCCATCTGCTGGAGATTTACGAACTGGAAAAAGACTGGGAGAAGGCAATTCACACTGCGGGGCGGGTGGAGAGCGAAACCGGTGAGTCCCGACAACGCGAGATCGCCGAGTTTCATTGTGAACGGGCGGCCGCAGCACTGGCCAGATCACAGCCTGACGACGCACGCAGCCACGCCGAAGCCGCATTGAAAGTCAACCGCAAGGCCGTGCGGGCGCACATGATCCTGGGCGATATCGCAGCACAGCTAAGGCAGCCAGCCGAGGCCATTGCCACCTGGCTGCGCATCGAGTCGCAGGATCCGCGCTTCCTCGCGCACGTTGCGGTGCGCCTGATGGAGGCGCACAAGCAATTGGGCAAACAAAAGGAAGGCGCGCAGTTGCTGCGCGGCCTTCTTGAGCGCTATCCCTCGGCCGACATGCTTGAGCATGCCTTCGAAGCCACAGCGGAGGCGGAAGGCGTCGAGGCTGCCTACACCGTGGTGCGTGAAGAGTTGCGCAAGCACCCGACGCTCGCCGGCCTGGACAAGCTGCTGCAGGCGCAACTGATGGCGGCGCCGCCCGAGCGCGCCGGCGATCTGGCGCTGATCAAGAACCTGATCCATGCTCACACCGAGAAACTGAAGCGCTACGCGTGCGAAAATTGTGGCTTTACGGCGCAGCAGTATTTCTGGCGTTGCCCCGGGTGTGGCCAGTGGGAGACCTACTCGCCGAACCGGGAAGAGAAGCCAAACGGCAAACACTGACAACTCTCGGGCGCTTTAGCGACAAGAAACCCCATGAAAATCACCATGATCGGCACCGGCTATGTCGGGCTCGTCACCGGCGCCTGTTTCGCCGAAGTCGGCAACGATGTACTCTGTCTGGATGTGGATGCAGCCAAGATCCGTACCCTGAATGAAGGCGGTATACCGATCTTCGAGCCGGGCTTGAAGGAAATGGTGGCACGCAATCGCGCCGCTGGGCGCATCCGTTTCACTACGGACATCGACGAGGCCGTGGCACATGGCGATGTCCAGTTCATCGCCGTGGGAACGCCGCCGGATGAGGATGGGTCAGCGGACCTCAAATACGTTGTCGCGGCAGCAAGGAATGTCGGGGCACGCATGACCAGCCCGAAGGTGATCGTGGACAAGTCGACTGTGCCGGTGGGCACAGCCGACAAGGTGCGCGCCGCCATTGCGGACGAACTGTCGCGCCGTGGATTGTCGATGGCGTTTTCCGTTGTCTCGAACCCCGAATTCCTGAAGGAAGGCGCTGCGGTCGAAGATTTCATGAAGCCCGATCGCGTCGTCGTCGGCACAGCCCCGGACGATGAGCGCGCCAAAGCGGCGATGCGTGCCCTGTATGCGCCGTTTCAGCGCAACCATGAACGGATGATCTTCATGGACATTCGCTCGGCCGAGCTTACCAAGTATGCCGCCAACGCGATGCTGGCAACGCGTATTTCCTTCATGAACGAAATCGCCAATCTGGCTGAGCGCCTTGGCGCGGATGTGGAACTGGTGCGCCAGGGCATTGGCTCCGACCCGCGTATCGGCTATCACTTCCTGTATGCCGGTTGCGGATATGGCGGCTCGTGTTTTCCGAAGGACGTGCAGGCGTTGCAGCGCACGGCCCAGGAGGCCGGTGCCGGTTTTCAGATCCTTGATGCCGTCGAGCGTGCCAATGCGCACCAGAAGCAGGTGCTGGCGCACAAGGTGGTACGTCGCTTTGGCGAGAACCTCAAGGGCCGGCACTTTGCGTTGTGGGGTCTGGCGTTCAAACCCAATACCGACGACATGCGCGAAGCGCCCTCTCTGGAACTGATCGCTGCATTGACCAGTCGGGGCGCTACCATTGCTGCGTATGACCCGGTGGCGATGGCCGAAGCGCGCCACGCGCTGGCAGGCAACGTGGCGGTGCGTTATGCCGAAGGCCCGATGCAGGCGCTTGAAGGTGCCGATGCGCTCATCATCGTGACCGAATGGAAGGAGTTTCGCAGTCCCGATTTTGCGGTGATTCGGGCCAGGCTCAAGGTGCCGGTGATTTTCGATGGACGCAATCTTTATGACCCGGGCTTGGTGCGTGGGCAGGGTATCGAGTACGAGCCGATTGGCCGGCCGGATTTGAGGAACGCTGCATGAGCAGTCCGGATCTGCTTGCGATGCGCACGGCGGCTGCCGGCGCGCGCGTGCTGGTGGTGGGTGACGTCATGCTTGACCGTTATTGGTTTGGCGACGTGCATCGCATTTCTCCCGAGGCGCCGGTACCGGTGGTCAAGGTCGAGAAGAGCGACGAGCGACTGGGCGGCGCCGCCAACGTGGCGCGCAACGCAGTTGCCCTCGGTGCGCAGACGACGCTCCTGTCGGTGGTCGGGGATGACGAGCCGGGCCAGACCATCCGGCGTCTGCTGGAATCGGCTGGCATTCACACCTCATTGCATGTGGATACGGCATTCAAGACCACCATCAAGTTGCGGGTGATCGGCCGTCAGCAACAGCTGTTGCGGATTGATTTCGAGGAGACGCCAAGCCACGAGGTGTTGACGGGAAAACTCAACGAGTTCAAGCGCCTGCTCGATGAAGCCGACGTGGTCATCCTGTCCGACTACGGCAAAGGCGGGCTGGCTCACATCGCTGCAATGATCGACGCCGCATTTGCCGCAGGCAAACGGGTGCTGGTTGACCCGAAAGGCGAGGACTATTCGCGTTACACCGGTGCGACTGTCCTGACACCGAACCGCAGTGAGTTGCGGCAAGTGGTGGGTGGCTGGAGTTCGGAAGCGGAGTTGATTGCCAAGGCGCAGAAACTGCGCCGGGAACTGGGGCTCGAAGCCCTGCTCCTGACCCGCTCCGAGGAAGGCATGACCCTGTTTACGGAAACGGGTGAGGTCAACATGAAGGCACAGGCACGTGAGGTCTTCGATGTGTCTGGCGCCGGGGACACCGTCATCGCCGCCCTGGCAGTGCTGCTGGGGGGCGGGGCCTCGCTGGCAGATGCAGCGGCCCTGGCCAACAAGGCAGGCGGCATCGTGGTCGGTAAGCTGGGTACGGCGGTGGTGACGCCGCAGGAGTTGTTCTGATGGGCATGATCGTGGTGACCGGCGCTGCCGGTTTTGTCGGAGCCAACCTCGTCAAGGCGCTCAATGAGCGCGGCGTGACCGATATCATCGCGGTGGACAACCTCGCCCGCGCCGAGAAGTTCCCGAATCTGGTCGATTGCGACATTGCCGACTATTTTGACAAAGGCACCTTCCTGGACCAGCTCGAAGCGGGTCTGTGGGGCGACGATATCGAGGCGGTCTTGCACCAGGGTGCCTGTTCGGACACGATGGAAACCGATGGCCGCTACATGATGGAGAACAACTTCCGGTATTCCATGCGTCTCATGGAATACTGCCAGGAGGTCGAGATTCCGCTCCTGTATGCTTCCTCAGCAGCTGTGTATGGTGCAGGTCCGCAGTTCACTGAAGGCCGGGCGTTCGAGAGGCCGCTCAATGTCTACGGGTACTCGAAATTTCTGTTTGACCAGATGGTGCGCCGCCGCATGGTGGCCGGCCTGACGGCCCAGATCGCCGGCTTTCGCTATTTCAACGTCTATGGTCCACGTGAGAGCCACAAGGGGCGCATGGCATCGGTGGCGTTTCACAATTTCAACCAGTTTCGCGCCACCGGCAAGGTATGCCTCTTTGAAGGCTGGGACGGCTACGGTGCCGGTGAGCAAAGCCGCGATTTTGTCTCGGTCGAGGACGTGGTCAAGGTGAACCTGCACTTCCTGGAGCGACCGGCCCAATCCGGGATTTTCAATCTGGGCACCGGCCGTGCCCAGCCCTTCAATGATGTGGCCTGCGCCGTCATCAACGGCTGCCGCGCGGCGGCTGGCGAATCCGCCCTGAGCCTGGAAGAGATTCGGGCGCAACGGCTGATCGAGTACATCGCCTTTCCCGACGCACTCAAGGGCAAGTATCAGAGCTTTACCCGGGCTGACATCGACGCATTGCGCGCGGCCGGTTATTCCGCTCCGTTCCTGGACGTCGAGACCGGCGTCGGTCGTTACGTCAAGGCGATGTTGGCGTCAACTTGAGCGCCGGGTGCCGCGTTTAACGTCCGGTCATGCCCCTGCGGCGGGTTGCAGCCGCGCCATTTAATCGAATTTCACACTTACAGAACCGAGGAGAGCACATGAAAAAGCTGTTACTGGTATTGGCCGGCTTCCTGATGAGCATCGGCATGGCATTTGCCGCCGTCGACATCAATAGCGCCGACGAGAAGGGACTCGACGCCATCAAGGGCATCGGCGAGGTCAAGGCCAAGGCGATTGTCGAAGAACGGAAGAAGAACGGCCCCTTCAAGAGCCTGGATGACGTCGCCGCACGCGTCAAGGGGATCGGCGAGAAGACCGTGGCAGACTGGAAGAAGGATGGTTCCGTGGTAGTCGGTGGTGGTACCCCGACTGCGGCCAAGGCCGATGCCAAGAAGGATGCGCCGAAGGCTGCCGCCCCGGCGCCTGCACCTGCCCCCGCAGCCGCTCCGGCTGCTGCAGCCCCCAAGGCCGCCACTCCCGCCCCAGCCGCTGCTGCCGCTCCGGCCGCCGCTCCCGCCGCTGCCGCAGCGCCTGCCAAAGCCGATGCCAAGAAAGATGCTCCCAAGGCAGATGACAAGAAGGACGTGAAGAAAGACGAGAAGAAAGATGCGCCGAAGGCCGATGCCAAGGCGGATCCGAAGAAGGAAGCGGCGGACAAGAAAGCAGCCGAGAAGAAAGCTGCGGAAGAAAAAGCCGCGGCGGACAAGAAGGCGAAGGAAGAGAAAGCGGCCGCCGACAAGAAGGCGGCTGACGAGAAGAAGGCAGCTGAGAAGAAAGCCAAGGAAGACAAGGCGGCGGCCGACAAAAAGGCCAAAGATGACGCCAAGAAAGCCAAGGATGCGCCGAAGTCCGATGCCAAGAAAGATGCCAAGGACGACAAGAAGGATGGCAAGGACGCCCCTAAAGCGGATGCCAAGAAGTAAGTAACACAACGGCGTCCCGAAAAAGCCCCGCTTTGTGCGGGGCTTTTTCATTGTTCGGCCGAGGTTGGCCGGTACAATCAAGTCCACTTTTTCACAATGGCTGGACCCATGTACAAGACCCTTGAGGCGGCAGTCGGCAGCACGCCGCTGGTACGTCTGCAACGCATTCCCGGTGCCGGAAATCGTCAGCGCAACAACCTGATTCTGGGCAAGCTGGAAGGCAATAATCCGGCAGGTTCAGTCAAGGACCGACCTGCTCTGTCGATGATCGCCCGTGCCGAGGAGCGCGGCGAGATCAAGCCCGGTGATACGCTCATTGAAGCAACCTCGGGCAATACGGGCATTGCATTGGCCATGGTGGCGGCCATGCGCGGCTACAAGATGGTGCTGATCATGCCGGACAACCTGTCGATTGAACGGCGCCAGAGCATGACAGCGTACGGCGCCAGACTGATCCTCACGCCGGCGGCCGAGGGAGGCATGGAGGCCGCCCGCGATCTGGCCGTGAAGATGGAGAAGGAAGGGCAAGGCAAGATCCTCGACCAGTTTGCCAATCCGGACAATCCGCGCGCCCACTATGAAACGACCGGGCCGGAGATCTGGAACGACACCAGAGGGGACGTAACCCATTTTGTCTCTGCCATGGGGACCACTGGCACCATCATGGGCGTGTCGCAGTATCTGAAGGAAAAGAATGCCCGCATCCAGATCGTTGGATGCCAACCCTCCGAAGGGTCCCAGATCCCGGGCATCCGCAAGTGGCCCGAAGCCTACTTGCCCCGGATCTACGACAAGGCGAGGGTAGACCGGCTTGAACTGGTCAGCCAGGCCGATGCCGAGAACATGTGCCGCCGTCTGGCTGCCGAGGAAGGCATTTCGGCGGGCATCTCGGCCGCCGGCGCGCTGTGCGTTGCCTTGCGCGTGGCTGAGTCCGTTGAAAACGCCACCATCGTCTTCATCGTCTGCGATCGAGGTGATCGCTATCTCTCGACGGGCGTGTTCCCGGCCTGAGGGGCGCGGCTACGTCCGGTCAGGGTGCCTGGCGCGCTTTCTTGATCTCGTCTGCCAGTTGCATCACGCTCATGGCGTAGAAGCTGGAGCGGTTATAGCGCGTGATGACGTAGAAGTTCTGCAAGCCGATCCAGTATTCGGTGGCGGCATCCGGCGTCACCAGATCGACCAGCGTGAATCGGGTATCGGCCGGAAGCCGTTGTGCCACAAGGGTTTCCGACGTGATGCCAAATTTCCCCAAATCCGCCAGCGGCGTGTGGGGCAGGATGTCCTTGTCCAGCAGCGGCTTCCAGGCGTCGCCATCTAGGCGCGCCGGAAAGGCAATCGGCCCGCCCGCGACCCAGCCGTGACCCTTTAGGAAATTGCCGATGCTGCCGATCGAATCGATAAAGCTCTCGCGCAAGTTGATTTTGCCGTTGCCGTCGTAGTCGACCGCATAGCGCCGCCAGCTGCCCGGCATGAACTGGGGTATGCCGATGGCGCCGGCATAGGAGCCGCGCACGCTGAAGACGTCGATGTCGTGTTCGCGGACGAACAGGAGGTAGTTCTCGAGTTCGCTGCGAAAGAATTCGGCGCGCTTCGGGTAGTCGAAACTGAGTGTCGTCAGCGCATCGATCACGCGCCAGCTGCCTGTATTGCGCCCGTAGACCGTCTCCACCCCCATGATCGCGACGATGATCTCGGCCGGTACACCGAATTCCTGCTCGGCCCGGGCCAGTTCCTTCTCGTACTTGCGCCAAAGTGCCACGCCGCCTTCGATGCGTACCTGGTCCAGGAAGCGGCTGCGATAGGCTTGCCAGGAGCGCACCCGCGGGTTGACGGGCGGCGTGATCAACTCGACGATGGCAGGATAGAACCTGGCCCGCGCGAACAGAAACGAAAGCTCGCTTTCGACGAAATTATGCTTGCGCGCCATCTCGGCCATGAAAGCCTTGACGTCATCACGCTTGCTGTAATCGACCTTGGTGGAAGGTTTGGCCCCCTTCGCGGAGGAAGTGGCCTTGCCTGCGTTGGGACCTGACTGTGCACCGGCGGCGGAGGCGGCGACCATGCAACAGGCTGCCAGCAGCAGAAAGAATTTCAAACGCGCAATTCCTTGACCATTTGCGCGAATTGTCTCATGCCGGATGGGTCGCTTGACGGCGCGCCATAGCGCAGGGACGCGTAGGCCTGACCGATCTGCGGCACAGCACGGCGCGCCGGACTGGCCGGCTTCCTGGCTGCCAGCCACGCTTCTGCACGACGCGCAAAATCGAGCGGGCCTTCATGTGGCGCGCGTTCCACCCCGGCGCGAGCAAGGCGCCGGCAGAACCGCTCCCACATGCGCTGCACTGGATCACGTTCGCGTTGCGATTTCAGAATCCAGCCGGTGACGACCAGAGATACCAGGCCCATGCCGATCACCAGCGCCGCTACCATGTCTTGCCAGGTGGGTGTCTTCATGCCGAGGCGTTCCAGCGTTTCGCGTTGCCTGTCCGGTGAGTAGTTGAGCACCCATTGGTTCCAGGCGTTGGTTACGGCTTCCCAATTGAACCGGATCTTCTGCAGGGCATCCGTGCTCCAGCCACCGGTAAAACGGCTGATCAGGGGCGCGGCGAAGCGCTGCGGCAATGCACCGGCCAGACCACGCTCAATGCGTGCTGGCGAGACGGCCGCGGTTGGGTCAACGCGGATCCAGCCGCGGTCGCGCAGCCAAACCTCCGCCCAGGCATGCGCGTCGGCCTGGCGTACCGTCACAAACCCGTCGATCGGGTTGACTTGTCCGCCCTGATAGCCCGTCACCACGCGGGCCGGGATGCCGGCAGCGCGCATCATCACGGTAAAGGCTGACGCATAGTGTTCGCAAAAGCCTTTTTTGGTGATGAAAAGAAATTCGTCAACCGGGTTGTTGTCCAGCAGTGGCGGTTCAAACGTGTAATAAAACTCTTCGGTGCGGAAGTGTTTCAAGGCGCGTGCCACCATCGCTTCGCCGCTGGTGCCCTGGAACAGCCAGGAAGCGATCAGTTCACGCGTGCGCGGGTTGGTACGTGGCGGCAGGGCCAGGTAGGGTTGCAGGTCCTCACGCGATTCCTGCGGGATCGAGCGGTAGGCCGGGTAGGACGTGGCGTCGTAGCGCATCCGGCTCGTCACTGGTTTGTTCGTCACCGGCTGCAGGTCGGCAGTCAGGCGCCCGTACTCGGGCAGTCTGGTGGGCATTTCCAGCGCGAATAACCATGGCTTCTGCGATGGTTCCAGCGTGACGGTGTAGTCGAACTTGGCACCTGCAGCTTCGAATTGCGCTGGCCGGTACGGATTGGCAGCCTGCATGCGCCAGTTGCGGCCATCAAAGGCGGACAGCACCGGCCCGCGCCAGTACATTACCGCTTCAGACGGAGGCGGGCCATTGAACTTGACGCGAAAGGCAATGGCGTCCGACAACGAGAGCGAGGTGATCTGACCCGGAGACATGCTGTCCGAAAGCCCGGATACCGCAGCACTGGCATCGGCGGGCAAACCCCAGAGCGGGCCGTTGACGCGAGGGAACAGCAGGAACAGCAGGAGCATCATCGGAATGGCCTGGAGAATGATCACGCCCGCCAGGCGCGTCTGTGCCAGAAGTGGGAGAGGAGCTGCGTCGCGATTGGCGGCGATCAGGGCGGACGTGATCATCACCAGGGAGACCAGCATCAGGGCTGCCACGCCGATGGTTTGCGAGTAGAAGAAATTGGTCAGGATCAGGAAATAGGAGAGAAACACGGCGGCTACGGCGTCGCGCTTGGTGCGCGTCTCCAGCAGCTTCAGGGCCAGCAGCAGGGTGACAAACGTGACACCGGCATCGCGCCCGAACAGCGTGCGATGGGTCCACAGTGTGCCGGCAATCGCCAGCCCCATGAGCAGCATGAGAAGCCAGCGTGAGGGTAATTGCACCGGCCCCTTCAACTCGCGCCACGCCAGGTAGGCACGCCACGTGAACAGCAGGCCGGCGAACCAGGAGCACCATTCAGGCAGGTGCGAGACATGCGGCCCGAGAACCGGGATGAGTGCCAATAGCAGGGTGAGCATGGCGGTGCGGCCCACCGGCTGCGCTTGCGCTACGGTATCGGACCTTAACGCTTCGCGCGTCATCGGAAAGAAGCGGGGCAGCTTCATCCTGCCTCTCCACGCCGCGGCGTCGGTTGCAGCGCCGCATCATCGGCCACCTCGAACAGGGCCAGCGCCTTCAGGCAGGCAGCGCGGTGGGCGTCCCCCCCGCTCGGGCCCAGAACCTGCCCGCCCAGGATCAGCTGGTAGCCCTGGCGCGCGTCGTCCGCATCCAGTATCCAGCGGGTCAGCTGCGACAGCCGCGCCTCGGTGTCCATGCTGCGCGGCAGGGTGGCGATGTCGAAGACCAGGTCCGATGCCGCGGTTCCCAGAAAGTGCTTGGTCAGGAACGGGGAGTTGGTCTCAAGTGCCAGGGCAGCGCTTTTCCAGGCGATATGGCGGGGGCTGTCGCTGGCACGGTGCTCGCGAAGGCCGGCAAAATCGTCTGTTCCGCTGCCGGCGGGAGCACCTTCTCCCGAACCTTCCGGTGCTGCGGGGAACGGCATGCCGGCCGGGGCAGGACGGGGATAGACCAGGCAAGGCATGGCCGGCTGCCAGTAACTCCAGGCGCGCAACAGACCAAGGGGGTACCGGGTCTCAATGGTGAGGCGGGGCAGGCGCAGCCAGCCGCGCTGGGTTGCGGCGATGCGTAGTGTGGCTGTTGCGACGTCGTTTGGCGGTACATCGATGACCACCTGGCATTCCGGTGCGCGCAGCCAGATGGCCGCGCGCTCGATCGCCTTCCGATTGACCACCGCCAGTTCAAAGGCCGCCGTCTCGCCCGCAAATACGGGTTCGGCCCTGAGCGGGCGCAGCAGCATGTGCACCTGGTTGCGGAACGTATGCAGCATCGCCACCAGGCCCGCAGAAGCCAGGAAGAAGGTCAGTACAAAGCCCAGCGAGAGGTCGTAATTGATCGACCCTGCCAGCATCGCCAGCAGCGAGGCGGCGAAGGTCAGGCCATAGCGCGTCGGAAAGATGAATACCCGGCGCTGGTGCAGGAAAACGTCCCCCGCTTCCGGCCCGCGCGGCTGGAAGATCCAGTTATGGATCATCGAATAACGCAACAACCGGCGCCCGCCGGCGGCGAGGGGGGCGGAAGCGGTGCTCACGTGGATTTCCGTCGCGGGTCGGGTTGTGCCAGCGTGCGCGTGCCGGTGATCAGGGAATGGCGACCGACTTGACCCACTCGTCGATCATTTCCAGAGTGGCGCCACGGCCCGCACTCTGTGCAGGTTTGAGCCGGTGCGCGGCGACATGGGGAAGCACCGCCTGTACATCTTCGGGCAGCACGGCGTCGCGGGCGCAGACGAATGCCCAGGCACGGGATGCCGCCAGCAACCCCAGGCCGGCGCGCGGGCTCAGGCCGGTGGAAAATTGCGGCGCCCGTCGCGAGGCTTCCACCAAGGCCTGGATGTAGTCGATCAGCGCCGGGCTGGCGTGGATGGTCGCGGCACGGCCCTGCAGAGCGCCGAAGTCGGCAACCGACATGACCGGCTGCAACTGGGCGGCCAGTTGCCGTCGATCCGCCCCGGAGAGCAGCTCGCGCTCGGCGGCGCGATCCGGATAGCCCAGTTCCATCCGCATCAGAAAGCGATCCAGCTGTGATTCCGGCAGGGCAAATGTTCCCACCTGATTCGACGGGTTCTGCGTCGCGATGACGAAGAATGGCTGAGGCAGTGCATGGCTGGTGCTGTCGAGCGTGACCTGCTGTTCCTCCATCGCCTCCAGCAATGCGCTCTGTGTTTTCGGCGTGGCGCGATTGACCTCATCGGCCAGGATGAACTGTGCAAAGATCGGGCCGGGGTGAAACTTGAAGGTGCCGGTCTCCCGTTCATAGATCGACACCCCCAGCACGTCCGCCGGCAACAAATCGCTGGTGAACTGGATGCGCTGGAACTTCAGGCCGAGTGAACGGGCAAGTGCGTGCGCCAGGGTGGTTTTGCCGACCCCGGGAACATCCTCGATCAAGAGGTGGCCGCGTGCCAGCATGCAGGCAACCGCCATGCGCAGCTGACCCTCCTTGCCAAGAATGACCTGGTTCAGCTGCGCGAGCAGCGCATCCATGAGGTTACGGTAGGTGCTGTGGGAGGAAGCAAGGACGGCGGACATGGGGCGCAATCAAGGAGTGATCGGGAACATCAGGCGCGAGGCGTCTTGATCGAACAGATACGCAGCCTGCCGGACTCCGGATGCCCGTATGAGGGTATTGAAATCAGGCGGTACCACCAAGTAGGCTGCGTGCAGCTGCCGAAGTTGCAATACGCACGGAAAAAAACGATGATAGCAACAAGTTACGGATTGACGCCGATTCATCACTCTCACACGCTATTGAACCGATTTGCCCAACATGAGCACAGCCTACATTTCCCACCCCGATTGCTTGCGCCACGACATGGGAGCTGGCCATCCGGAATGCCCGGATCGCCTGCACGCGGTACACGACCAGATGCGGTCCTCCGGTTTGCTGGATCATCTGACCGAGCTTGAGGCGCCGCTGGCCCATCCTGACGCGCTCAAGAGAGTGCATCGGCCGGAGTATGTGGATTTGATTTTCGAGAACGCGCCCACCCAGGGATATGCCCAGCTGGACCCCGATACGGCGATGAATCCCCACTCCCTCCATGCCGCCCTGCGCGCCGCCGGCGCAGGCGTGCTCGCGGTCGATCAAGTGATGGCCGGCAAGGTGGAGAACGCCTTTTGTGCCGTGCGCCCCTGCGGCCACCATGCCACCCGGGCCCGCTCAATGGGCTTTTGCATTTTCAACAACATCGGCGTGGCAGCTGCCCACGCGATGGCAGAGTACGACCTGGACCGGATCGCCATCATCGATTTTGATGTGCACCATGGCAATGGCACCGAGGACATGTTCGAAGGGCCAGAGTGGCAGGACCGGGTGCTGATGGCCAGCATTTTCCAGCACCCCTTCTACCCTTACAGCGGCACGGACATGCCGGCAGCGAACATGGTCAACGTGCCGCTGCGGGAAGGGAGCGGTGGCGATGCTGCCCGCAAGGCGGTGGAAGAGCAGTGGCTGCCGGCACTGGATGACTGGAAGCCGGAAATGATCTTCATCTCCGCCGGCTTCGATGCCCATCGTGAAGACATCCTGGGAGGCTTAAAGCTGGTCGAAGCCGACTATGCCTGGATGACGCGCCAGTTGATGGATGTGGCGCATCGGCATGCCCAGGGCCGCATCGTATCGATGCTGGAGGGGGGCTACAACCTGTCGGCGCTTGGGCGCAGTGCGGCTGCGCATGTGAAGACGCTGGCCAGTTTGTAGCGGCCACGGTGTCATCCGCATCACAGCCGTTTCGCTTCGTTCAACGTTGCCGCCCGTTGCGGCGACAGCATTCCTGGTCACAAATCCCCTCTTTCCAGAGGGGTTCAGCCGGGTGTCGGCGACTTCGATAGCGCGCCAGCGCCGTAAAATCCGATCATGTTAGGCAGACTCGTCCAAACACAGGGCACGCGGCAGCGTCAGAGGGCGATCGCCCGGCGCTTCAGGAGCGCCGACTGCCCGCATCATGGTCAGGCTTTGTTTCGGACCTGGCAGCGCTGGATCCTGGCGTCGTGGCTGCTGCTTGTGTGCGGCATGGTTTCCGCGCAAGCGCAGCGCACTTCGACCGGAACCGGCTTCTTCATCAGTGAAGATGGCTATTTCATCACCTGTTTTCACGTGGTCGTCAACAGCGGTTCCATCACCTTGCGCAACCTCGCCGGCGAGACGTTCGAAGCGCGCGCGATTGCGGTAGATCGCAGCAATGATCTGGCCTTGCTCAAGGCGGAAGTCCGCGACGGCCGCAAGTTCAAACCGCTGCCGCTTGCCAGTTCGGGTGATGTGCGGCGTGGCGCCGCCGTGGTAACCATGGGCTTTCCGAACATCGGTCAGCAGGGTATCGAACCGAAGGTCACGGACGGCATCATCAACAGCTTTTCTGGCGCGAACAACGACAACCGGGTGTTCCAGATCAGCGCGCCGATCCAGACCGGCAATTCGGGTGGACCGTTGATCACGCTTGATGGCAACGTGGTCGGGGTGGTGGCATCGAAACTGGATGCACAGGCGATGGCGCGCCAGACTGGTGACATTCCGCAGAACGTCAACTATGCGATCAAATCCCAGCATGTGCTGGACCTGCTGGAGAAGGTGGCGGCACAGATTCCGGCAGTGCGCGCCAGTCTGGCAACCCCCGGCAAAGTCGAGAGGGCGCGCGTGGCCGATGTCGTGCCGGCGCTGGAAGAGGCAATTGCACTGGTGCTGGCAGCGCCGGCTGGCGTGACCGCCCGCATTCGCGAACGGCAAGCGGAGAGTGGCTCCCAGAGCCAATCCCAGGCCAACACGCGCGAACCGGGAAGGCCGGCCGGCCCGCCGGCGGCGGATTCTTCCGTGCCGGTGCCCGGTCCCGCCCCGGGCGCCGGCGGTACCGCGTTGCGCGAGGGCGCCGAGGAGCGTGCTCGGCAAATGGGCCGCATGGTGGCCGAATACCGGCAATTGCAGCAGCAGGTCAATGCCTTAAGTTTCGATGAACTGACCCTGATCAACCAGGCCAACATGCTCAAGCTGATGCTCCGCTTTGATCAGGGCGGCATGGCCGGGCAGC
This sequence comes from uncultured Burkholderiales bacterium, assembly GCA_964443245.1. Taxonomy (GTDB): domain Bacteria; phylum Pseudomonadota; class Gammaproteobacteria; order Burkholderiales; family JAEUOS01; genus CANJDH01. The sequence continues at coordinate 20,218 of CAYUEG010000005.1, read as the reverse complement.
GCCAGGCCGACCTGACGGCAATCCAGCGGCGTCTGGATGACATCAGCACCCGCAAGGCGGAAATGGTCAAACGCATGAATGAATTGGCCGCCGAGTATCGCGCGATCCAGCAAGGAAGCTCATGAACGGACAAGTCAACCCGGTGGCGCCCAGCAAGAACGTCCGGCGCGTCGTACGCGCGGCCTGCCCGCATGATTGCCCGGACACCTGCGCCATGCTGATCACGGTGGAGGGTGAAGTCACGATGCCGGATGGCGCGGTGCGCGGTGCCCGTGCGATCGAGGTCAAGGGGGACCCGGCGCACCCGACCACGCATGGCGTGCTCTGTAACAAGGTGGCCAGATATCTGGAGCGCACCTACGCGCCGGATCGCGTGCTCCATCCACTCAGGCGCATCGGACCCAAGGGGCCAGGCGCTGACGCGCGCTTTGAGCGCATCAGCTGGGATGAAGCACTGGACACGATTGCAGCTCGTTTCAAGGCCATCGCTGCCGACAATCCGCAGGCGATCCTGCCGTACTCTTACGCCGGTACCATGGGTCTGGTGCAGGCCAATTCGATCGACCGGCGCTTTTTCCATGTGCTGGGGGCTTCGCTGCTCGATCGCACCATCTGCTCAAACGCCGGCAAGGAAGGCATCGCCCTGACGGTGGGGGCCAATATCGGCCCGGAGATGGAGCGGTTCGAGGACGCCAGACTCATCCTGTTGTGGGGCACCAACCCGATTACCTCCAGTGTGCATCTGTGGACCCGCGTCACCGAAGCCAAGCGCCGCGGCGCCCGGGTGATCGCGATTGATCCGTATCGTTCCCTCTCGGCGGAAAAATGCCACCAGTGGCTGCCGATCCGCCCTGGCACCGATGCCGCCCTGGCGCTGGCGATGATGCATGTGCTGGTGCGCGATGACCTTCTCGATCACGACTACATCGCGCGCCATACCTTGGGCTTTGACGCGTTGAAAGATCATGTCAAGGCGTGGACGCCGGCGCGTGCAGCGGCCATCACCGGTCTTTCCGAAGGGGAGATTGACGGGCTTGCACGTGAATACGGGCTTGCCGGTCGCCATGGTGAGCCAGCGGCGATCCGCATCAACTATGGTCTGCAACGCCACGCCGGCGGTGCCATGAGCTGCCGCACCATTGCCTGCCTGCCGGCACTCACCGGCGCATGGCGCCACGCTGCGGGCGGTGTGTTGCTCGGGACGGGTGGTACCTATCCGGTCGATGCCCGTGCGCTCGAACGGCCCGACCTCATCTGGAACGCGCCACGCACCATCAACATGATCAAACTCGGCGATGCATTGCTGGGGGACGCGGCGGCGCTGTCGAACGGGCCGCCTGTAAAAGCCATGTACGTGTACTCGGCCAACCCGGCCACCGTGGCGCCCGATTCGAACAAGGTATTGCGCGGTTTGGCGCGGGAGGACCTGTTCACGGTGGTGCACGATTGCTTTCTGACCGATTCGTGTGACTACGCCGACATTGTCCTGCCGGCCACCACGCAGCTGGAGCACTTTGATATTCACAAGTCCTACGGCCACCTGTACTGGATGGTCAACCAGCCGGCCATTGCACCGGTGGGGGAAGCACGGTCCGACAGCGACGTGTTTCGCGCGCTGGCGGCGCGCATGGGCTTCACCGAACCGGCCTTGTTCGAAAGCGACGAGGTGATCGCCGCCCAGGCAATGGATGCCTCACACCCCTACAACCAGGGCATCACGATTGATTCGCTCAAGGAACATGGCTGGCAACGGCTCAATGTGCCGGCCGAGTGGAAGCCTTTTGCCGAGGGCAACTTTCGCACGCCTTCCGGCAAGTGCGAGTTTGTCAGCGCCAGAGCGGTTGCACTGGGCTTGCCGGCACTGCCGGATTACATTGCACCGCGCGAATCGCCTGCCACCAACCCGGCACTGGCGAAGAAGTACCCGCTGATGATGATCTCGCCCCCGGCGCGCAATTTCATGAATTCCACGTTCGGCAACATTGCGTCATTGCGTGAGGCCGAGAAGGAGCCATTCCTGGATGTGGATGAATCGGATGCGACGCCGCGCGGCATCCGGGATGGCGATCGCGTACGCATCTTCAATGATCGCGGCAGCTTCGAAGCACGCGCCCGGGTCAATGGCAAGTCCCGGCCGGGTGTGGTGACGGCGCTTTCCGTCTGGTGGCACAAGTACACGCCGACCGGCCGCAATGCCAATGCGGTGACCAATCAGACGCTGACCGACCTGGGGCGCGGGCCGACCTTTTACGACTGCCTGGTCGAGGTGGAGCGATCGGATCAAGTGCGATGACGCCCTTTTCCAATTGGCCCCTGTTTGCCGGCCTGCTGTTCATCGCGATGGGCGTGGGGTTCGTGCACCTCTCCTGGCAGAAGCTGCGCAAGTGGCCGCGTGTGCAGGGCACGGTGGTAGCGCTGGTCAAGGTCACGGTGTCGCGCTGCCCGGAGATTGAGTACGTCGATGCCAAGGGGGATGCCCACCGCTTTGTCTCGCGCATGCCTTATCACCAGCGTTTGAAGGTGGGCCAGAAGGTCGAAGTGGCCGTCAATCCCGATGATCCGGCCGAGGCTGAGCGGGTCACCATTGTGACCGCCGTGTTGACTCCCGCGCTCATGGTGTTTTTCGGTGTCGTGGTGGTCTTGTTTTCGTTGGGATTGACGAAGTGATTCGCCACGCGCGGGAAATGTCGTGGGCGTGGTAGGAAGGAACATGGAAGCGACGCCCGCATCCCCGGCCGCAGCACAGGCCGAAGCGCAGGCCGTGGTGTGTGTGCACGGCCTGTGGTTGTCCGGATTTGCGATGCGCTACTGGCGTACCCAGTTTTCTGCGGCCGGCTATGCCGCCCGGTCGTTTTCGTACCCGACCGTACGCGCCACGTTGGCACAGAATCGTGCCGCGCTGCTGCGCTTTGTACTGGGGCTGCCGCACCAGACCATCCATTTTGCCGGGCATAGTTTGGGCGCGGTGACGATCGTCTCGATGCTGGCGGAGGCCGGCTGGGCCATACCGGGCAAATCACTCGGCAGGATTGTGCTGGCAGGGCCGCCATTTCAGGGGTCCCATGCCGGGAAAGCCTTGGTGGACAAGGGTCTTGGCAACATACTGGCTGGAAAGCCGCTCCAGGACTGGCTCTCGGGGCCGCGGCCGGTGGTGCCGCCTCACATCGATCTGGGAGTGATCGCGGGCGATTCGAGGCTGGGTCTGGGCCGGGTGCTGGCACCACGCCTGCCCAAGCCGCACGATGGCACCGTGAGCGTGGCCGAAACGCAGGTGGCAGGGGCGCGCGAACATCTGGTCTTGCCGGTGGGTCATACCGGTCTCCTGATATCGCACCAGGTGGTACGACACATGATCCGGTTTGTCGAGACGGGTTCTTTCAGGTAACGCCGCATGCGTCGCTTGAAGCTGATTGCCTTGTTGTTGGCGGCAAGTACCCTGTCGGGTTGTACCGCCATTTCCTACTACTGGCAGGCATTCAGCGGCCAGATGGAGGTAAGGCGCCTGTCACGTCCGGTCGAAGAGGTGCTGGCAGATAGCAACACTGGCCCGGAGCTGAAGCGCAAGCTGGCCTATGCAGCGCGCGCGCGCGAGTTTGCCACTCGCGAACTGGGCTTGCCGGACAACCGCAGTTACCGCATCTACGCTGACGTCAAGCGGCCTTACGTGGTCTGGAACGTTTTCGCGGCTCCCGAACTTTCTCTGGACCTCAAGACGCAGTGCTTTCCGGTCGCCGGCTGTGTGCCTTATCGGGGTTACTTTTCAAAGGCGGATGCGGAGGCACACGCCGCCATGCTGCGTCAGGCGGGCGACGACGTCTATACCGGCGGGGTGCCTGCCTACTCGACCCTGGGCTGGTTCGATGATCCGCTGCTCAATACCTTCATGCACTTGCCGGATCTGGACATTGCCCGCCTGATCTTCCACGAACTGGCGCACCAGGTGGCCTACGCCCGTGACGACGCCACGTTCAATGAATCCTACGCCGTGGCGGTGGAGGAAGAAGGCCTGCGCCGCTGGATGCGCAGCGAGGCAACACCGGCGCAGGTGGCGGAATATGAGCGCTTTCGTTTACGGCAGAAAGAACTGGTGGCCCTCATGATGCGTGGCCGTGCCAGTCTGGCGGCGGTCTACGCAGGAGCGGGGGATGATGCGGCCAAGCGTGCCGGCAAGGCGACGGCGTTGGCCGACCTCAAGCTTGCGTATCGGCAGTTGCGTGCCGGCTGGAATCTTGCCGACGGCGAGGCTCGCGCGTACGACGCATGGTTCGAGCGCGACCTCAACAATGCGCGCCTGGGCTCGGTTGCGGTCTACACGGATTCGGTGCCTGCCTTTGCCCGCATGATCGAAGAAGAACGTGGCAACATGCCTGCTTTTCACGCCCGGGTAAAGGCGCTGGCCGAGCTGCCGCGTGCCGAGCGTGTCCGACAACTTCATCAAACCTTGCCATCGCTGCGCTAGAAAGGACTCCCATGTTTGCTCGTTACCTGCGTTTGCTTATCCCCTCATGGGTCAATGCCGTGCCCCGGACCGGTCTTGTCGTGCTTGCCTTGCTGTCCTCCGGGTCTGGCGTGGCACTCGCTCACCACGGCTGGAGCGACTATGACAACACCAAGGAACTGACCCTGACGGGCACGATTGTGGAGTCAAAGTACGAGAATCCCCATGCAACCTTGCGTCTGAAGACAACCGACCGGACCTGGTTTGCCTGGCTGGCGCCGGTGTTCCGGATGGAGGCACGCGGCATGAACAGCGAGATGGTCAAGGTCGGCTCCACGGTCACGCTGGTCGGCTACCCGAGCACCACGAAGAAAGATGAACTGCGTGTGGAGCGGATCATCGTGAACGGCAAACCGACCGAACTGCGGTAGCGATTCGGCCACCAGGCTTGCCGCCACGGCCGAAACGGTCTTCCTGCATGTCGCATCGCCCAACCTGAACATGGATATCGGCCAGACCCTCCACCAGCTGCCGCTGGCCGTCTTTCTGCGCGGCAACGCATGGGCGTTTCCTCTGGTGGAGACCATCCACATCCTCGCCATTGCGGTCCTGTTCGGCTCCATCCTGATGGTCGACCTGCGGATTCTGGGTCTCTCGCGCAGCTTGTCCTTGCGCCAGCTTGCCAGCCATGTGCTGCCGCTGACCTTGCTGGGCTTTGCGATTGCGGCTGCCAGCGGGCTGCTGCTGTTCATCGCCCATGCCGTAGATCTGATCGGCAATCGGGTCTTTATCCTGAAACTGGGCCTGATCTTTCTGGCCGGCATCAATGCCGCCGTGTTTCATACCGGGCCCTATGTGCACGTGGCCGAATGGGAATCGGCCACGTCGGCGCCAGCCAGTGCGCGTGCCATGGCGTCGGCTTCCATCGTGCTGTGGGTCGCGGTGATCGCCTGCGGCCGCTGGATCGCTTACGCATGACCATTCCATGAGCCCGGTACTCCAGGTGTTTGCCAGGGCGCCCGTTGCCGGTGCCTGCAAGACGCGACTCATCCCTGCCCTGGGTGCCGAAGGGGCGGCCATCCTGCATGGGCGCCTGGTGCGCCACTGCCTTCAGGTGGCGCGAGAATGGTCCACCAGCACGCCCGATGGGCGCGTTGAACTTTGGTGTGCAGGCGAGCCTTCGCATCCGTTCTTTGCCGACTGCGTGCGTGACTTTGGGGTCGTGCTGCGGGAACAGACCGGCGCAGGTCTCGGTGCGCGCATGTGGCTGGCGCTGTGTGGCGCTCTCGCGGCCGGTGAGTTGCCGGTCCTCGTGGGGACGGACTGCCCATGGCTCACGCGTGACGATATTGCCGATGCGTTCGACCAGTTACGGTATGCCGATGCCGTGTTTGGCCCGGCCGAAGACGGTGGCTATGTCCTCACGGGTTTGAAGCGTGCGGTGCCGGAGCTTTATGCGGGCATTCCCTGGGGTTCAGGCAAGGTGATGTCGGCGACGCACGCTGCTGCCATCCGCGTGCGGGCCAATCTCTCGGCGTTGCGCAAGTTGCCGGATATCGATTCCCCTGAAGACGTCAGGCGCCTGGCGGCGGATCCGCAGTTGGCGCATCTTCTGGAACGGTTGGCGCAATGAAAGCCCTGCTGGTCCTGCTGCTGCTCGTGCACCAGAGCCTGGCACTGGCGCAAGAGGTCATTGAAGCGGGCAAGTTTTCTGCCGAGAAGGCGGGGGCGATGCCACAAGGCTGGAAGGCGCTGACGTTCCGCAACACGGACAAGCACACCACCTACTCGCTGACTTCAGAAGGCGGGGTGACGGTGCTCAAGGCCGAGGCGAATGCCTCCGCGTCCGGCTTGACGCGTGACCTATCCGCGCTGAACCTCAACATCCGTGACACGCCCATCCTCAGATGGCGCTGGAAAGTCGCCAATCTCGTCAAGAACGCCGACATTCATGCCAGGGAGGGCGATGATTACCCGGCACGCATCTATGTCACCTTCCGCTACGATCCCGAGAAAGCCGGTGCAGGAATGCGCATGCAATACGGCATGGCCAAGGCGCTCTATGGCGACTACCCGCCGCACGCGGGCATCAACTATGTGTGGGATGGCAAGGCGCCGGTCGGTACGATGGTGCCCAATGCTTACACGTCAAGGGCCATGATGTTCGTGGTCGAGTCGGGCGCGAAACGCGTCGGCGAATGGATCGAGGTCGAGCGCAATGTCTACGAAGACTACAAACGGGCCTTCAAGGAGGAACCACCGCCGGTGCTGGGAATCGCCATCATGACCGATACTGATCAGACTGGCGAAGTGGCCACCGCTTGGTACGGCGATATCACGCTGCGGAAAAGGCCGTGACCAGGCGTCGGCCTGCTTTGCGCGCAGGTGTGGGCACCGTGTTTACTGCCGGACTCCGTTCATGGCATCGTGCAGCATCGCCTCGAAGGCGCGGGTAAAGGCCGTCTCGTTCATCAAAGGAGACTGCTGCATGCGCTCGCGCAAACCGCTGCGCAGTGCGGCGAGGCGCCGGGGATCCCTGGCCAGATTCACCGCGATCTCAACGTACCGTTCGCGTGTTGGCGCGATCAGTTCGGGCAAGTCCGCAGTGGTGAGAAGGCTGACACCGGCCCGTGCCACTCCATAAGCGCCCGCCAGGGTAATCACAGGAACGCCCATCCAGAGTGATTCGCAAGTTGTGGTTCCGCCGTTGTAAGGGAAGGCATCAAGGCCTATGTCGATGCGATGGTAGAGCTTCAGGTAATCGTCGAAGTTCTGTTTTCCCACCAGCTGGATGCGGTCCGGTTCAACCCCATGTGCTGCGAACTGTCCGGTCAAGCGGGATCTTGTCTCCCCTTCGGGCGCACCGGCAATCACCAGATCCGCATCGGGAAGAGAGGCAAGTATCTTTGCCCACGTCTGGATGACCGCACGGTTGAGTTTGGTAAAGCTGTGCAGCGAACCGAATGTCATTCTGTTGCCGATGAGCGCTGGCAGCGGATTCACTTCGGGTGCATCCGCAGGTGGCCTGTAGCACCACAGGCTGTGCGGCATGCGGAGCAGTTTCTCGACGTACAGAGGCTCGGCAAGAACCAGGGGATCCATATACGCATCGGTAACGCGGAAGTCCATGGCGGTCAGCCCAGTGGTATTGGGATAGCCGAGGTAGGACATTTGCACTGGCGCAGGCTTGCGCGCGAACATGAGCAGACGGCTATCAGCCGTGTGCCCCGACAAATCGATCAGGATATCGATGCCGTCCTGCATGACCAGCGCCGCCGCGGCCTCATCGGATAGCGTACGGATGTCGCGCCACTGCGACACCTGGCTGCGCAACTGGTCAGTTACGTCATCCGTTTTCCGGGTATTGCTGTAGCAAAACACCTCGAAGCGCAGACGATCATGATTGGCGAAAAGCGGTTCGATGAAGTACGAAAGCGAATGTCGGCGGAAATCACCCGATACATAGCCGATGCGCAACTTTCGGTCCGGATTGAAAGCGGTTGTGCTCCGAGCGCGGTTGGGTACGAGGTTGCGGGCGTGGCGCTCGTTCCAGTTCCGATGTTCTGCAAGCAGCGTGGCACCCTCGATGTCTGGATGATGGCACAGCAAAAAAAGCAGGGCCGTGTGTGACCTGCGGTCATCGGGGCTGATGGCAAGGGCGGTCACCAGCACATCGCGGGCTGACTCGACCTCGCCCATCGCATGCAGCGCCAGGGCCAGGTTGTAGCGGGCACCCAGGTGTCCGGGATTGGCAGTGAGCGCGGTGCGGCAATTGGCTACGGCGTCGTCCAGCCACCCGGCGCGACGACACGCCTCTCCGCAGTTGCTCAGATAGTCGGCGTTGGCAGGTTCGATTGCAATGGCACGCTCGAAGTGCCGTATTGCCATCTCGTTCATGCCATTGGCGGCGGCAATTGCTCCCAGAAGATTCCAGGCCGGATGGCATCGAGGATCGCGCTTTACCGCTGCGGCTGCCTGGTCCTGCGCCTTGGTGAATTCACCGCTTTCGAAATGTCGTACCGCCTCCAGTGTGGCGGCATTGGCGGACTCGGAACCGGGAAGGGCCGGCGCTTGCCGGTCACCGCCGCGCTTGCGCCAAAGCTGCTTGAAAAGACTGGACAACAACATGGCACGGGTAGGGGGAGTTCAGGCGGTTGCCCAGCGGCAACGGCGCAACCAGATTACCAGCCCTCCTTGAGCACTTCGCAAACAAGGTCCACATCCTCGATGGTCATCCTGGTATGCAGGGGCAGGATCAGATACTTGTCGTCAATCGAATCCATTGCCGGAAATTCCTCCGTGCAGGCGAACACCGAGTATCGGTCATTACGATAATGGGTCTGGCCCGACTCGATCCGCCGGCTGCGCAGCTTCATCTGGCAATCGACACGGCGCTCCACCATGATGGTGAACAACCAGGCCGCATGCTCCTTGCGCGGGTCAAAATCATTGACGATCTGCACATGCGCCACACCCGCCAGGTTGGCGAGATAGCGCTGGTAGAGTCGCCTGCGATACGCCAGGGTCTCGTCGAACTCTTCCAGCCCGGCCAGGCCGATGGCAGCGCCGATATCAGTCAACTGATACTTGAATCCGATCTCCGTGATGTCGTTTTCCCAGATCCCTTTTTGCTTGTTGGCCCGATCAATGCCGAACCAGCGCAAGCGCCGGGCCATCGGGTCCAGGCTGGCATCCAGGAAGGTCAGCAGTCCACCATCGCCAGTGGTGAGGTGCTTGATCGCCTGAAAACTGTACATGGTAAATTCAGAGATCGCTCCGATCGGCTTGCCATCATAGCGCGCGCCCAGAGCGTGAGCTGCATCTTCGATAACCGGAATCGAATACTCCTCCGCCAGAGCCCGGATTTCCGCCATGTCACAGGGCAGTCCACCATAGTGCACACACACGATCGCACGGGTTTTGTCGGATATCTTGCGCCGCAAATCGGGCACGGATATGTTCAGCGTGACCGGATCGACGTCGACAAAGACGGGCTTGGCGCCGATGTACAGGAGCGGCAGATTGGTTGCCGTGCAGGTGAACAGGGGCACCAGCACTTCGTGCCCCGGCTGGATGCCGGCCAGGATGTATGCCAGATGCAAGGCGTCCGTTCCCGAACCGGTCGAAACGCACGGGCCGGGCTGGTCGAACTGGGCACGGAAACGTGCCTCGAACAGGTCGACTTTCGGGCCTTGACCGATCCAGCGGCTATCCAGCGTGTCGCACACATACTCCTTGGCTTTCCTTGGCATGTGTGGATGGAACAGGACAATGCCTTCTTCTACGGCCATCAGGGGCAGATCGTTTTTGGGTACTTTGGCCATGACTGATTCAGAACACTCACAAATTGAAATTCGCCGCGCCCGCTCTCTGGCCGACTATCTGTTTCTCAGAAGCCTGCGCAACAGCGTCAGGTTGAGCATGACAAATCATACCGGCTCGATCAGTTATCTGGCGCAGTTGCGCTTTTATCTTCGTCAGCCAGCCAATATGGATGTTTACATCGCGTGCCTGGGTACCCGGCGTGCCGGTTATCTGTTGCTGCGCCACGAAGGGTCGACTACGCTGATTACCGAAGCGGTGGACGAATCCTGCCGTGGGCGCGGCATTGCCACCCGCATGGTTCGTCATGCGCAACGGTTGCATGAGAATCTGACTGCCGAAATTCTTGAGGACAACATTGCATCAATCAGGCTGCACCAGACTACCGGTTTTGCGCTTGTCAGCACGCAAGAGGGCATACAAACGTTTCGCTACAGTCGCCCCCGGGAATGACGGTCCTGTGCGGCGATCTGGTTTCATCGGGTACGGAAGCGACAACGCAAGGCGTGTTGAGCAGGTGGTCTGATCGCCCGGCGCTGTGCGCACAGTGGCTCAGGCACGCTTGTGTGCAGTGGCCGCTTCCTCGGTGCGATGCCATACTTCATCGGCCATCGGGTTGCGGGTTTCTTCGAGGATGTGGCTCACCAGGCCGACGGCACGTGCCATCACGCCCAGGCCGCGCACCACGCGCGCCTCAATCCCCAGTTCGCAGGCGATTGCGCCGATCGCCGCAGTGGCATTCATCGGCAACACCTTGGTGGTGCGCGATTGTGCTTCTGCATGCACCGCCTGCATCAGCTTGACGTATCGACCAGAGAAGCCATTCTCTGCCGCGACGCGGAACAGCACGGGTACACGCGGGTCCACCGGCTTGTGGATCGGGTGGCCGATCCCGGGGATGATGGCCCTGCGCGCGGCGTAGTCGTCTACGATGGCCTTGGCGAGTGCGGTGTAGTCGGGTGTATCGCCGGCGTCCTTGAGGGTCCGCGTCAGAAGATTGGCCACGGCGTCCATCGAGCCGACGAACACGTTGCCCAGGCCCAACAGACCGGCAGCGACGGCCCCCTGCAGCGATTCGGGCGCACCGAGGATGGTCTGGCGCGCGGCGATGGCGGAAGGCGTAATGCCGTGTTCCACCAGCGTGACGGTGATGGCGTTGAAGACGGCTGATTCCTGGGGTGTCGGCAGGCGGCCGGTGAGCCCGAGGAAGCCCATGTCGCCCAGATTGACCTTGCCAATCACTTCGGTACAAAGATTCTTGCCGTACACGGTGATCGAGTCGGCGGTGCTGTGACCGGTTTCGGTCCGGATGGGCTTGGTTGGGCGGCTCATGACGATCAGTTCCTCGGTTTCTGAAAGGCGGGTGGATTGCGCAAGAATGGCTCCTGGAGCCATTCTTGCGCGCATCGATGACGTCTGCTCAGGGGGCGGAGCCGGTGGCCACCGGCCTTTCCGGATCACTGCACCATTCGCTCCACGAACCGGGGTACAACTTGCCGCCGGCAAGGCCGGCAATTTCCATGGCGATCAGGTTGTGGCAAGCGCTCACACCGGAACCGCACTGATGAATCATGTGCGATGGCGGCACCGTACCCAGCAAATCGGAGAATTCGCGTCGCAGCGTCTCGGCGCTCTTGAACCTGCCGTCCGCGCCGACGTTCATTTTCCAGAAGCGGTTGATCGCGCCTGGAATGTGGCCGCCCACCGGATCGATTGTCTCGGCGGAGCCGTCGTAGCGTTCCGGCGCGCGTGCGTCGAGCATTGGCGCATCCGGATTACGCATGTTCGCCAGCACGGTGGCCGTGTCCACTTTCATCTGCTGGTTGGGTTGACCGACGAATTGTGCCGGCTTCCAGGAGGGCAATTCGGTGGACAAGGGTCGCCCCTCGGACTTCCACAGCGTGATGCCGCCATCCAGTATGGCTACTGCCTGATGGCCCAGCCAGCGCAGGCACCACCATGTGCGTCCGGCCGATGAACCCGAGCTGCCGTCATACACCACCACCTGCTTGCCGGCGTCAATGCCGAGGCGCGAAAACACTGCCGACATGATGGGGGGTGTCGGCAGTGGATGCCGTCCCCGCCCGGTGATCGCATGGTCGGATACATCGTCATCCACCGAAATGAAGCGTGCCCCCGGAATATGCCCGGCCGCATAAGCATCGCGGCCGTGGGCAGGATTCATCAGGTCGTGCTGGCTGTCGAGGATCACCCAGTTCGGGTCATGCAGATGGGTGGCCAGTACTTCGGTGGAGATGATGGTCGTGTAGGTCATGGGTCTCGATCGGGGTCAGGTGCTGGGATTGGGCGGCTCGGGCATGGCAGTTTTGGCTTCCCCGCGGCGGGTGCGCCATGTGGCCATGATACCGCTGAGAATGACCATGCCCATCGCCAGCCAGCCAGTGGCCGGGATGCGGTCGTCGTAGAGAAGTACGCCGGCCAGGGCCGAGAAAGGCACTGCCGCGTAGGAGAGATTGGCGGCCAGCAAGGCCTTGCCGTGCGAATACGCACGGGTTTGGGCAAGCTGTCCTGCGGTGGCGGCAAAAGCCATCGCAAGTACCCAGCCTGCCCCCTCCATGCTGTGGCTTTTCCATCCGCCGACGAGGACCAGCCAGACGCCGGAGGCGAGGCTGATGATGGCGGTAAACCACCAGAAGATCCGCAGGTCCGGTTCTCCCAGCCCGCCTAGTCGGCGCACATTCAGCACGCCAATGGCTGCTGCCGTGCCCGAGAGCAGTCCAATGGTGACGTCAAAACGTTTGTCTGGCGTGAAGACAGGTTGCAGCAACAGCACGATGCCGATGAAGCCAATCGCCAGGGCCACCAGCATGATGCGCGAGAGGTTCTCGCCGAACACCAGCGCGAGGATCAGAGCCACCCAAAGGGGCGCGGTGAAATTGAGGGTGACCGCGGTCGAGAGAGGCAGATGCACCACGGCATACATGAAGGCGCTGATCGCAACGGTGCTGGCGACACCGCGTTTGAGGTGCGCGGCAGCGTGCGCAGTGCGGATCGGGATGCGCAGTACCGCCATGGCGGCAGTGGCCAGCATGCAGCCGATTACCGAGCGGTAGAAAACCAGCTCCGCCGTGCCGTAGCCTGCGGCAGCTGCAAACTTGATGGTGACACCGATGACCGCGAACAGCAGCGCCGCCAGCAGCATCCACAGGGATTGCATCTAGGGCGTCTGCAATTCGCGGCGCAGGTACTCGTGGAAATGCTGCATCCCATCTTCCATGGGTGTCTGGTAGGGGCCGACCTGGTTCAAGCCCTGCTCCATCAGTGCACGCCGCCCGGCATCCATCCGCAGCGCGATCTCGTCATCCTCCAGGCAGGTCTCCATGTAGGCGGCCTGTTCGGCTTCGATGAATTCACGCTCGAACAACACGATGTCTTCCGGATAGTAGAACTCGACCACGTTGGTGGTTTTCTGCGGCCCGCGCGGGATCAGGTGCGATACCACCAGCACGTGGGGATACCACTCCACCATGATGTTGGGGTAGATCGTCAGCCAGATCGCGCCATGCTCGGGCGGGGTACCGTTGCGGTACTTGAGCACCTGCTCGTGCCACGCGCGATATTTTTCGCTGCCCGGTTTGGCCAGACGGTTGTTGATCCCCACCGTCTGTACCGAAAACCGCTCCGAAAACTGCCATCGGAGATCGTCGCAGGAGACGAATTGCCCCAGGCCTGGATGGAACGGCTCGACGTGATAATCCTCGAGGTAGACCTCAATGAAGGTCTTCCAGTTGTAATCACACTCGTGGATCTCGACGCGATCGAGCAGATAGCCCTCGAAGTTGAGGTCTGAAAGCACTTCAAGACCGGCCATGTCGGCGGCGATCGGGCGCCGCCCCCTGAACAGGAGTCCGTTCCAGTTCTGCACCGGGACCTTATGCAGATCCAGGCAGGGGTTGGCGCCGAAGTACGGAGCCCCCAGCAGCTTGCCTTCCGGGTTGTAGGTCCAGCGGTGTACCGGACAGACGATGTTGCCGGCACTGGGCGCAAGATTGCCACGGCCGTTGAGCATGATGGCCTGGCGATGACGGCAGACGTTCGACAGCAACTCGACGCCCTTGGGATTGCGCACCAGCGCCAGGGCGTCATTCATCCACCCAATGGAGTGGAAATCGCCCTCATTCGGCACCATGAGTTCATGGCCCACATACTGCGGGGCATTCTTGAAAACGGTTTGCAGTTCCAGCTCGAACTGCGCTTGCGTGTGGTACCAGGTTACCGGCAATTGTGATTGCGCCGGCTGCAATTGATGGGCGAGCCCCAAGTCCGACATGATGCAAATTCCTCCCAGAGTCCAAAGTGCTTGCGCACCCGAAGAGAAACCTCGAACTGAAAGCCGATTTCGTCTTAAAGAGCTACTTTCGACGTGCAGAATCGGCATTTTACCCTTTCAGACGGGTAAAATACCCAGTTCCAGAGAATTCCTTGCGGTCGATTGACCCACAGCAGAAAAGCCATGCCGAAACAGGCCGCCAATCCAGGCGATCTTCCTTTCGAGGACGCGATGCGTGAACTCGAAGCCATTGTCGATGCGATGGAGTCGGGCGAGATGCCCCTTGAAGAATCACTCAAGCGTTACCAGCGCGGTGTTGAGCTGGTCAAGGCGGCGCATGCGCGACTCAAGGCAGTCGAGCAGCAGGTCAGGGTGCTGGAGGAGGGTACCCTCAAGCCACTCGATCTGGAAGACGAAGCATGAACATGGCTTCGGCGCCGGCTGCGGTGCAGTTTTCGTTCTGGACGCAGGACCTGCAGGTTCGCATGGAAGCCGTCCTTGCGGAGTTGCTGCCGCCGGTATCGGCAGCGCCGACCCGCTTGCACGACGCCATGCGCTATGCCGTGCTCGGCGGTGGCAAACGGGTGCGCCCGTTGCTGGTGTTTGCTGCGGGCGAACTGGTCGAGGCGGATCAGCGGGCGCTCGAGATTCCTGCCGCTGCGGTCGAGATGGTGCATGGCTACTCGCTGATCCATGACGATTTGCCCTCGATGGACGATGACGTGCTGAGAAGGGGCAAGCCCACGGTGCATGTCGAATTTGATGAGGCCACCGCAATCCTTGCGGGTGATGCCCTGCAGGCACAGGCGATGTGGGTGCTGGCGGCGCGGCGCGCGGCGCCGGATGCGGCGGCCCAGCTGGAGATGATCGAGATTCTGGGGCACGCGTCCGGCTCGCTGGGCATGTGCGGCGGACAGCAGATCGATCTGGATGCCGTGGGCAAGTCCGTTACCGAAGCCGAACTCGAGATGATGCATATCCAGAAAACCGGGGCGCTGATTCGTGCTTCGGTACTGATGGGGGCGCTGTGCGGGCACCCGCTGGCGCCTTCCGCGCGTGCCAGGCTCGACCGCTATGCCAAATGCATCGGGCTTCTGTTTCAGGTGGTCGATGACATTCTTGATGCCACCGAAGAAACGGCTACTCTGGGCAAGACAGCGGGAAAAGACCAGCTACACGACAAACCCACTTATGTTTCGCTGCTTGGCCTGGGTCCTGCACGCGGCAAGGCACAGGAACTGCTCCAGGAAGCGCTGGCGGCAGTGCAACCGTTCGGCGCGCGCGGCCAGCGCCTGGCGGACATGGCGCAGTTCATCGCGCAGCGAAGCTTTTGAACCTCATGTACGAACTGCTACGGACCATCAACCTGCCTGCAGACCTGCGCAAGCTGCCGCGCGAGGATCTCGTTCGGCTCTCGACCGAACTGCGTGCCTACCTGCTGGAGTCGGTGTCACAAACCGGCGGCCACCTGTCATCCAACCTCGGTACGGTCGAACTGACCATTGCGCTGCATTACGTGTTCGACACGCCGGAAGACCGGATTGTCTGGGACGTCGGCCACCAGACCTACCCGCACAAGATCCTTACCGGCCGACGCGAACGGATGCATAGCCTGCGGCAGCTTGATGGCATTTCCGGGTTTCCGCGTCGCTCGGAAAGTCCGTACGATACCTTCGGTACCGCGCATTCTTCCACTTCGATCTCGGCGGCGCTGGGCATGGCTGTGGCGGCCAGGCAAAAAGGGGAAGGCCGCTATGCCGTCGCCGTCATTGGCGATGGTGCCATGACCGCCGGCATGGCGTTCGAAGCGATGAACAACGCCGGGGTGCAGGAGGACATTCGCCTGATTGTGGTTCTGAATGACAACGACATGTCGATCTCCCCGCCTGTCGGTGCCCTCAACCGCTATCTGGCACGGCTGATGAGCGGGCGTGTCTACTCGGCCGTGCGCAAGGCAGGCAAGACGGTACTGGGCGTAGTGCCGCCGCTTTGGGAACTGGCCAAGCGCTTCGAGGAACATGCGAAAGGCATGGTGGTACCGGGCACCATGTTTGAAGAGCTCGGATTCAATTACATCGGGCCGATTGACGGACATGATCTGGATTCCCTTATTCCCACTCTGGAGAATCTGAAGGAACTGAAGGGTCCCCAGTTCCTCCACGTGGTAACCAAAAAGGGGCAGGGCTACAAGCTGGCCGAGGCAGACCCGGTGCTGTACCACGGTCCGGGCAAGTTTGACCCCAAGCAGGGCATCGTACCCAAGACGGGCGGGAAACCCACCTACACGCAGGTTTTCGGCGAATGGCTGTGCGACATGGCTGCCGCAGACCCGCGTCTGATCGGCATTACACCCGCGATGCGTGAAGGGTCCGGCATGGTGCAGTTCGCGGAACGGTATGCCGACCGTTACCACGACGTCGGCATCGCCGAGCAGCATGCCGTCACCTTTGCTGCGGGGTTGGCCTGCGAGGGGCTCAAGCCGGTGGTGGCGATCTACTCGACTTTTCTGCAACGTGCCTACGATCAATTGATTCACGACGTCGCGCTGCAGCGCCTGCCGGTGTTGCTGGCGATTGACCGTGCCGGGCTGGTGGGTGCGGATGGCGCCACCCACGCCGGCAGCTATGACTTGTCGTTCCTGCGCTGTCTGCCCGATGTATCGGTATTGGCTCCCGCGGACGAGAATGAATGCCGTCAGATGCTCTACACCGGTTTTCTCCAGGATCACACGGTTGCCGTGCGCTATCCGCGTGGTGTTGGCCCCGGTGTGGCGGTGGTTCAGGAGATGACTGCGTTGCCCTGGGGCAAGGCCGAGGTGCGTCGCCGTGGCGGTGGCAAGGTCGGCCGGCGCGTGGCGATTCTTGCCTTCGGCTCGATGGTCACGCCAGCCCTGTCCGCCGGCGGTGAGCTCGATGCCACCGTGGTCAACATGCGCTTTGTCAAGCCGCTGGACGCTGCCATGGTGACCGACATGGCGATGCAGCATGACCTGGTCGTGACGGTCGAAGAGAACGTCATCGCCGGCGGGGCCGGCTCGGCCTGCGCGGAAGCCTTGCAGGCGGCGGGCATCGAGATCCCGTTGCTGATGCTGGGCTTGCCCGATCGCGTGATCGACCATGGCGATCCGGCAAAACTGCTGGCAATGGTCGGGCTTGACGCGGCCGGCATCCGCCGGTCGATCGAAGCCCGTATATCCACACTGACGCCATTGTTGAAAAAGTCGGCATAAGGCTCGATATTCCCGATTGATCGAGCAAATTCACTGTTGGGTTGTGGGAGGTTGTCGACTCTCTTTCGCCGACGCCACCACCTGAAGGATACTTCCATGAATACCCGAGACTCCGCATTTGGCACCAAGCCCATGGTTGATGTGCAAAGTTCTGCCGATACCCGCCATATCGCCATCAACAAAGTGGGCATTCGCGCGATTCGGCATCCGATGAAGATTGCCGAGCGTGGTGGCGGCGCCCAGCGAACCGTAGCCACCTTCAGCATGACGGTGGGTCTGCCGCAGGAGTTCAAGGGCACGCACATGTCGCGCTTTGTCGAAATTCTCAATGCGCATGAACGGGAGATTTCTGTGGAATCCTTCGCCGTCATGCTCCGCGAGATGGCTACCCGGCTGGAAGCGAAAACCGGGCACATTGAGATGCGCTTTCCGTATTTCATTGACAAGGCTGCCCCGGTTTCGGGTGTCCGGAGTCTGATGGATTACGACATCACGTTCATCGGTGAAATCGAGGACGGCAAAACCAAGTTCGCAATGGAAGTGCTGGTGCCAGTGACCAGCCTGTGCCCGTGCTCCAAGGAAATCTCGGACTACGGTGCCCACAACCAGCGCTCGCATGTCACCGTCAAGGCCGAAACCACCGAGTTTGTGTGGATC
This sequence comes from uncultured Burkholderiales bacterium, assembly GCA_964443245.1. Lineage (GTDB taxonomy): Bacteria > Pseudomonadota > Gammaproteobacteria > Burkholderiales > JAEUOS01 > CANJDH01. The sequence goes on along the minus strand of CAYUEG010000005.1, from coordinate 2,281 downwards.
GAAGAGATCATTGAACTGGTGGAGCGGCAGGCTTCGTGCGAGCTCTACGGCTTGCTCAAACGCCCGGATGAAAAGTACGTCACGGAACGCGCCTACGACAACCCCAAATTCGTCGAGGACCTGGTGCGTGATGTTGCCGCTGCACTCAACAGCGATGGGCGTGTGGTGGCCTATACGGTGGAAGCCGAGAACTTTGAATCGATCCACAACCATTCGGCTTATGCCGTGATTGAGCGCGACAAGCGCGCTCACTGAAAGCCGCGCACCCGGGGGCGGGAGGCGGCTAGAAGCGCTTGGTCAGTGTGAGGGTTTCGCCCTCGCGCTGCATCTCGAGACGATTCAGGAAACTCATTCCGAGCAAGCCCACACCGCCCGTGCCCGGACCCTCGCGCACGGCACTGTCGATGCCGTAGAGCGTGATGGGCCCGACGGAGACCGAATCGAGCTTTACACGCCAGGTGCGTACCGGTCCGCCTGCAGTGCTGCTCCAGCCCGGTGTGCCCTTGCGATAATCCAGACCGATGCTGTCTGCCTGGGTGGCATCAAGCGATACCAGCGTCGCGCCGGTATCCACCAGGAACGGCAGGCTGATGCCGTTGATTTTTGCCGCAACGGTGAACATGCCGTTGCGCGTTTCGGTCAAGACCACCTTGTCCCGTTTGTCATTGGCAGTCCGGGCGGTGGACTCCTTGCGGGACAAGCGCAGGGTCTGGCCATCGCGCTGCATCGACAGGCGGCCGATGAAGCTCATGCCCAGCAGCACGCCATCCCAGGAATTCATGCCCGGCGTGACAGCGGCTTCGACATTGTCCAGCGTGACGCCACCGACGCGCACGCGCGACAGCGTGACCAGATGGGCCGGCTGCTTGCCATTGGCGGTGCTGACCGTGAGCGGTTGCCCATTTCGATAGGCGATCCCCAGCCGCTCCGCGGTATTGGTACCCATGGCGACCGCCGTGGCACCGGTATCGACCATGAACTTGACCGCTTTGCCATCGATGGCGCCAATGGTGACGTAATGGCCGGTAGAGTCAGGTGACAGCACGATCGCATCCTCCCCGGAGGCAGCGCCGGCGGAATGAAATGGCTGGCCCAGGCGCAACGGGCGCCGCTTGCCTTCAATCTCAAAGGTGGCCGTATCGGAGCCGACAGCAACCAGGGTGATGCCTTCCGGAGTCTTCTGCCCGACGCTGAGGGTGCGCGGGGTGCCACCGTTGATCGAGACGAGCGCCTTGCCGGGAAACAGGCCGACGACATTGATGTCTGTGGCGTACGCCGGCAGCACTGCGCCCGACAGGGTGAATGCTGCCAGAAGCCTTGTCCACCAACGGTTTGCGGGGATAGGCATGGGCTAAGGGGAGAGCCTTCCGTGAGGGAGCGTCAGTCCCGGAAATTCTGGAACGCCAGCGGCACTTCGGTGACGTCCTTGCGCACCAGCGCGATGGCGGATTGCAGGTCGTCCCGTTTGGCGCCGGAAACGCGCACCGCCTCGCCTTGAATCGAGGCAGTGACCTTGATCTTGCTGTCCTTGAGCAAACGCACGATCTTCTTCGATTGTTCCTGCTCAATGCCATTGCGCACCTTGATGACCTGCTTGACTTTGTCGCCCCCAATCTTCTGGGCATCCTCGATGTCGAGGAAGCGCACATCCACGCTGCGCTTGGTCATTTTGTTGGTCAGCACGTCGCGCATTTGCTGCAGCTGAAAATCCGAATCCGCGTAGGCGGTCAGTTCACGTTCTTTTTGTTCGAAGCGGGCGTCGGTGCCCTTGAAATCAAAGCGATTCGTGATTTCCTTGTTGGCCTGATCGACGGCGTTCTTCACTTCGACCATGTTGGCTTCGCAGACGATGTCGAATGAAGGCATGGGCTTCCTCGCAGGGGTTTGCCGGGGGCTTGGAGGCGTGATTGTAGCCAACTGGAACGCTGTGCCGGTTCGCGCACGTTTCCCTGGCGTTTCTCCGCAAGCTCCAGCCTTATAATTTTTCACTCTCACCTTTCCCTGCATCCTGCGCAAAAGCGGCACACCGGCTTGGCGCGGTGCCCCCCTTCGTGCCACTGGCAGCCCACACTGAAGAAGACGCCTCGCTCCGGGCTTACAACACCTTCGGTCTGGAGGCGAAGGCACGTTTCCTGGTACATGCCACCAGCGATGCGGATGTTCTGGCTGGTGTGGCGCTGGCACGTGCACGCGGTCTGCCCCTGCTGGTTCTGGGGGGCGGGAGCAATCTGCTGCTGACGCGGGATTTTCCCGGGGTGGTGTTGCGCATGGAAACGCGCGG
>CAYUEG010000004.1:14736-70087 GCA_964443245.1 uncultured Burkholderiales bacterium | reverse complement strand
TTTGGCCAGGTCCTGCGCTTGGTGGGCAGCGGTACCGGCGATGAGTGCGGGCAGCACGCGCTCCAGCGCTCTCTCCGCCGCGCCGGTGACCTTGTCGAATACCTCCCGTGCCGTGTCATCCCTGCCAATCGGCACCGCTTCCTGTGCAACGATGGGCCCGTTGTCCGGCTTTTCGGTCATGGCGTGCAGGGTAGCCCCGGTTTCGCTCTCGCCGTGGATGATTGCCCAGTTCACGGGAACGCGGCCACGATATTTTGGCAACAGGGAGCCGTGCATGTTGTAGCTGCCGCGCGGCGCAATCGCGAGCAGTGGCGCCCTCAGCATGTGGCGGTAATAGAACGAGAAAAGAAAGTCGGGCTTGGCCGCAGCCACCTGGGCTGCCACTTCCTCCGTATTCGGGTCGGCCGGCGTGATCACCGGGATTCCCCGTTCCCGCGCCAGCGCTTCGACACTCTCGAACCAGATCGTCTCGTTCGGGTTGTCGGTGTGGGTGATCACCAAGCCCACGTCGACCCCGGCTCTGATGAGCGTGGCGAGGCAGCGAACGCCGACGTTGTGGTACGCGAACACGACCGCGCGGGTCATTCCTTATTCTCAAGCACGGCTTGCACCAGGTAACGGGGGCGGGCACGTACCTGCTGGTAGATGCGGCCGATGTACTCGCCCAACAGGCCGATGCCAAACAGCGTGACGCCGATCAGGAAGAACGCGATTCCAAACAGGGTAAACAGGCCCTCCGATTCCGGCCCGATCATGATGCGACGGACAGCAAGCAAAATCGTGAACACGAAGGAAAGCCCCGCGATGGCGATGCCGGCAAAGGAAAACCACTGCAGGGGAACCAGCGAGAACCCGGTCATCAGGTCGAAATTGAGGCGAATCAGCGAATACAGCGAATACTTGGATTCACCAGCCGCACGTTCCTCGTGTGCCACTTCAATTTCCACCGGTCTCTGGGCGAACGTATAGGCCAGTGCCGGGATGAAGGTATTGATCTCGTTGCACGAATTGATGGCCTCGACAATGCCGCGCGAATAGGCGCGCAGCATGCAGCCTTGGTCTGTCATCTTGATGTGGGTAATGCGCTCACGCAAGGCGTTCATGGCCTTTGAGGCATTGCGCCGGAACCAGCTGTCCTGCCGTTGCTTGCGGATGGTGCCAACGTAATCGTAGCCTTCGCGCATCTTTGCCACCAGCTTGCCGATTTCTTCAGGGGGGTTCTGCAAATCGGCGTCCAGCGTGATGACAATGTCGCCCCGGGTCTTTTCGAAACCCGCCATGATGGCCATGTGCTGGCCGAAGTTGCCATTGAACAGCACCACGCGGGTGACGTCCGGACGCGCGGCAAACTGTTCGCGCAGGATGGCGGCGGAGCGGTCGCGCGAACCGTCATTGACGAACACGATCTCATAAGGCTCGCCCAGTGCGTCCAGTGCCGGGTAGAGACGTGCGAACAGGCCTGCCAGGCCGGCTTCCTCGTTGTAGACAGGAATGACTATCGAGATGGAGGGGATCATGGTCAATCGTCCTGGCGACGCCGCCAGCGTTGTGGCATTTTCTCATGGGTCAGCAACCACTTGAGAAGGAATGGAACCAGTGCAATCAGTGCGAGCGAGACCAGGAGGGTCGGTGACAACAGCCCGGACAATGATTCCACCTTTGCCAGCTGCGTGCCGGCATTGACGACCAGAATGGTCTCGATCAGCATTCCCGTCTGGCTGGCCCAGTAGAAAGTCGTGGTGCGCATGGGCGTCAGCCCCATTACCAGATTGATGACGAAATAGGGGAAGATCGGCATCAGGCCTAGCGACACCACGTAGAACGCCCCATCCCGCTCTACGCCACGGTTAAACGTGGCCAGCTGAGCCCCGAACTTCGCCTGCACCCAGTCACGCAGCAGGAATCGTGAGATGAGAAAGGCGAGCGTGGCACCCAGGGCAGATGAAAACGAGACGATCAGGGTTCCCCACAGTACGCCAAAGATCGCGCCCGCAGACAACGTGAGAAGGGCGGTCCCCGGAACGGACAGTGCCGTGACGCTGAGGTACAAGGCGAAAAACAGCGCTGCCGTGCGGAGCGGATGATCTGCGAACTGCTGCTGGATCGTCGCCTGGTGCAGCTTGAGGCTGGCAAGCGAAAACGCCTCTCCCAGGTTGAAGGCGAAGTACAGCCCGATGACGGTTGCGGCCAGGCTCCCCGCAACCACAAGCCGCCAGTAGCGCGCGAGGAACGAGGCGGCGGCCACCGGTCAGAAATACGACTGCAGCGATCCGCGGCGGCGAATGTCCAGCGTTGCGCAGTGAAAACCACCGCCGAACATCTTGTAGTTCATGAATGGCAGCGGGATCGGTTCGAACCCCCAGCTCTTGAGGGCGGCGATCATGGAAACCTGAGATTCCTCGCAAATCACGCGCTTCTCATCGAGTTTGAGCATATTCAGGCTGATCCACTTGCTCACCAGCGAAAGATAGAAGCGCCAGCTCGGCGGCAGCGGATCGGGTTCGGGCGCAACGAGGATTTGCCAGTCTTTCAGGACTTTCGGCAAACGGGTCACGTCAACGAACTCCGGGTTGATCAGCACCTTGCCCGGCCCGAGCGGTACGAAGGTGGTGTCGATGTGCATCGGCTGGGTGCAGCGTGTCTCGATCTCGTGCAGCCGGTATTCCGCTCCCAGGTGGCGGCGCAGCCACTCCACTCCACGCTTGTTGGTGACGTTGCTGCGGGTGTAGAAGATATCGCGGCCGCAGCGGGTGAAATCGGCCGCATCAAACAGGGGCTCGGCTTCGGTGAGCATGTAGCGCATCGGCTCACCGGCCTTGGGCGGCGTGTAGCTGTAATCGTAGGCACGGTCGTCGAGCATCGGTTTGGGGGCCGAGGTCCAGCGCGCGCCGGCGTCAAAATACTCGTTCAGCAGATCGCGGTAGGCGTACACCTCAAAAAAGCGCGAACGCCACGCCATCGGGGTCTCGATCATTTCGTCGCCGATGATCAGGATGCCGTCACGCGGGCTGGCGGTGCAAAATCCCTTGGACTTCCAGAACGGGGTTTTGGCGTTGTAGTGAAAATCCACCGGTGCGGGACGGCGTACCTTGATGCCCTCGCGGTCCAGCAGGCGCGCCAAACCTTCCAGTTCGCGCTTCGCCGGGTCGGCAATGACTCCCGGGTAGCGCATCCCGGCGAGCGGCCAGTAGAGCTTGGCCGCCTTGGCCGGCAGGTTGCCGGTGAAGGTGAGATGGTTGACCGGGATGGTGGCGTGTTCGAGGCTCCCGACGATGACTTCTTCGAGAGGATCCCACTCATTGTGGGAATTGACCGGGCACGGACCAGCTTGTGCGGCAGCATCGACTTGGACAGGATCGGGAGCGTTCATGAAGGGAAATGTGCAGAGCAAGTGATTGATTATACAAGGGGAGCTGACGCTTTCTTGCGAAAATGTTGCGTCGCGACAAGGTGAGCTGCGCGCCGGCAGCTACGTCTCCGTGGGGTTGCGCGGGCCCGAAGCAGCGCCGCCAGCGCTACATGCGCAGAGCACGGATGGATTCGGTAGTGGCCTCGCACACCCGCTCGACATCCGAAAGTGACATCGCCGGGAACAACGGAAGCGACACAATGCCGGCGCCGATGCGCTCTGCCTGCGGATACATCCCCGGGCCGAATCCACGGTCGCGGTAGAGCTTGAACAGATGGATCGGGGGGTAATGCACGCCGATGCCGATACCGCGCTGCTTCATCTGACCCATGAACTCTGCGCGGACGATTCCGCGCGGCAGCACGACCTGAAACATGTGGCAGTTGGAGTTCTCGAGATCAAGCACCGGTAGTTCGCAGCCTGACTCGATGTCGAATGCATCGAAGTAGTGTTGGGTGAGATCGCGCCGCGCCTTGGTGAACTCGGCCAGGCGCTTCATCTGGCCGATGCCGATGGTGGCGGCGACGTCAGTCATGTTGAACTTGCCACCCAGCACATCGACTTCCATGCCATCCATGCCCGAGCGGGCCACGCCCTGCAAGCGGTAGCGTTCGCATAGCCCGACATCAATGTCGGCCGGCAGTACCAACGCTCCCCCTTCAGAGGTGGTGATGTTCTTGTTGGCATGGAAGCTGAATGAAACGAAGTCGCCAAAACTGCCGATGGGGCGTCCGTGCCAGGCTGACCCGAAGGCCTGTGCTGCATCTTCGATGACGCGTATACGATGTTTGCCGGCGAGTGAATACAGGCGATCACGGTTCACAGGCAATCCGGCAAGGTCAACCGGAATGATGGCGCGCGTGCGCGGGGTGACGGCAGCTTCGACTTGTTCAAGGTCGATGTTGCGCGTTGCGGCATCGACGTCAACAAACACCGGGGTGGCACCGACTTCCAGGATTACATTGGCGGTGGCGACCCAGGACAGTGGCGTGGTGATCACTTCGTCACCCGCCTGCACGCCCGCCAGCCTGAGGGCGATTTCCATCGTGCAGGTACCGCTGTTGAAGACGCGCACGGTGCGTCCGCCACAGTAGGCCCCCAGCAATTGCTCAAACGCCTGCACTTTGGGGCCGGTGGTGATCCAGCCGGAGCGCAGCACGTCGGCTACCGAGGCAATGGTCTCCTCGTCAATGGCGGGACGCACGAATGGCAAAAAGGGCAGGGCGCTCATGGCGGGAATGGGTTGCGAGGCGGTAGTCAACTGAACAAAGGGCGGCCAGTCTGGCAGGATTGGGGTTAGGGCTTGCGGACCACGACGCGGCGCGTATCGCGCGCCACAATCTCGTGCGGCACGTTATGTCTTTGGAAATACAACAACGTTCCCGGGTGCATGATTGCCAGCGCGTGCGGTGCGGCGCGCCACTGCTTCTCGAACACGTCATAGGTCTTGATGAAGTTGCCGGGTTCCTGTTCGATGCCGAACGATAATTCACCGGTGTACTCGACCAGCGTGACGTTGCGTCCGAGATAGAACGGAAAGGTCTGGTCGTAGATGCTGATGCTGTATATCGGGATGGGTGGGTTGGCATCGGGCATCAGGTGCGGGCGAATCTTCTCCACCAGGTGGTAGGTGGATGCGGCAGGCGACAGGCTGTCGTGGCCGGTTAGTACCAACTGGCTGGCCCCCAGGCCGCTGAAGCTGGTCACCAGCACCGCGCTGGTCACCACGCCCCGCCACGCAAGGGTCAGGGCAATGGCGGCGCCAAGGGCGGCCACCGCCCCCGCTGCGACCAGCCACGGGACATACGCCTGATATAGCGCGACGGGTACTTCGACATCATCCGCCAGGCGCGTCACCTGTGGCGCCAGCACCAGGCAGGCGATGCCCGCCAACAGAATCGGCACGATGTGGGCGGCGAGCACCTTGGGGTGGATGCGCGTCAGATACTCGCCGATCAGCAAGGCGAGGGCAGGAAAAATTGGCAGGATGTAGGACGGCAGCTTGGACCCCGAGGCCGAAAAGAATACAAAGACAAACAAGATCCAGGTGAGCAGAAACCGCTTCGGCTGGAAGCCTGCTTGACGGCCCGGTTCCCTCGCCGCTTCCCGGCTGAAAGCGGCACGCGCCACAGCGTCGAACATGAGCAACGTCCACGGCAGCATGCCGGCGATCAGAATCGGGATGAAGTACCAAGGCGGGCCAACCCGGCTGTGGGTTTTCGTCAGGAAGCGCTCAAAGTGCTCATGGATGAAGAAGAAATGGAAAAACTCCGGGTTGCGAACGCTGACCAGCACAAACCAGGGCGCGGCGACGGCAAAAAACACAGCCAGACCCGAGAAAAAGTGCATTCGTTTCCAGAGCGCCCAGTCGCGTGACCACAAGGTGTACACCACCAGGGCCGCGGCCGGCAGCGCAGCGCCGATCAGCCCCTTCGACAGCACCGCCAGCCCCAGTGCAGCCCAGGCCAGCCACATCAGCCAGCGGTTGCGGCGTGCGGCTGCGTCCGTGGCCGCAGGGTTTCCCGGCGGAGCAGCAGGCTGTTGGGCCAACATCAGTGTCAGCATGCCCAGATTGAGGAAAAAGGTCACGCCCATGTCAAGGGTGTTGATATGGGCGATCAACGCGTATAACAGGCTGCTGGCGGTGACCGCGGCGGCCAGCACACCGGCGCGAAGACCCCAGAATCGTGCACCCACCCAGCCGACCAGCAGGATGCCGAGAAACCCGGTGAGTGCGGGCCATAGCCGCGCCGTCCAGTGGGCAACGCCAAACACCTCGTAGGCGGCGGCTGTCGCCCAGTATTGCAGCACCGGCTTTTCGAAGTACTTGTAGCCGTTCTGGCGCGGTGTGACCCAATCTCCGGTGACGGCCATTTCGCGCGGTACTTCGGCATAGCGGCCTTCATCCGGTCGAATCAGCTTGCGCACTTCAAGGTTGGCGAACCAGATGGCTGCCAGAAGAAGGATCAGCAGCCAGATCGTGCGGCGGGTAGGTGGCTGGCGAAGCTCTGTCCTCATGGCCGCACCGTCATGGCAGAAGGGCCGCGGCAACACTGCGCCCCTCTGCAACCAAAATGTTGTAGGTGCGGCAGGCCGCGCCGGTGTTCATGATTTCCAGGCCAATGCGTTTGTTGATCAATGCGCGCGTCAATCGCGGATGTGGAAACTGCTGCGTCGCCCCGGTACCAAGGAGAATGATCTCCACACCCAGGCCGGCCAACTCGGTAAAGTCGGCTTCCTCAAGATCAGTGAAGCGTTGCGGGCGCCAGGGCGATACCACACGATCGGCCAACACGATCAGAGGGGTGGAGTAGGCCACTTCGTTGACCTGTACCGCCGCTTCTTCGCACGCCGTGATGTAGTTGGTACTGAGAGGCCGTTCGAGATGGAGTTTCAAGGCGAGGCGAGAGAGATGCCGCAAGCACGGGCGTGTCGCGATATTGCGTTGCAGCGAAGTGCCGCTTGAGAGTAAAATTATACCTTTTACGTCGCTTCAGTCCCGATGCCGTGCGCGGCAGGTGAACTGAAGTGTTCTCAGCCTTGAGGCCGTTTCGCAGCCCCGCGAAGCGCCAGGGGACATCAGGAAATCGCCATCATGGCCCAACGAGAGTTTTCGCGCATCAAGCGCCTGCCACCTTACGTTTTCAACATCACTGCCGAACTCAAGATGGCCGCCCGCCGCCGGGGAGAGGACATCATCGATCTTTCGATGGGCAATCCCGATGGCGCCACCCCGCAGCATATTGTCGACAAACTCGTAGAGGCATCGCGCCGTCCTGACACACACGGTTACTCGGTGTCCAAAGGCATTCCGCGGCTGCGCAAGGCCATCACCAACTGGTACAAAAGCCGCTACAACGTCGACTTCGACCCGGATTCGGAGGCGATCGTCACCATCGGTTCCAAGGAGGGCCTCGCCCATTTGATGCTGGCCACCCTTGATCGTGGCGATACCGTGCTGGTGCCGAATCCAAGCTACCCGATCCACATCTACGGTGCCGTGATTGCCGGCGCTGACATTCGCAGCGTACGCATGACGCCCGACGTCGACTTCTTTGAGGAACTGCAGCGCACCATCCGCGAGTGCTTTCCCAAGCCGAAGATGATGATTCTGGGTTTCCCCTCCAACCCGACAGCGCAGTGCGTGGACCTGGATTTTTTCACCCGGGTGGTGGCACTGGCGAAGGAGCACGACATCCTGGTGGTACATGACCTCGCCTATGCCGATATCACCTTCGATGGTTACCGCGCGCCGTCAATCATGGAAGTGCCTGGCGCGGCTGACATCGCGGTCGAGTTCTTCACCATGTCCAAAAGCTACAACATGGCCGGGTGGCGCATCGGCTTCATGGTGGGCAACAAGGAATTGGTTGCGGCCCTGGCACGCATCAAGAGTTACCATGACTACGGCAGCTTTACACCGGTGCAGGTGGCTTGCATCGCCGCGCTGGAAGGTCCCCAGGATTGTGTGGCCGAGATCACTGCACAGTATCAGAGCCGGCGCGACGTGATGGTCAAGGGCTTGCACGAAATTGGCTGGATGGTGGAGAAGCCCAAGGCGTCCATGTACATCTGGGCGCGGATTCCGGAAGCGTATGCCCACTTGAAGTCGCTTGAGTTTTCCAAGAAGCTGCTGGCGGATGCGAAGATCGCGGTGTCGCCGGGCATCGGGTTTGGTGACTATGGCGATGACTATGTGCGCATCGCCCTGATCGAGAATGAACAGCGCACCAAGCAAGCACTGCGCGGGATCAAGGAAATGTTTCGAAAAGATGGTTTGCTGGCGAAGGCGGCGGCCTGAGCCGCTGTCGTCTGGGCTCGGGGTCCCGTTGAGACATCTTGCCTGATGAAGGCGTTATTGATGAAGAGAGTGGCATGAAACCGATTCAAGTTGGATTGTTGGGTATTGGTACTGTCGGCTCCGGCACGTTCAACGTACTGGCGCGCAACCGCGAGGAGATTGTGCGACGCGCCGGCCGTGACATCGTCATTTCGATGGTGGCTGATCTGGATACCGAACGCGCCGAACGCATCGTCAAGGGGCGTGCCGTCGTTACCAAGAACGCTGACGACATCCTCAACAACCCCGATATCGACATTGTGATTGAGTTGATCGGCGGTTACGGAATAGCCAAGACGCTTGTCCTGAAGGCGATCGATGCCGGCAAACATGTGGTGACGGCCAACAAGTCTCTCCTCGCCACGCACGGCAACGAGATTTTCGCTGCCGCGCAGAAGAAGGGCGTGATGGTGGCGTTTGAGGCGGCGGTGGCAGGCGGCATTCCCATCATCAAGGCACTGCGCGAAGGGCTTACCGCCAACCGCATCGAGTGGATTGCCGGCATCATCAACGGCACGTCGAACTTCATCCTGTCGGAAATGCGCGACAAGGGGTTGCCGTTTGCAGATGTCTTGCGGGAAGCGCAGAAACTCGGCTATGCCGAGGCCGACCCCACCTTCGACATTGAGGGCGTGGACGCCGCGCACAAACTGACCATCATGAGTGCGATTGCGTTCGGTATCCCGATGCAGTTTGGATCAGCCCATGTCGAAGGCATCACGAAGCTCACCAAGGAAGACATCGAGTACGCCGAGGAACTCGGTTATCGGATCAAGCTTCTCGGTATCACCCGGCGTACGCCGGAGGGCATCGAGTTGCGTGTACACCCGACACTCATTCCAGCAAAGCGCCTGATTGCAAATGTGGAAGGAGTCATGAACGCGGTGCTGGTCAAGGGGGATGCCGTTGGCGCAACCCTCTACTACGGTGCCGGTGCCGGGTCCGAGCCAACCGCGTCTGCGGTGGTGGCGGACCTCGTCGACATCACGCGGATGCATACAGCCGATCCGGAGCAACGGGTGCCGCACCTGGCGTTTCAGCCAGATCAGATTGCCGCCACGCCCATACTGCCGATCGGTGACGTGACCACCAGCTACTACTTGCGCTTGCGGGTCAAGGATCAACCGGGTGTCCTGGCGGACATCACACGGGTGTTGGCGGATAACGCCATTTCGATTGACGCCATGGTCCAAAAGGAACCGGCTGAGGGGCAGGACCAGGTCGATATCATCATGTTGACGCACCAGTGCGTGGAGAAGCGTGTGGATGCGGCAATCGCCAGGATCGAGGGCTTGCCGGTCGTGCTGGGGAAAGTGACGCGCATTCGGCAGGAATCGCTGCAGTAGATACGTCGCCTCGCCGTTCTGGCCAGCCTTGCGTGGCTCATGGTGCTGGGCGCCTGCCGGCTGGTGGTATCAGGACGACAATCGGCGCTGGTTGCAGAAGAAAACCGAGCCGCGCCGTACCGAGTAAATCAAGGGAGCAAGCAGTGTGAAGTACGTATCGACGCGCGGGGGTTCCTCGCCCAAGGGCTTTTGCGATATCTTGCTGGAAGGCTTGGCGCCTGATGGGGGGCTGGCAATGCCTGAGCAATATCCCCGTCTGTCGTCGGCGGATCTTTCGCGGATGCGCGCAATGTCGTACGCCGACCTTGCCTTCGATGTGCTGTTGCGCTTCATTGATGATATTCCGCCTCGGGATCTGAAGGAGCTGGTCGACAAGACCTATCGCGCCGACGTGTTCGGCAGCCCGGAAATTGCGCCACTTACCTGGCTGGAGCCGGGGCTGGGCATCCTGGAGCTGTCGAACGGGCCGACCCTTGCGTTCAAGGACATGGCCATGCAGTTGCTGGGGAATCTGTTCGAGTACGTGCTGGCGCGTGACGGACGCGAACTCAACATTCTGGGCGCGACATCGGGAGACACGGGTTCGGCAGCCGAATATGCGATGCGCGGCAAGAAAGGGGTGCGGGTGTTCATGCTCTCCCCGAAAGGAAAGATGAGTCCGTTCCAGACGGCGCAGATGTTCTCCTTGCAGGACGCGAACATCTTCAATATCGCGGTGGACGGTGTTTTCGACGATTGTCAGGATGTGGTCAAGGCGGTGTCAGGCGATGCGATGTTCAAGGAACGGTATCGCATCGGCGCCGTCAATTCCATCAATTGGGCCCGGGTAGTTGCACAGGCGGTGTACTACTTCAAGGCTTATTTTGCCGCGACCAAGTCGAATGACGAACTGGTGTCATTTGCCGTGCCTTCCGGCAACTTCGGCAATATCTATGCAGGGCATGTGGCACGGATGATGGGGTTGCCGATCAAGCGCCTTGTCTTGGCAACCAACGAAAACAATGTGCTCGATGAATTTTTTCGTACTGGCGTGTACCGGGTGCGCAAGAGTCACGAAACGCGCCAGACATCCAGTCCATCAATGGATATCTCGAAAGCCTCGAACTTTGAGCGCTTCGTGTTTGACCTGGCGGGGCGTGATGGTGCCCAGGTCAAGGCACTCTGGACCACGCTGGAGCGGGAGGGCGCCTTCGATTTGCGTGGTACGCCGCTTGCCGCTGCGCTCCCCCCGTACGGGTTCGTCTCTGGTTCCAGCAGCCATGCAGAGCGACTGGCGATGATTCGCCATGTCCACCGGAGTTACGGCCGGATGATTGACACCCACACCGCAGACGGCCTCAATGTGGCGCAGGCCTATCGTGAACCAGGCATACCGATGATTGCGCTCGAAACCGCGCTGCCTGCAAAGTTTGAGGAGACCATCGTCGAAGCCCTCGGCGTGAAGCCACTGCGGCCGGCAGGGTTCGAGAACATCGAAGCGTTGCCAAAGCGCTTTGTCGACATGCCTGCGGCCGCGGGCAAGATCAAGGCCTACATCGCCTTCCAGTGCGCGAACAAATGGGGATGACCCTATCCTCATGACATCGAAGAAGGTATTCGGTTTTGCGGGCTATTCTGGATCCGGCAAGACGACGCTGATCGAGCAACTGATTCCGCGGTTTGTGCTTGCCGGCATCAGGGTTTCGCTGATCAAGCATGCGCACCACGTGTTTGATATCGACAAGCCGGGGAAGGATTCCTACCGGCACCGGGAGGCCGGAGCCAGCGAGGTTCTGGTGACGTCCGATCAGCGCTGGGTGCTGATGCACGAATTGCGTGGTGCGCCCGAGCCGACTCTGGAGCAGCAGATCGCCCGTTTCGCACCCTGCGACCTGGTGCTGGTAGAAGGCTTCAAGCGCGCGGCCATCCCGAAGCTGGAGATTCACCGGCCGTCGTTCGAGCGACCCTTGCTGAGCACCGATGACAGCAACATCGTTGCCGTGGCGTCCGATGCCCCCGTCGACACACGCCTGCCGGTGCTGGACCTGAACAATCCGGACGAAATCGCCCAATTTATAATTCACCATCAGCAATTGAAGTCGAGCGATTCATGAAAGCTCCCATGCTGTCGATGGACGAGGCGCTGGCCGCGTTGCTGGCCCAGGCCCGGCCAGTACTGGAAACCGACGTGCTGGATACTCTCACTGCGGCCGGGCGCGTGCTGGCACAGGACGTGGCCTCGACCATTGATGTGCCGCCGATGGACAACACTTCCATGGACGGCTACGCGGTACGCGCAGCCGATGTCAGACAGGTGGGGGTGCGTCTGGCGGTTACCCAGCGCATCCCTGCGGGGTACGTCGGAGAAGCGCTTCCACCAATGGCTGCAGCCCGCATCTTTACCGGCGCGATGATCCCGCCCGGCGCCGATGCGGTCGTCATGCAGGAGCAATGCAAGCCTGAAACCACCGCGGGCGGCGATGTCGTCCTCATCAACCACGTGCCGACGACCGGCGAGTGGATTCGGCGGCGCGGAGACGATATTGCGGCCGGCAGCACCGTACTGAGCGCCGGCACGCGCCTGACACCCCAGGCGTGCGGTCTGGCAGCTTCGGTGGGGCTGAAGCAACTGGCTGTCAGGCGCAAACTAAGGGTGGCCGTCTTCTTTACCGGTGATGAGCTTGCCATGCCCGGCGAGCCGCTCAAACCGGGCGCCATCTACAACTCCAACCGTTTCATGTTGCGCGGGTTGATCGAGGGGCTGGGTTGTACCTTGACCGATTTTGGCATCGTGCGCGATTCACTCGCCGACACCCGCGCCGCCCTGCGGGATGCGGCGCGCGATCACGACCTGATTCTCACGACCGGCGGCGTCTCGGTCGGTGAAGAGGATCACGTCCGGCCAGCCGTCGAAGCAGAAGGGCGCATCGACCTCTGGCAGATTGCGATCAAGCCGGGGAAGCCGCTTGCCCATGGTCGGGTGCGACGAACCGATGGCAGCGAAGCCGATTTCATCGGCCTGCCTGGCAATCCGGTGTCGAGCTTCGTCACGTTCCTCATGATGGTGCGGCCCTTCATTCTGGCTTGTCAGGGGGCGGGGGCGGTAGCACCGCTGGCGCTGTCGTTGCCGGCGCATTTTGATTGGCCCAGGCCGGATCGCCGTCGCGAATTCCTGCGCGGCCGGATGAATGCGGCCGGTGGCATCGATCTCTTCCCCAATCAGAGTTCGGCTGTGCTGACCTCGACGGTCTGGGGGGATGGCCTGATTGACAACCCGCCGGGACGGGCGATTGCGCACAACGACCCTGTGCGCTTTCTGCCATTTGCTGGTTTGCTGCAATGACAGTTCGTCTGATGTACTTTGCCGGCCTGCGCGAAGCCGTGGGGCGTGCAAGCGAAGCTCTGGAGCTTCCTCCCGGTGTCGTGACGGTTGGCCAGTTGCGCGCCCTTCTGGCGGCCCGTGGCGGGGTGTGGGCGGAACCCTTTGCTCCGACCCGCAACCTCAAGGCTGCGGTGAACCAGGACATGGCCGGGGCAGAGGCGGTCGTGAAAAATGGCGACGAGGTCGCCTTCTTTCCACCGGTCACCGGGGGCTGATGATGCCGGTAAGGGTTCAGGAGGCAGATTTTGATCTGACGACAGAGGTGGCGGGCTTGCGTGCATCGCAAGGGGCACAGACCCGCCAGATCGGCGCCATTGCCACGTTTGTCGGTACGGTGCGCGACGTCAACGAAGGCACCGGGGTATCGGCGATGACACTGGAGCACTATCCGGGCATGACCGAGCGGGCCCTGGAGAAGATTGTGGCAGAGGCCAAAGGGCGCTGGGATATCTTTGATGCGCTGGTCATTCATCGCGTCGGACGACTTGAACCGCTTGATCAGATTGTGCTGGTGGTGACGGTGGGGGCGCACCGCGGGGAAGCCTTCGCTGCCTGTGAATTCATCATGGATTACCTGAAAACCCAGGCGCCATTCTGGAAGAAGGAGGCGACCGCTGCGGGTACTGACCGCTGGGTTGAGGCGCGCGCCAGCGATGACGATGCTGCAGCGAGGTGGACAGCCGGCGCGGGCACCAAGGCAGAAGCGGGTGCGGACGGCAAGCAGAGCCGCACGTGACGATGCCGATCCCGATGCGTGTGGTCGCCCGTTTCACCTCTGGTCTCGTGTTGTTCAGCCAGGAATGGCTCCCACCAACGGTTTTGGGCACATGACCGGTTACGCGATCGCCGCGGTCGGGGTCGGTGCCGCGCTTGGCGCCTGGTTGCGGTGGGGGCTTAGCCTGGCCATGAACGCATGGTATCCAGCTGTGCCGCCCGGTACCCTGGCTGCAAATCTGGTCGGTGGCTACCTGATCGGCATCGCCGTAGCCGGTTTTGCGGCGCACGCCAGCCTCGCGCCGGAGTGGCGGCTCTTCATCGTCACCGGCTTTCTGGGCGGCTTGACCACTTTTTCTACCTTCTCGGCCGAAGGTGTGGCGCTCTTGCTGCAAGCCAAGTACGCCCTGGCCGTGCTACACGGCGCCCTGCATTTGGCAGGTTCTTTCCTGGCTACCATTGCCGGCATTGCCAGCTGGCGTGCGGTTTATGGCTGAAACGGCGTAGCCGGCTCAGCTCTCGTCACCTGCCTTGAGCAAAGCCAGCCGGGTGTTCATCTGCTGCAAACGCTCGATCAGCACCTGCAGGCAGGCCTTGTTGAACTCCGCCTGAACACCGTCACTGGCATTGCGCAAAGCCGGGCCGGCCAACTGGATGACGTCGCAGTCCGTTGAGGCGGTGATGGTGGTGGATCGGCGTTGTGAGCGATCATTGAAGTAGCTCATTTCCCCGAAACAGCCGCCGCGCTTGATGGAGTTGATCTTGGCACCGCGCAGGCTGGCCTGAACCTCGCCGTCCACCAGCACGTAGAGCGCATCGCCAGGACTGCCTTCGGCGATCAGCACGTCGCCCTTCTTGTGTTCCGACCAGGTGGCCAGGCGAATCACCTCCCAGAGCTCTGGATCGCTGAATTCGGCGAAAAACGGCAGGGCCCGCAAGGCTTCGAACTGCTCCGAATCGGTGGCCAGTTCATCTGCGGCGCGCAGCAGACCAAAAGCCGCAGTCAGGTCTTTGCCGAACTCGATCCAGTTGGCATAGCGGGTGGCACGCTCCTTGGCCATCGCCACCATTACGATGTCATCCAGAACCGGGGGCAGGTTGGGTCGCAGCGACGAAGGAGGCGGGGGGTCGGTATTGAGGATGGCGTAGGCCAGCCCCATCTGATTGCTGGCATTGAAAGGCAGCTTGCCGGTCAGCAGGCGGTACATGACCACACCGAGGGAATAGATGTCGGTCTGATGCGTCAGGGTGTCATTGCGCACCTGTTCGGGTGACATGTATCCGGGGGAGCCAATGATGCCTTCCGAGGTTTGTTCGATGGTGCCGGTCGTTTCGCTGCCGCGCGCGTGCACCGCTGCGCCGAAGTCGGAAATCTTGATGTCGCCGGTGTCCGTCAGCAGGATGTTGCCCGGCTTGATGTCGCGATGGATGATGCCCTCGCGCATGGCCATGTCGAGCGCGCGCACGCATTTGAAGATGATTTCCACCACCTTTCCCACCGGTAGCAGGTTGTGCGGCTCGGCGTGCGCTTCCAGGGTGCTGCCCTTGACGTACTCCATGACCACATAGTTGAGGTCATTTTCGGTGCCGGCATCGTAAATCTCGACAATGTGCGGATGGGTCAGCTTGCCGACCAGCCCGGCTTCGGCCATGAAGCCGCGATGCTGCATCGTGCGCGATTCGGAGTTGGTGGCGGCGCCGCCGGAGAACACCTTGATCGCCACGTCGCGATTGGAAAACGCGTCATGGCCCAGATAGACCTTTGAGGTCGCACCTTCTCCGAGTTCGCGGACGATCTCATACTTGCCGATTCGTTCGACCAGTTCAAACATGTCAGTTCAGCATCCGGTTGGCGGTGGTGGGAGCGATATTCGCTTCTTGCGATGGGGAAACCTGTGCCGGCAGGAACGGCAAGTCCCAGTCGGCGCTTTGGACGGCTTGTGCCAGCAGGCGGCAAAAAGAGTGCATGAGTCGATCATCAAGGCCGATTTCAATTCCCTGGCCCCGCGCCGGATTGAGGGCAAGCTTGAAACTGTCGCCTTCCAGGCGCACATTGCCCTGCGTTGCCACATAGGGGGTTGGTCCGAGCGGAAACAGGCGCGGCGTTTCGGGCGCTGGTTCCTGGAACGGGGTGCGAAAGTCGGTCGCGTTGATGGCCCTTTGGTGTTCAAACGCCACGACCTCGCGGCGGGAGTCAGCTTGCGGGGCTTTCACGGCGATCTTCGAATCGATGGTCTTCTGCAGCAATGGCCAAAGCCCGCGCACGAAGCGGCGCGTCAAAAACACCCGAAACTCCTCCTGGGCTGTCGTGGTGAGGCGAAACAGGAGCCGGTCTTCGGCGGCATCAAATGCCACCTGGAGTTGATGGATTGTCACGTTACTGGAGATTCCTCACAACTGTGCGCAGTGCATGCTTCTGCAATCAGAACAGCTATAGGAAAGATGTTTTGGCAAAGCAACTTAGCGGAGATTCTTCCCAAGGTGCATCAAAAGGGGTCATGCTAGGCCGAAGTTTGCGCCAAGTCAAATCGAACGCTCGTTCGTTATTGAAAAATGCTTCCCGGCTCCCCAAATACCCGGTGAATTCCTTTTTGTGCTAACCAGATCATGCGAACAGACAAACTGACCACCAAGTTCCAGCAGGCCCTAGCGGACGCCCAAAGCCTCGCGGTGGGTGCCGACCAGCAGTTCATCGAGCCACAGCACGTCCTGCAAGCCTTGCTCAATCAGGACGACGGCGCGGCGGCGTCCCTGTTGGCCCGTGCCGGGGCACAGGTCCCCCGCCTGAAAACCGAGCTCAAGAACGCCATCGAGCGCTTGCCCAAGGTGGAGGGCCACGGTGGCGACGTGCAGGTCTCCCGCACCCTTTCGCAACTGCTCAACCTGGCTGACAAGGAAGCACAGAGGCGGGGCGACGAGTACATCGCTTCCGAGATGTTTCTTCTCGCCGTGATCGATGACAAGGGCGATGCAGGGCGTGCGCTGAAGGAATCCGGTGTCAGCAGGAAAGCGCTGGAGGCCGCGATCGAGGCGATGCGCGGCGGCGCCAAGGTCAACTCCCAGGAATCCGAAGACCAGCGCGAGGCGCTGAAGAAATACACCATTGACCTGACCGAACGTGCCCGCAATGGCAAGCTTGATCCGGTCATCGGCAGGGATGACGAGATTCGCCGCACGATTCAGGTGTTGCAGCGCCGCACCAAGAACAACCCCGTGCTGATTGGTGAGCCGGGCGTAGGCAAAACCGCAATTGTGGAAGGCTTGGCGCAACGCATCGTCAACGGCGAAGTGCCGGACAGTCTCAAAGGCAAGCGGGTGCTGTCTCTCGACATGGCCGCCCTGATTGCCGGTGCCAAGTATCGTGGCGAATTTGAAGAGCGGCTCAAGGCGGTGCTCAAGGATCTGGCCAAGGATGAGGGCCAGACGATCGTCTTCATCGACGAACTGCACACCATGGTGGGGGCAGGCAAGGCAGAAGGTGCCATGGATGCCGGCAACATGCTCAAACCGGCTCTGGCGCGCGGTGAACTGCATTGTGTCGGGGCCACTACCCTGGATGAATACCGCAAATACGTCGAGAAGGACGCTGCGCTTGAGCGCCGCTTCCAGAAGGTTCTGGTCGGTGAGCCCAGTGTCGAATCAACGGTGGCCATCCTGCGCGGCCTGAAGGAGCGCTACGAGCTGCACCATGGTGTCGACATCACCGATCCCGCAATTGTGGCGGCAGCCGAACTGTCCCATCGCTACATCACCGACCGCTTTTTGCCGGACAAGGCGATTGATCTGATCGATGAGGCAGCGGCGCGCATCAAGCTGGAAATTGACTCCAAACCCGAAGTGATGGACAAGCTTGACCGGCGCCTGATCCAGTTGAAGATCGAGCGCGAGGCCGTGAAGAAGGAGCGAGACGAAGCCTCACAGAAGCGCCTCGAACTGATCGAGGAGGAGATTACGCGTCTGGGCAAGGAGTACTCGGACCTTGAGGAGATATGGAAAGCCGAGAAATCGGCGGTGCAAGGCAGTGTCACGATCAAGGAAGAGATCGACAAGCTGCGTGCCCAGATGGCGGACCTGCAGCGCAAGGGCCAGCTCGACAAGGTCGCCGAGATCCAGTACGGCAAGTTGCCCAAGCTGGAGGCGCAACTCAAGCAGGCTGAAGGCGGCTCACAGAACGAGATCGTGAAGAAGTCCGGGCCGAAGCTCCTGCGCACGGAGGTTGGTGCCGAAGAGATTGCCGAGGTGGTGGCCCGTGCGACCGGCATTCCGGTATCGAAGTTGATGCAGGGTGAGCGCGACAAGCTGCTCAAGATCGAAGACAGGTTGCATGAGCGTGTGGTCGGGCAGGATGAGGCCGTACGTCTGGTGTCGGACGCGATTCGTCGCTCGCGCGCCGGACTATCCGACGAAGGCCGCCCCTATGGATCTTTCCTCTTCCTGGGACCTACCGGCGTCGGCAAGACCGAGCTTACGAAGGCACTGGCCGGGTTCCTGTTCGATTCGGAAGAAGCCATGATCCGCATTGACATGAGTGAATACATGGAGAAGCACTCGGTGGCCCGCCTGATTGGCGCGCCTCCCGGCTACGTGGGTTACGACGAAGGTGGGCAACTGACCGAAGCGGTGCGGCGCAAGCCGTACTGCGTCATCCTGCTCGACGAGGTGGAAAAGGCCCACCCTGATGTGTTCAACGTCCTGCTGCAGGCCCTCGA
Organism: uncultured Burkholderiales bacterium; assembly: GCA_964443245.1. Taxonomy (GTDB): domain Bacteria; phylum Pseudomonadota; class Gammaproteobacteria; order Burkholderiales; family JAEUOS01; genus CANJDH01. The sequence goes on along the minus strand of CAYUEG010000004.1, from coordinate 51,708 downwards.
TGATGGACGCATGACCGATGGCCAGGGCCGCACCATCGATTTCAAGAATACCGTCATCGTGATGACTTCCAATCTGGGATCGCACAAGATCCAGAGCATGGCGGGTGATGACCCGGAGGTGATGAAGATCGCCGTGATGGCCGAAGTGAAGACCCATTTTCGCCCGGAGTTCGTCAATCGCATTGACGAGATCGTGGTGTTCCACGCACTCAACGAGGCGAATATCAAGGCGATTGCGAAGATTCAGCTGAAACGCCTCGAAGCGCGCTTGCGCAAGATGGATCTGGAACTCGAGATCACCGATGCCGCGTTGACGGAAATTGCGTCTGCCGGTTTCGATCCGGTCTATGGCGCGCGGCCACTCAAGCGCGCGATCCAGGCTTCCATCGAGAATGCGCTGTCGAAAAAGATCCTGGCGGGTGAATTCGGGCCCAAGGATACGATCCGGATCGATGTAAAGGGCGGCGGCTTCGTGTTCGAGCGGGCGGGGGCCAGCGTGCGCCCCGTGCGGCCCGCCAAGGCGGCCTAGCCGCCCCGCCTTGCGATTCCCGGATAGGGGGCGGTACGGCGCGCGCCGCCCTCAAGGTAGGCGTATTGCCGGGATGCCTGACCAAGCGAAGAGCTGGCTCGTTTGGTCCATCGTCGCGCATTGGATCCTGCCTTGGGTAGGTTCGATAGCCTGTTCGGCGCGCGAACGCCAGGTTTTTACCGTTGGCGCGGAGTGGATTTAAAGATTGTTTGCAGACTTCATCGTCGGCATGACAGGTGCATTGGTACAATGGGATAATGATGCCGTCTTGGTCGCAGCCGGGTTGGTCGCATGTTGTTGCGAAGGCTGATTGCACCAGCGATTCAGACCGCCAGTTCCCGCTTCCCGACTGACCTTTCGCTCACACCTCCCATCGCCTGTGGCCAGCATTCTTGTTGTCGAAGACGATCCGACCATCCGTGAGTTGGTGCGACTGCATCTTGCATCTGCCAGCCATGATGTGATGACCGCATCCGACGGGCTGCAGGGCCTGCAGATGGCAGTGAGCAATCGCCCGGATGTGATCGTGTCGGATGTGCAGATGCCCAACATGGACGGCTTCGGCATGCTCGCGGCGGTGCGTGCCAATGAACAGACTTCATCAATTCCCGTCATTTTTCTGACGGCGCTGGATGATCGCGAGAATTTCCGCAAGAGCATGAATCTGGGGGCGGACGACTTCCTGTCCAAACCGGTCAAGCGAGCCGAGTTGCTCAATGCGATTACCGGTCGCCTGAAGCGCGTCGAAAACCTGCGCCAGTCGGATCTGCTGCAGGTGGTCACGCCGCCGTCCGGCGCGGGTCTGGTGGTCCCGCAAGCGCCGGTCGTTGCCAATAACCAGACCTCCTCACATCAGGCGCTCAGTGGCGAGATCGCCGGTTTGACCAGGACGCGTTCCCGCCGGGGCCTTGATTTTCGCGACCGCCTGGCCTTGGATGATGAAGCGACCTCGCCGCCGGATTCGCGCGCGACCACGAACCGCGAGACCGTGCATGGCACTGTCCTGTTTGCCGACATTCGCAATTTCACGACCTTTTCGGAGATACTCACGGCCGAGCAGGTGGTCGAGTTCCTCAATGCGTTTTTTGGCCAGGCATGTGAACCGATTCTCGATCAATCAGGCTGGATCGTGAAGTTCCTGGGGGATGGCCTGGTGGCCTTGTTTGATGCGCGCAACGGTGGCAAGGATCATGCCGAGCGGGCGCTCAAGGCGGCTGTGCTGATGGTTCTGGCGGCCCATCGGTTCAAGCCGTGGATTCGCGAGAAGTTTCCGGGCCGGCAGTTGCCCGAGTTTGCCATTGGCGTGGGCGTTCATACCGGCGATGTGTCAGTGTGCCGCATGGGGTCCGGGCCTGCGGCAGAAACCACGGTGATTGGCGACACGGTCAACATTGCTTCGCGCCTGGAAGGCAAGACCAAAGAACTGGGCTGGAGTATCGTCGCCAGCAAGATGACCTCCACAGCCGCGGGCCGCCGCTACACCACCGGGCGAGGCGGTCAACTGGCCGTCAAGGGGCGTACCGGTACGGTGGATATCGTCGAGATCGTCGGTCTGGCTGCCCGACCCGGGGCGGACACCCAGTTTTATGACCTCATCACTGCTGCGGTCATGGCGAACAGCAACATCATCGCCGCGGCCTCGCAGCGCGGCATGGGAACGCAACAGCGGATGACCTCCCTCTCGGGAGAGCAACGCACCATCGCGCCGATCAATGTCGAAGGCTACAAGCTGGTCAAGAAACTCGGTGAGGGTGGCATGTCGGAGGTTTTCCTGGCAGAAGAAGTGGCGACACAGGCGCAGCATGTGCTGAAGTTGCTGCCGATCGCGCAGGACGGGGATGAAGCTTCCGGCGAGATGATGGACCGATTTTTGCAGGAATTTGCCCTGGTATCGCAGATCAACCACCCGAATGTCGCGCGCATCTTTCACCAGGGTTTCAGTGAAAACCATGCCTACATTGCGATGGAGTATTTTCCCGGTGGAGACCTGCGCGAACTGATCGCGAAGGGAATCGCACCGAATGTGGCTGTGGCCATCCTGCTGCAGGTGGCGGGTGCCTTGACCGCCGTTCATGCCCAAGGCATCGTGCACCGCGACATGAAGCCGGACAACGTGATGATCCGGGCTGATGGCAGTTTGGGTCTCGCCGACTTCGGCATTGCCAAACAGCTTGATTCCGGATTCAACCGCACCAAGCATGGCGAAGTTTTTGGCACACCCTACTACCTTGCACCGGAACAGGCGCTTGGCCTGGCGGTTGACCAGCGTACCGACATCTACAGCCTGGGCGTGGTGTTCTTCGAGATGCTGACTGGGCGCCGACCTTTCCAGGCTGACAATGCGCAGGCCCTCATGTACCAACATGTCAACGCACCGATTCCGCGCCTGCCTGCGGGTCTGGAGATGTACCAGGGGGTGATTGACAAGATGATGGCGAAAAAAGCCATCGACCGTTTCGAAAATGCCAACCAGTTGATCGAGCATATCGTTGCAACGGGGTTGGCAGACCCCGCGTGAACGCTGCCGCATCGCCTGGTCGTTTGCTCCGGATCAGGCGCACGTGGCGTCGCTCGCTGCCATGGGTCGTGCTGCTGGCGGCGGTGGCCATCACGATCCTGCTGACCCAGGTGACGCGGGTCGACAGCCAGACTGACGCCAACCAGTACTTTGACCAGCTCGTTACGCGCAAGGCGCGCGAGTTGGGAGCGGCAGTCGCGCAGGTGGAGCGCGACATGCGAGGGGCGGCGGGCCTTGTCAGTGCCGTAGGCGAGCCCACCGCAGCGCAATGGGCCGCGTATGTTGCCAGTGTGGCACAACAGGATGTGTCTGCCAGCCTGATCGAGTTGGGTTTTGCGAAGGCCGAGGCAGGGCTCGACACGACTGCGGTGACGGTGCGACAGGTGGGCTCGATCAAGGCCCGTCCTTTTACCCGCATCGACGAGGCGCTGCACAAGCGCCCCAACATCGCTGCGGCATTGCGCCGCGCGGAGAGCGACGATGCGCTCACCTTGACCCCCAAGATCGAAAACATGTCCGGCCGGACCGATGTGGGTCCAGGTGCGTTGCTATTCCTTCCGGTGCGCAACAAAGAGGTCCTACTGGGCTATGTCTACGCAGCCGTACGGCTGGACGATCTGGCTTCCGAAGTGGCGCGTGCCGACTCTGGCTACTTCCGTTTGCGCGCCTATGATGGCCGGACAACCACCCCGGAAACCCTGATTTTCGCCTCTGCCCAGACTTCGTCTGATGCGGTCTTTCACAAGACCACGTCCCTGCTGGCGGGAGGAAGGCCCTGGACCCTCGTCTTCGAATCGACGCCTGCGCTCGATGCGTTTCTCGCCGACAGGCGTTCGTTCTGGATCCTGGTGGGGGGGCTCGCTGGCTCGCTGATGCTGTTTGGTTTGGCGTGGTCGCTGATGCGTACACGTCAGCGGGCGACCGAGATTGCCGAACGCATGACGCTGGAGTTGTCGGACCAGAAGAAGTTCTCCGAAGATCTGATTGAGCTCAATCCCAATCCCATCTTCCGCAAGGATCTTGAGGGGCGCTATGTCAGCTTCAACCGGGCATGGGAGAAACTGACGGGCCGCAGGCGTGAAGACTGGATCGGCAAGACCAATCGCGACACGCACGACGAGGCAAGGGCGGGGCGTTATGTCGAGCAGGATGCCGAGATCATCGCCAATCCGGATCGGGTGTTTCGGCAGGAGACCCAGATTCGTGCCATTGATGGCCAGGAATTCGACGTAATCGTCAGCAAGACCGCAGTACGGCGTGCTGACGGCAGCGTGGTTGGCGTGATTGGCACCATTACCGATTTCAGCGAAGCCAAGAAGCTGGCGGAGCAGCTTGCCAGCCAGCGCGAGCTGCTTGAACTGGTCAATCAGTCTGCGCAGGCCGGTGTGTGGGATCGCGAGTTGCCAAGCGGGCGAACCTATCTCTCGCCGCGTTATTACGACATGCTTGGGTATCCTGCCGATACGGATCTCGGCGCCGAAGTGTCTCAGGGCGCACTGCTCCACCCCGAGGACAAGGCGCGTGTAGAGGCAGCGCGCAACGGCCATTTCTCACGCAAGGAACCCTTCTTTGCCTGCGAGTACCGGTTAAGGTGCGCCGACGGCAGTTACCTTTGGGTCAATGGCCGCGGACTGGCCGTTTTTGATGACCATGGCCAACCCCAGCGCTTTGTCGGGTCGATTATTGACATCAGCGAGCGCAAGCGCGTGGAGGACGAAATCCTGCGCCAGCGTGAACTGCTGAACATCGTGATCGATTCGGTGCAAGCGGGCGTGTTTGACCGTGATCTCACCACCAACGTTGGCTATTACTCGCCGCGAGCACGGGCGATGCTGGGCTTTGCGCCGGACGATGACATGGCGGCTTATTCGGTCGATCCAACCCGTTACCACGAATCAGACCGCGCACGCGTCCTCGAGTTGCGTGAGAATGCGATCCGGACCGGGATGCCCTACGATGCCGAGTGCAGAGTGCGTCGCAAGGACGGCAGTTTCCTGTGGGTCCACATTCTTGGGCAGACGACGTTCGACGATGCCGGCAGGGCGATCCGCTTTACCGGTGCCCTGATGGACATTTCGGTGCGCAAGGAAGCCGAGCTCGCCCTGATCGAGGCCAACGCGCGCATCGTGGAGGCGGCGCAGGCAAAGTCCACCTTCCTGGCCACGATGAGTCACGAGATTCGCACGCCGCTCAATGGCGTGATCGGCTCCGCCGACCTCTTGTTGGGCACGCGCCTGACCGCCGAGCAGCATGATTACGCCGAGACCATCCGGCTCTCGGGCGAGCAGTTGCTGATGGTCATCAACGATGTCCTTGATTTCTCGAAAATCGAATCCGGCCGCATGGAACTGGAAGAAGCACCAGTCGAGCTGGCCAGTGTGATTGAAGATGCTTTTGACCTGGTTGCCGGTCGTGCCCGCGACAAGAAGCTGGAACTGCTCTACGAGATCGAGCCGAACGTGCCGCCGCACGTGATGGGTGACATCACACGTTTGCGCCAGATCCTCATCAATCTGGTCGGAAATTCGATCAAATTTACCGAAAGGGGTGAAGTTCGGGTTGACTGCCGGATTGCCGAGGGGGGCGTCGATGATCTGCTGATCGAATGTGCGGTGAGGGATACCGGCATCGGCATCCCGGCCGACAAGATCGACCGCCTGTTCAACGCTTTTACCCAGGTCGATGCGTCAACCTCGCGCAAGTACGGAGGCACCGGTCTGGGCTTGGCCATCTGCCGCCGTCTGGCAGAGTTGATGGGTGGCACCATGCGGGTTGAAAGTGAACTTGGCAAAGGATCCAGTTTCATCTTTTCGTTCCGTACGCGCGCGGCAGCACAGCAGAAGACGGTGCGTACGCTCGGCCATGACGGTACTGCGCCGCGGCTGTTGCTGGTGGATGACTACCCGGCCAACCTGCGAATCCTGTCCGCACAATGCGCAGCCTGGGGGCTGGCCCCCGAGACCGCGTCGGATGCGCGTTCGGCAATTCGCATGATCGAGGAGTCCGCCTTGGCCGGCAAGCCTTATGAAGCGGTCATTACCGACATGTCGATGCCGGAAATGGACGGGCTTGACCTGGCTGCCGCGATCGCGACCTTCCGGGAGCATCACAAGGTGCAATTGCCGGTGATCATGCTGTCTTCCTCGCCCAAGTCGGAGGTGTTTGCAGGCCGCAACATTCCGCAGGAGTGGATTTCAGCCTATATGCTCAAACCCGCCCGTCAATCGCAAATCTACAATGCCCTGCAGGAATCGCTGGGCACCGGCCCCGTGTTCCACCTCTCCGGCCCGGATATCGCGACGCCGCCGGGCACCCAGATGCCTCAGGTGACGCAGTTGGCGATCCTGCTGGCCGAAGACAACGAGGTCAACAGCAAGATCGCACTCAGGATGTTGCAGCGGCTGGGCTGTCATGCAGACGCCGTGGGCAACGGCAAACTCGCAGTGGAGGCGGTTGGCAAACGTCGCTATGACTGCATCCTGATGGACATTCAGATGCCGGAAATGGATGGTCTTGAGGCGACGCGCACCATCGTTGCTGCCACCCCGCCGGAGGAGCGTCCTTACATCATCGCCATGACGGCCAATGCCATGGCGGGCGATCGTGAGATGTGCCTGGCGGCCGGGATGAATGACTACGTTTCCAAGCCCATCCAGCTGGAGATTCTCGCCAAGGCGATGGGGCGCGCGGCTGCCTTCCGCGAGCAGCGGGCGCGTGCGGCACCGGTGGCGTCAGTAGCCCATGAGGGCGCCATCTTTGCGACCCCCGAGAATGACGACGAGACCCTCGATATGGCGCAGGTGGATGAGTTGATCGCCCTTGATCCCACGCGTGGCGTGCTGGCCGAGTTTGTCGGCATGTATGCGGCACAGTCGCCTGATCGTTTGTCCGAACTGCGAGCTGCGCATGCGGCAGGTGATCTGGTGCAACTGGGCAGGGTTGCGCACAGCTTCAAGGGGGCAAGCGCAAACCTGGGGGCGCGTCGCGTAGCGGCAACGGCCAAATTCCTGGAGCACGCCGGCAAGACGGGCGATGCGGCCCGGGTGCCGGCCTGGCTGGATGAACTGGAGGCGCGCTACGCCGAGGCAGAAGCGGCCTTGAAGGCATTGTTGCCGCCTTCCGCGTAGTCGTTGCCCGTGCCGCAATGGCGCGGCGAATGACCAAGTGAACTGCCGAACAGTTGCACTGCCCCGGATTGTTGCACCGGGGCAGACACACGCTTCTACTGCTTGGTGAAATCACCGGCCTTGACCAGGTGCATACGCTTCGGGTCGATGTGTTTGACGAAGGCGGCATTCACGGCAGCCAGCGTGACGGCGCGCAGCGCGGATTCGAACTGCGCATCCCAGTCAAACGTGCGCCCGTAATACAGGTGCGAACTCAAGCGTGACGCCAGCCCCATGTCGGAAGCGCGCCCGAGTGCGCGTGACTGCAGGATGGCATCCTTGGCCTTGGCGAGCTCGTCAAGCGTGAACCCGTCGCGGCGAGCCCGGTCAAGCTCCTCGCGCAAAGCTGCTTCCACGCGGGCCTTGTTTTGCGGTGCATAAATGGCTGAGGCACTCCATTGGCCATGGCGGTCCAGGGCGGAGACGGAGAGGCCGCTGCCCACTGAGTAGGAGAGCCCGTCTTTCTCACGGATGCGCTTGGCCAGCCTGGCGTCAATCGAGCCGCCAAACAGGTAATTGGCAATCACCAGTGCGGCGTAATCGGGGTCATCATCGCGCGCATCGAGCACAATGGTTGCGCGCAGTGTGGCATTGGCTTTGTCAGGCGTGACGATTTCTGTCGCCAGGGGCGGCGCATCCTGACGGGTACGATCGGGGATGCGCACGAAGGGCGCCTTGCGCTCAATCGTCCCGAAGACTTCCGCGATGACGGAACGCATCCTGTCGGCGTCAAACTCGCCGGAAATGGCCAGTTGCCCGTGTGACAGACCGAAGAACTCCTCGTGGCATTTCCTGGCGTCCGCCAGCGTGACAGCGCGCACGTCTTCGAGTTGTTCCTCAAGGGAGGCTGCATAGCTCCAGTGGCCGCGCCGGTAGGGGTTGAGGTGGCGCGCGAGTGCCAAGCCCGACAAGGCAGAAGGCTCGGTGCGCGCGGCCTCGATGCCGGCAATGGACTGGCGCCGCAGTTGTTCAAATTCGGCTTCGTCGAAGCGTGGTTCGCGCAGGATCTCACCCATCAGCTTCAGGCTCTCTTCGAGGCCCGCTGCAGGCACTTCGACGCTGGCGCCGCCTCCGCCGACTGACAGGTTGGCACGCAAACGCGTCATTTCATTGCGCAAATCGTCGCGTGTGCGGCTGCGGGTGCCGCGCATCAGCATGGCGCCGGCGAAGCTGCACGCCTGGCCACGACCGAACTTGGATTCTTCGGTACCGTACTGGAAAGCCAGTGTGGCGCTCACCATGGCGCCACGGGTTTTCTTCGGCAGGAATGCCACTTTCATGCCATTGGGCAAGGCAAAACGGGTCGTGCGAGCCTCAATGTTGGCGGGGGTAGGGTCGAACCGTTCGCCGGCGCCTGCCGTCTCACTGATGCCCAGAGGTCCGGCATAGTCCTTCAGCGCTGCCGCCACGTCCGGTCGCGGGGGCAAAGCCGCGCGCTGCGGGGCCGTTTCCACAGGATCGAACTGCCCCAGCGTCCGGTTCGAGGCAATCAGGTAGGTTGCCGCGGCGCGATTGACGTCTGCGGCGGTGACATTGTGCAAGTAGTCGCGGTAGCGGAAAAACCAGCGCCAGTCTCCCAGCGCGATCCATTCTGTCAGGCCGGTTGCAAATGAATGCGTCTTGGTGAGTGCCACATCCATTTGCGTCAGCAGGCGCTGCTTTGCGCGTTCCACTTCGTCGGCACGAATCGGATCGGCAGCCAGGCCTTCGACGGTTTTCACCAGGGCCTCACGGATCGGGCCGACGGGATTGGCCTTTGGGGCAGAGGCGACGAAGCGCATGCCGCCGCGCTCGGCCAGCATCAGGTCGGAGCCGCCGACGCCGGTGGCAAGCTTGGTCTCCACCAGGGCCTTGTGCAGCCTACCGGTTGGCGTGTCACCCAGTACCAGGGCCAGCACGTCAATCGCGGCGTAGTCGGCGTGGGTACCGGCAGGGGCGTGGTAGAACGCCATCACAATGCGGTTCTCGCCGGTACGTGACAGCCGAACCTCACGTTCGCCATCCTGTGCCGCTTCGTCCGTATAGGTGCGTGGCAGGGTCCTTGCAGGCTTGGGGATGGCACCGAAATGCCGGGCGACAAGATCCAGAGCCGCCTTGCGGTCAAAGTCACCGGCAATCACCAGCACGGCGTTGTCCGGCTGGTAGTAGGTGCGGTAGAAGGCCTGCAACCGTTCGATTGGCACATTCTCGATGTCCGAGCGATTGCCGATGGTCGGGCGGCCGTAGTTGTGCCACTGGTAGGCCGCTCGCGCCACCTTTTGCGCAAGCACGTTGCCAACGTTGTTCTCGCCGGATTCGAATTCATTGCGGACCACCGTCATCTCGCTATCAAGGTCGCTGCGCGAGATGAAGGAGTTGACCATGCGGTCGGCCTCCAGCTCGATTGCCCATTCCAGATTGGCCGGCGTGGAGGCAAACGTCAGGAAGTAATTGGTGCGGTCGTAGTAGGTGGTGCCGTTCCAGCGCGCCCCGCGCGCCGTGAACTCGGCCTTGATGTCCTTGCGCTTGGGGGTGCCCTTGAATACCAGATGTTCCAGCAGGTGCGCCATTCCGGCTTCGCCATAGCCCTCGTGCCGTGAGCCGACCAGGTAGGTAATGTTGGTGGTGATCAGCGGTTGGGAGCGGTCCTCCAGCAGCAGTACCTTCAGGCCATTGGCAAGTTGTACTTCCTCAATCCCGCCCATCCTGGGGCCGGCGGTCAATCCGGGTGGCAACTGGGCGTGCGCCGCGGGCAGACAGGTAGCGATAACCACCAGAAGAACAAGAGATGCTGAGCGCAAAAACGGAAGAAGTGACGGAATCATGAGCGGCGTAAAATGAGTCATTGAACGTACGGAATGGTCGCCTGGGCGGTCATCAACAGGGCCACCGGGTGGCTACAAGGGAAAGCATGGCACTGCCAGAACCATGAGCAAGGCGTTTACCAAAGAGCAGGATGACGGCGACGAGGAAGAAATCGCCGTGCCTCAGATACCGCAAGGGACCAAGAATTACATCACACCCGACGGGTACGCACGGTTGCGGGCAGAGTTTGATGAATTGTTCCGTGTCGAACGCCCCAAGCTGGTGGAAACCATTACTTGGGCCGCTTCCAACGGTGATCGTTCCGAGAATGGCGACTATATTTACGGCAAACGCCGCCTGCGCCAGATCGACAGCCGTATCCGCTTCCTTTCGAGGCGTCTGGAGGCGGCCGAGGTGGTTGACCCTGCACGGCAGGAGAACGCCGACCAGGTGTTCTTTGGTGCCACGGTGACCTATGCACTGCCAAATGGGGAAGACCATACCGTGCAGATTGTCGGTGTCGATGAGGCGGACCCGCTCAAGGGCAAGATCAGCTGGATTTCCCCTGTCGCGCGCGCGCTCTTGAAGGCCCGCGAGGGCGATCTGGTTCACCTGATGACGCCGGCCGGCCGCGAAGAGCTCGAGATCATTCAGATCGCCTACCAATAGCTGCAACCCATCGTGGCGGGGTTTCCTGACCCGCCTTCACCAAAGGAGCGTTACATCGTGGAATTGCCCGTCAATCACTTCAAGAAAAATATTCTCGCGGGCAAACCGCAGATCGGCTTGTGGATGAGCTACTGGTCGCCCCAGGTAGTCGAAAGTTGTGCGCCGGCGGGCTTTGACTGGATGCTGCTCGATACCGAGCATTGCCCCAACGATCCGGCCCATGTGACGATGCAACTGATGGCGATGCAAAACGATCGCAGCACCGCACAGCCGGTGGTGCGTCCTGCCTGGAACGACCTGGTGCTGATCAAGCGCTATCTGGACGCGGGGGTGCAAACCCTGCTGCTGCCGTATGTGCAAAACGCCGAAGAGGCTGCTGCAGCGGTTGCGGCGACGCGCTTCCCACCCGAAGGGATGCGCGGCGTGGCCGGCAGTTCGCGCGCGGCGCAGTACGGGTGGATCAAGGACTACCTGAAAAAGGCCAATCGGGAAATCTGCGTGCTGGTGCAAACCGAAACGCGGACCGCCCTGGACAACCTGGACGAGATTTGCAAGGTCGACGGGATCGACGGGGTGTTTATCGGCCCGAACGATCTTGCGGCTGATCTCGGCCATCTGGGCGACATCCCGCACCCCGAAGTGCAAAGCACCATCATGGATTCGATCAAACGCATCCGTAGCCTGGGCAAGGCGCCCGGCATTCTGGTGGGCGAAGCGGATGGTCAGCGCATGCTGGACGCCGGGGCCCTGTTCGTCGCCGTCGGCAGTGACGTGGGCTTGTTGCGGGCAGGGGCGACGGCGCTCGCCGCCAAGTTCAGGAAGTAACGGTCCTCTGAAAGCGTTGGTGGGAGCGGCTCCTGGCGGTTCTTGCAGGGGAGGGAGGGCTGCCACGAAAGGCGCTGGAGGGGACTTGAAAATGCAGGAGTCTGGCGCCATCTTTTGGCACGGCTTTTCGACCCGGGCGGCTTGACCCGGGCACCAACCCTTTTTCAGGATTTGAGCACCGGAGGAACCTATGGGCGCACCCAAAGAAAGCATGCATTTCCAGGCAGAGGTCAAACAGCTTCTGCATTTGATGATCCATTCCTTGTACTCAAACAAGGAGATCTTTCTGCGCGAATTGATTTCGAATGCCTCGGACGCCTGCGACAAGCTGCGTTTCGAGGCGCTCAATAACGAAGCCCTGTTCGGTGGCGACTCCGAGCTTGCGATCCGCGTCGCGTTCGACAAGGCTGCGCGCACCATCACGATTTCCGATAACGGCATCGGCATGAGCCGAGACGAAGCCGTTTCGCATCTTGGCACGATTGCCAAATCCGGCACCAAGGAATTCTTTTCCAGCTTGTCCGGAGACCAGGCCAAGGATGCCAACCTGATTGGCCAGTTTGGCGTGGGCTTTTATTCCGGATTCATTGTGGCCAAGAAGATCAGTGTGGTCACGCGGCGAGCCGGCGCGGCGGCAAACGAGGCCGTCCGCTGGGAGTCGACTGGCGAAGGCGATTTCTCGATTGAGGCGGCTGAACGCGCCGGTCGCGGCACGGACGTGATTCTCGAATTGCGTGAAGGCGAAGATGATTTCCTGTCGACCTGGAAACTCAAGTCGATCATCACCAGGTATTCCGACCACATCACCTTGCCGATCCGGATGAAGAAGGAGGAGTGGGACAAGGACAAGAACGAAATGGTGGTCAGGGATGAAGAGGAGACCATCAATCAGGCGAAGGCGCTCTGGAGCCGGCCCAAGGCGGAAATTTCCGAGGAGCAGTATCAGGAGTTCTACAAGCACGTCGCACACGATTATGAAAACCCGCTGGCCTACACCCATAACCGGGTGGAGGGTCGGCAGGAATACACCCAACTCCTCTATATCCCCGCCAAGGCCCCCTTTGACCTCTGGGACCGGGAGCGCAAGCACGGCATCAAGCTGTACGTAAAGCGCGTCTTCATCATGGATGACGCGGAGCAGTTGATGCCGCGCTACCTGCGCTTCGTCAAGGGCGTGATCGATTCGGCGGATCTGCCGCTCAATGTGTCGCGCGAGATCCTGCAGGAATCGCGTGACGTCAAGGCGATCCGCGAAGGTTCCACCAAGCGCGTGTTGTCCTTGCTGGAAGAGTTGGCAGGCAGCGAAGACGCCGCGCAAAAGGAAAAATATGTCACCTTCTGGAAGGAATTCGGTGCTGTCCTCAAGGAAGGCGTAGGCGAAGACTTCGCCAACAAGGAGCGCATCGCCAAACTGCTGCGTTTTGCCACCACCAAGGACGATACCGCGGAGCAGAAGGTTTCTCTGGCCGATTATCTGGCGCGCGTCAAGGAAGGGCAGGACAAGATTTACTACGTCACTGCCGAGACCTTCCTGGCGGCCAAGAACAGCCCGCACCTGGAGGTCTTTCGCAAGAAGGGCATTGAAGTCCTGCTGCTGTCGGACCGCGTGGATGAGTGGGTGGTCTCGAACCTGACTGAGTTCGAGGGCAAGCAGCTGGTATCGGTCAGCAAGGGTGGCCTGGATCTGGGCAAGCTTGAGGACGAAGCTGAGAAGAAGGAGCAGGAAGCGGCGGAAGGCGAGTACAAGGAGCTAGTGACCAAACTCAAGGAAACACTCGGTGCGAAAGTCAAGGAGGTACGCATTACCCACCGCCTCACCGATTCTCCGGCCTGCCTGGTGGCAGACGAAAACGAAATGAGCGGCAATCTGGCGCGCATGCTCAAGGCGGCGGGGCAGAAGGCGCCTGAATCCCAGCCGATTCTGGAAATCAATCCGCGCCATCCTCTGGTCACCCGCCTGAAGTACGAGGAAGCCAAGTTCGCCGACTGGTCCAGCTTGCTGTTTGATCAGGCGTTGCTGGCTGAAGGCGGCCAGCTGGAAGACCCGGCCGGGTTCGTCAAACGGATGAACGACATCCTGCTTTCCGGTGCGCTGGCCGGCAAATAGCGTCACCATTGATGTGGCAGACGGAAAGGCCCACCCTGGCGTGGGCCTTTTTCTTTGAGCAGAGGGTCCTGGCCGGGGCCAAGACCCGGGCGAGCGGCAACTGGCCATTGCGCGTTTGACTGACAGAAGTTACTCTGCGTTCTTCCCCGTTCATTTCTGGCCTGCAACCGCAGCGAATCTCATCATGCCTTTCGTCACCGCTCCCGACAACGTCCGCCTCTATTACGAAGAAACCGGAGTGGGTACGCCGATTGTGTTCGTCCATGAGTTCCTGGGCGAAGTCGGTGCTTGGGAAGCGCAAATGCGCTATTTCTCGCGCCGCTATCGTTGCATTGCGTTCAACGCACGCGGCTATCCTCCCTCCGATGTGCCGGAGGGGATCGAGGCCTATTCGTTCGAGCATCAGCGTGCCGGCATTCTGGCCGTGCTCGATGGGCTCGGTATTCCGAAGGCCCACATTGTGGGCCTCTCGATGGGTGCGTTCGCCACCTTCTACTTCGGCATGCAATGGCCGGAGCGTGCCATTTCCCTGACCTTGGCCGGTGTCGGCTCCGGTTCCATGCCGGCTGCACGGGCGCAATTCAAGGCGGAGTCGGAGGCTGCATCGGCGTCGCTCTTGCGCGACGGGTGGGAGAAGGCAGCACATTCACGCACGTTGACGCCAACCCGTGTGCAGCTACGCAACAAGAACCCGCGCGGCTTCGAGGAGTTTGTCGGCATGGTCAGCCGCCATTCGGCCAAAGGCTCGGCACTGACGCTGGCCGGTTACCAGGCGCTGCGCCCCTCAATGCAGGATTTCCGCGCCCAGTCGATGGCTTCCACTGTGCCGACGTTGATCATTTGCGGCGATGAGGACGAACCCTGCCTGGATGCTTCACTTGACTTGAAGCGTCACATGCCGTCGGCAGGCCTGGCGTTCATGCCCAACACCGGGCATGCCTGCAATCTGGAAGAGCCTGACATGTTCAATCGCTTGTGCGATGATTTTTTCCACCAAGTGGAGTCCGGCCAGTACCGCCTGCGTGATCCGCTTGCACGCACTACCCGCATCCTCTGATGCGCATCGCCCTCGATCGATCTAAAGGGCGAAGGCGTCGAGGGCTGCAGTCGGGTAACCCAGTATCAGCTTCGAGAACTCTTCGAGCAAGCTGACTTCGAACGCCGTGGCCGGGATGCGGTAGCGTCGTCTGCCCAACGGCCCGATGTTGCGCGAATTCAACTCGACTGTCTGTGCCGCATAGTCGGGTTGCAGGTTAAAGGAGCAGATCAACTTCATTTGCACATCAAGGGTGGCGCGTCGCACCTGATTGAAGTCGTCCTTGATGGCAGTCATGTCAAAGGGAATTTCGTAGCTCTCCAGCAATTGCTTGACGCGCGATAACTCCTCTGCGTTGACGGTGATGCGTTGTCGGTCGTTGGACACGAGATAGTACGAGCCTGGCACATGATCAATGATGTCCTTGATCTTGCCATCATGCTCGACGCGGCGCGTTCTCGCATTGACAACGCACTCGGAAATGTACATCGGCGGAAACGCGCCAAGATAGGGCAGGGAGTGTTTGCCCGTGAAGTGCGGCGCCGCCGCCCGCACTTCGCGGAAAAATTCGCTGAGAAAAAGATAGCCGCTCCGCAATTTGGCATCAAACGCCAGCATCGCAGCCGCCTCGGAAGCGCGCATGGCTTCGGCCTGTTGCTTCAGGTTGGGCCCCGTCTGCTTGCGCAACAAGTCGAACACACTGCTGCGCACTCCGGAGGCTGCTCCGGGTCCCGGGGGAGCTTTTGGCTCTGACGCGGTGCCGGCAGCGGTTGGTGCCCGTTCGGTGGGCGGCAGCTCCATGCCGCGTGCCATTTGATCCCAGTCCTTGGTGCGCCGCCCTTCCTGGCGGATCGCGGCAACGGCGGCGGCCTCCTCGTCGGCAACCCGGCGCTGCAACTCATCGAGGTCCGCCCCCAAGGTATCGAGGTTGCCCAGCAAGGTGGAGGCCGCGATCGGGGCACCCGGCGCTTGGGCCGCCGCATCCTCGCCATTGCTGGCCGATCCTGCCGAAAGCGCCGGCGCGAGCGTCTGCGCAGCCTGCGGATTGGAGATGACCGTGGGTTCGAATGCGTCCGATCCTGGCGCAGGAGGTGCCGGGGATGGAGGCGCTGGCCGAAGCAAGGATGCCTCATCCCTGCCGAGCAGGGTCGTCTTGTCGGTGCCAGGTGACATTGCCTTGAAGTTACGCAGGTCGTTGGCAAATTCGCTGGCGCGCTGATAGCGTGCCTCGGGCCGCTTGGCCAGTGCCCTGGCGAGGATGGCGTCGAAGGCCGGTGGCGTATCGGGTGCGACTGACACCACCGTAGGCTGGGGTACCGTGACGATGCGTTGCATCAGGGAAAACACAGTGACATCCGGCGTCTCGAACGGGGTCTTGGACGCCAGCATTTCGTAGAGCACCACGCCAAGGGAGAAAATGTCGGCGCGCCCGTCTGCCTGCTGTCCGAGGACCTGCTCCGGAGACATGTACTTCGGCGAACCGAGCATGGCCCCGGTTTGGGTCATCGATGACGACTGGATGCGGGCGATGCCGAAATCGGTCAGCTTGGCCAGGCCATGCGATGACAGCATGATGTTGGCCGGCTTGATGTCACGATGCACCACGCCGAATCGGTGGGCATAGTCGAGCGCATCGGCAATTTGCGCCACGATGTCGGCAATCGTGGCAAAAGGGAGCCTGCCGGCGCGGATCACGTCCTGGAGCGACTTGCCTTCCAGGAATTCCATGGCAATGAAGGCAGTGCCCTGGTCTTCGCCAAACTCGTAGATCGTGACGATATTGGGATGATTCAGCTTGCCTGCCGACCTGGCTTCCCGCAGGAAGCGCTCCTTGACTTCACCCATGATGTCGCCAGGCAACTCGGGGTTGAGGGTCTTGAGCGCGACCGGCCTCTCGATGGTGGCGTCAAGACCCTGATAGACCGTGCCCATGGCGCCGCGGCCAAGTTCGGAGACGATCTGATAGCGACCGAGCGACTGCAGGGGAAGAGGTTGTGCCATGGGTCAAAATATACCGTACGGGCCCCGTTGCAGCGCAACTGCCAAGCCGGGAACCGGGGGTTGGACTACTGTGCCGTCCAGCCGCCATCCATGACGTAGGAAGCGCCGCGAATCAGGCGTCCGGCATGACTGCACAGAAACACCGCCAGGGCACCCAGATCTTCCGGGGTCGAGAACTCATGATCAGGCTGTTTTTCCGACACCAACGCGGTCTTGGCCTGCGCGTCGGTTTGGCCGGATGCAGCCGCTCTGGCATCAATCTGCTTTTGCACCAGGGCAGTCAGGACCCAGCCGGGGCAGATCGCATTGCAGGTCACGCCGGTGTTCGCGGTTTCGAGCGCCACCGTTTTGGTCAGGCCGACCAGGCCATGCTTGGCTGCTACATAGGCAGATTTCTGGGCGGATGCCACCAGGCCGTGGGCGGAAGCAATGTTGATGATGCGGCCCCAGCCGGCTGCTTTCATCAGCGGCAAGGCGTGCTTGATGGTGTGGAAGCTCGACGTCAGGTTGATGGCAATCACTGCATCCCAGCGTTCATCCGGGAAGCTTTCGATCGGTGCCACGTGCTGGATGCCGGCGTTGTTCACCAGTATGTCGACGCTGCCAAGTCGGCTTGCCGTCGCCTGGACGAGATCGGCGATTTCGCCCGGTTTGGTCATGTCGGCGGGGTGGTAATCAACCTTGACGCCGAGGTCGGCAAGCTGACGCTTGATCGCGTCAATCTGGGTGCCATCGCCGAAGCCGTTGAGCATGATGTTGGCGCCATCGCGGGCCAGGGCGGTGGCGATTCCCAAACCGATGCCGGATGTGGAGCCCGTTACCAGGGCAGTCTTGCCTTTGAGCATGTTGTGAAATCCTTGAATTGAAAAAGGAAGGGGAAGAAAACGGAACCAGTCAGCCGCTGTTGCGTAAACCGGCAGCAATGCCGTTGATGGAAAGATGGATGCCGCGCTTGATGCGCTCATCCGTGTTGCCGGCACGATGGCGCCGGATCAACTCGACCTGCAGATGGTTGAGTGGATCAAGATAGGCAAAGCGGTTTTTGATCGAACGCGCCAGATGGGGATTGCCGGCCAGAAACTCACGCGCGCCCGATAGCGCAAACAGCGCATGCCGCGTCAACTCCCATTCCGTGCGGATGCGGTCGAAAATTTGCTGTGCGAGCTTGCGGTCCTTGACCATTTCGGCATAACGGGACGCGACCGCCAGATCGGACTTGGCCAGCACCATGTCCATGTTCGACAGTGCCGTCTGCAGGAATGGCGAGGCCTTGTAGAGCCGCTTCAGGCGTTCCAGCCCGGGCTTGCCATGGCGGGATTGGTAGGCGGCGACGGCCGAACCGAAGCCGTACCAGCCGGGCAGCATCACCCGGCACTGGGCCCAGGAAAACACCCAGGGGATGGCGCGCAAATCTTCGATGCGTCCGGAGGGCTTGCGCGACGAAGGGCGGCTCCCGATGTTCAACTCGGCAATTTCCGAGATCGGAGTGGCCTGAAAAAAATAGTCGCTGAAGCCGGGGGTTTCATACACCAGACTGCGGTAAGCCTGCTCCGCCGTCTGCGACAGTTCGTGCATGGCGGCCAGAAAGGTCGGGCCATCCTCACGTGCCGCGTGGTCGCGCTCGAGCAGTGACGCTTCGAGTGTTGCCGCCAGCAGGGTTTCAAGATTGCGCCGTCCATTCTCCGGGTTCGCATACTTGCTGGCAATGATCTCGCCTTGCTCGGTCATGCGAATCTGGCCGTTGACGCTGCCTGGGGGCTGGGCCAGGATGGCCTCGTAGCTCGGCCCGCCGCCGCGCCCGACACTGCCACCCCGACCATGAAACAGCCGCAGGGTCACCTGTTCGCGCTGGAACAGTTCCACCAAGGCAATTTCCGCCTGATACAGCGACCAGGTGGAGGTAAAGAAGCCGCCGTCCTTGTTGCTGTCGGAATAACCGAGCATGACTTCCTGCGAATCACCGCGCGAGCGCATCACGGCGCGGCCGATCGGGTTGTCGAACCACGCTTGCATGATGGCCGGTGCGGCGGTGAGGTCGGCGATCGACTCGAACAGCGGCACCACATTGATTCGTGCCGAACGGGTCACCGGATCGTAGAGGCCGGCTTCCTTTGCCAAAACCAGCACTTCCAGCATGTCCGAGACCGATTCACCATGCGAAATGATGTGGTTGGGCACGCACTGGGGGCCATAACGTGCATGGGCGCTGGCGGCTTCGCGAAACACGGCCAACTCCTTGGCTGCTTCGTCCGACGGCACCACGAAGGGCGACGCGAGCACGCGCGGCTGCGTCAACTCGTCGGTCAGCAATGTCACTTTGGCCGCTTCATCCAGGCCGGAGTAGTCCGGGACCACCCCCGCTTTGGCCAATAATTCGGCCACCACCCGCTCCATCACTTCCGACCCTTGGCGCAAATCGATGGGGGCAAGGTGAAAGCCGAAAATCCTAGCCGCCTGCAGCAGTGGCACCAGGCGTGCCTGGGTCAGGAGGGTGGAGCCGTTTTCCGCCAGCGAGTGACGAATGATTTCCAGTTCGAAGATGAAGTCATCCACGGAATCGTAGGGATCGCCGCTGCCGATTTCGTGGCGCGCCACTTCAAAGCCGCACACCAGCCTGGCCGTGGCGGCAAGACGCGCATAGATGCCCGTCAGTGCGCGTCGGTATGGCTCGTCGCGCCGATGCTCCGAACGGTCCGGAGAAGACTCCGACAAGGTTTCCAGTGCCGGCGTGACCTTGACCAGCAGGCGTGCCAGGGCCAGCTCGGCTCCCAACTCATGTACTTCCGCAAGGTAGTGCGAAAAGATGATGCCCGACTGTCGTTCCAGAGCACGGCGCAGGGTGGCCGCGTGCACATTCGGATTGCCATCGCGGTCGCCTCCGATCCAGGTGGCGACCCGAAAGAAGGGGCGCAAGTGCAGCGGGAGCCCGGGATACTGCTGTGCCACGGCACGTCGCGCATCTTCGTAAAGGCGCGGCAACTGTGTCAGAAAGGTGTACCGAAAGAACGAGAGTCCATTCTCGATCTCGTCTGCCACGGTCAGTTTGGTCGGTCGCAGCATGCGTGTCTGCCAGATCGTCAAGACCTGTGCCGCGAGCCGTTCCCGTAACTCTTCCCGTTCAGCCGGCGTCAGGTCGGGCTGGTCCTTGGCGGCCACCAGCCGGGCGATTTCGAGTTCGGCATCGAGGATGCTTTTGCGCTGTACCTCGGTGGGATGCGCGGTGAGTACCGGTACCAGGTTGCCGTGTTCAAAGAAACCGGCAATCCGTTCTGCGGGTACGCGCGCACCCTTGAGCCGTTCCAGTGCGTGCGCGAGTGTCCCCGGCTTCGGCCTGGCGCCTGCCAGGAGATCCGCCCGGGTTTGCCGGCTGTGATGCCGGTCCTCGGCAATGTTCGCCAGATGCGAAAAATAGGAGAACGCGCGTACCACCGAGACCGTCAGGTCGCGCGACAGACGATTCAACATGCCCGCAAGCTGCCGTCGTGCCGCGGCGTCATTGTCACGACGGAACCGCACCGCCAGTTGACGTATCTTCTCAATCGTCTCGTAAGCCTTGCTGCCCTCGCGGGCCTGGATGGTTTCGCCGAGGATGCGGCCCAACAGCCGGACGTCTTCGCGCAGGGGCAGATCCTGGTCGCGGGCCGGCAGGCTTCGGGGTGGGGCTTTTCTGGCAGCTGCGCGTGTGGTCATGGTTTGGCAGTGAGGGTTTTCTCGGCTGAAGTGATCCGCTCTTCCACATACGCCGCGTAAAAGTCGGGTACGGTGTATCCGACCAGAGCAGGCGCCAGCAGTTTGCCGGTGCCGTCGACCAGCACAATGGTCGGAAACAGGCGGATTGACAGGCGCGTCGCCAATTCCTGCCCGGTGATCCGATGACCGTCAAAATCAGTGAGCTGCGCCGCAATCGACACCTCGCGCAGCAGCGCGCGGCTGGTGTACTGCGGATCTTTGGCCATGTGGCGCAGGTATTGACGTCGCGCGCGATCACAATAAGGGCAGCCCGGCTGTGTCACGAACAGCAGGATGGGCCTGGCTCGGAGGGCACTAGAGGAGCCGGACGAGGCGCTGGCGGCGTCAGCGGCCAGGTCGCGCGCCAGCTCAATTGCCATGACAGGCGACATCCAGAGCGCGGCTGTCAGCGTCAGCAAAAGAGCGCGTGCTAAACTTTTGACTCGATTCAACACGTCAAAACAATGGGCTCCCCACCCAAACAACTGACCATCGCGTCGCGGGAAAGCCGCCTGGCGATGTGGCAGGCAGAACATGTCCGCGCTGCGCTGCAGCAATTATATCCAGAGTGTGAAGTCCGGATTCTGGGCATGACCACCAAGGGTGACCAGATTCTGGATCGCACACTCTCGAAAGTGGGCGGCAAGGGGCTGTTCGTCAAGGAACTGGAGACGGCGTTGCACGACGGCCGGGCCGATCTGGCAGTGCATTCGATGAAGGACGTGCCGGCCGAACTGCCCGCCGGCTTTGCGCTTCCTGTGGTGATGAAGCGCGAAGATCCGCGTGACGCCTTTGTCTCGAACCGGTTTGCCGGCCTGGCTGATTTGCCGTCCGGCAGCGTTGTCGGCACCTCCAGTCTGAGGCGCGAAGCGCAGATTCGCAGGGCTTACCCGGCTTTGCGGGTAGAGCCGCTGCGCGGCAATCTCGATACGCGCCTGGGCAAACTGGATCGCGGCGAGTACGCCGCCATCATCCTTGCCGCTGCCGGGTTGAAGCGCCTCGGATTGGCTGAGCGGATTCGCTCCATTTTGCCTTCGACGGCAAGTCTGCCGGCTGCCGGCCAGGGTGCGCTCGGGATCGAAACCCGCGCCGACCGGGCCGACGTGGCCACCTGGCTTGCCCCCTTGAACCATGACGAAACCCATGCCTGTGTCACGGCTGAACGCGCGGTGAGTCGCGCGCTGGGGGGAAGTTGTTCGGTTCCTCTGGCTGCCTTTGGCGTCATGGAGGGGAGCCTGATCGTCCTGCGGGCGCGGGTGGGCGCACCCGATGGTTCGCGCATGCTGGAAACGGAACTGCAGGGCGCGGCCGGTGACGCGGTCGCGCTCGGCGAGCGCGCGGCGATGGAACTGCGCAAGCAGGGTGCGGATGCGATTCTCGCCGCACTCAAGGCAAGCGACTGACATGGCCGGCCCCGCCGCGCCGGCCCGGCAAGCCAGCAGTGAGCCAAGGTCTGCCGCGGATCCTTTGGCACCGCTGGGCAATAGGGCGCCCGGACTGGCAGACCGGCAGGTCGTGGTGACGCGACCCCGCGGCCAGGCGCAGGCCCTCGCGGACTCGATTCTCGCCGAAGGGGGCGTCCCGGTATGGTTTCCCACCATTGCCATTGCACCGGTGGCCGATGCGGGCGAACTGGATGCCTGCCTGCACCGCCTGGGAGAATTTGATCTCGTGGTCTTTGTCAGTGCCAATGCCGTGACCCATGCTTTTGCGCGGGGCGCGGGGTGGCCGGCGCAGTTGCCTGCCGGCGCTACCGGTCCCGGAACGGCCGCGCAGTTGCGCCAATGCGGCGTCGCCCGGGTGGTCGTACCGAAGCGGCAGTTCGACAGTGAAGGGCTGTTGGCAGAACTCGACGGACAGGGCCTGTCGCCGCAACGCGTCCTGATCATTCGCGGGGACGGGGGCCGCGAGTGGCTGGCAGATGCCTTGCGGGCGAGAGGCGCAGCGGTGACGTCGGTGGCCAGCTACCGGCGCGTGCGCGCCGTCCCGGATCAGCAGGCACTGCACCAGCTCCTGAGCGCGGCACGCATCGACGCCGTGACCGTCACCAGCACCGAGGGCGGCGAGCATCTGCTCTCGCTGTTGGGTAACGACGCGCTCAATTGGCTCAATCGGGCGCCGATGTTTGTGCCCCATGAGCGAATTGGCCGGTGCATGCGCCAGCGCGGCGTGCTCAACGTGGTGGTCACGGCCGGCGGTGACGAAGGTCTGGTGCGCGGCATGGTGGACTACTTCCGGCGCTGCCCATGAGCGAGCCGATCCGGTCACCGGCAGCGGAGGGCACGCCTGTGCCGGGTGCTGCCGCACGTCCGCAGGAGAGCGCCGGATCGTCCGGTACAGGAGAGCTGGGAGCCGCTCCCACCAACGGTTCTGGCGCGATGGCGCCCCCGGGATGGCTGGAGCGGTCAAAGGTCTGGTGGACACGGCCGCGCATGGCCGTTGCCGTTCTGGCGCTGTTGTTCCTCTTCAACTGGTGGGATACCCGGCGCCAGGTCGACCACCTTGCGCAGGAAGTGGCGCAGCGTCTGAAGACGGAGGGCGAAGCGATGCGCCAGCAGGGGGCGCTCGCGCGCGAGGCGCAGGAGCGCGTGCGCGAGGCGGTGACCAAGCTAGCCGCACTGGAGGCGCGTCTGGCGGATTCGCAAAGCCAGCAAACCGCGCTCGAAGCGCTGTATCAGGACCTGTCGCGCAATCGTGATGACTGGGCATTGACCGAGATCGAGCAGACCTTGACCCTGGCATCGCAACAGTTGCAGCTGGCCGGCAATGTACGCGGTGCGTTGATCGCCCTGCAGAATGCCGACCTGCGCCTGGGGCGTGCCGACAAGGCACAGTTCATCTCGGTGCGCCGCGCCCTGCAGCGTGACATCGAGCGCCTGAAGGGGCTGCCTTTCGTCGATACCTCCGGGCTTGCCTTAAGGCTCGATGCCGTCATCGCCGCCGTCGACGCGCTGCCTCTGCAGTTCGACGAACGCCTGCAGCCGCAATCGGCGGCGCGCGCCGCGCAGCGTCAGGCGGACCAGGCAAGGGCGCAGGACGCTGCAGCAGGGGGCGCTGAGCCCAAGGGGAGCAGGGACGGCAAGGCTGCCGAACCGACCGCTTTCGCGCGCCTGCGCGATGACGCCTGGCAGCAGTTCCTGCAGTTGATCCGGATCCGTGACATCGGCGATGCGGAGCCCGTGCTGCTGTCACCGAACCAGGCGTTCTTTGTGCGCGAGAATCTCAAGTTGCGCCTCCTCAACGCCCGCATTGCGCTGTTGCAGCGCAATGAGGCCTTGTTTCGCAGTGACCTGGAAGCGGCGATCGGCTGGATCAATCGCTATGTCGATGTGCGATCCCGCAATGGTGCAGCTGCCGTGGCCTCCCTGCGTGCGCTATCGGGCAGTGCAGTCAGTATTGAATTGCCGAATCTTTCCGAAAGCCTGAACGCGGTGCGCAACTTCCGTGCGCCGCGTGCGGCCGTGAAGTAGGCAGCGCCGACGGCATGCGTGGCCTGTTCTGGATTCTGGGGCTGTTTGGGCTGGCAGTCGGGCTGTCATTGGCGGCGCGCTACAACGATGGGTATGTGCTGTTCTTTGTGCCGCCGAAGCGCATCGAATTGTCCCTGACGCTGTTTCTGCTGCTGCTCGGTGGCGCTTTTGCCATGCTGTATCTGTTCATCCGCGCGGCCATTTACACGCTTGGGCTGCCGGAGCGGGTGCAGGCATTTCGCACCGCTCGCGCCCTTGAGAAGGCCCGTCACTCGCTGTTTGATGCCATGCGCGCTTCTTTCGAAGGCCGTTTCGCCCGGGCTGAGCGTGCGGCCGGTGCAGCCTATGCCGCCGGAGAGGAGGCGGCACTGGCCGCCCTGCTGGCAGCCCGCGCGGCGCATCGACTGGAGAACCGCGCCTTGCGCGATGTCTGGCTGGCCAAGGCCGCCGCAGCGACCCGTGAGGGCACGGGCATGGCGCTCAATCACGCTCGCCTGATGGCAGAAGCGGAAATGCTGGTCGACGACCGGCGTGATGCCGAGGCCCTGCAGCGTCTGGAGGAACTCAATCGGAGCGGTGCCCGCCATATTGCGACCCAGCGCCTGGCCCTGAAGGCCATGAGCAATGCGGGGCAGTGGGAGGCCGCCCTGAAGGTGGCCCGCCAGCTTGAGGAGCGCAAGGCGCTCCACCCGGCCGTGGCCGCGCGCACCCGCGAGGCCGCCTACGCCGCGCTGTTCGCGACCGGTGATGCGGATCAGTTGCGGGAGCGTCTGAAGCGCATGCCACGCAATGACCGGCACGCCCCGCGCGTGGCGGGCATGGTGGCGCAAGGTCTGATCCGGGTCGGTCTGATGGACGAGGCGCAGGCCGTGATTGAGGCTGCGCTGGAGCATGAATGGGATAGCGCGCTGGCCGAACAGTATGCCGACTGTGTAGCGGCGAGCGAACGCGATGTCGCCAGACAGCTGGAGCGGGCGGAGAACTGGTTGCTCGCGCACCCGGGTGATGCGGGCATGCTGCGGGCCTTGGGGCGCCTGTGCGCACGCCAGCAGCTATGGGGAAAAGCCCAACACTTCCTGGAACAGGCCGCTGCGGTCGCACCGTCCTCTGGCATCTGGCTTGAGCTGGCGCGGCTGATGGAGCGCTCCGGCCAGGGCGATGCCGCCCATCGTTACTACCGGTTGGCGGCCGAAGCGCGCGAGTGACACAGGGCGGGCGGCTTGCCACGGCCCGAGCGCGTACCTACCAGCGCGGCCGCCAGCTCCGAAAGAACGGATCGTAGTAGTAACCGGGCCAGCCGCCGCTGCGCCAGCCAAACTGGGTGTAGGGGCCGCCAAATCCGTAGCCAATGCCCCAATTCCAGTTTTGGTGACGCTGCTGCAAGGCCTGGCGCCGCGCCCGCTCTCGCGCCAGTTCTTGCGCAGCCTTGGCGTCACGGTCGGCCAGTTGGGTGATCAAGGTGGCTTGACGGGCACGCTCCTCGGCGGCGGCCAGGTGGTCGATGACGCTTCGGTCGACCCCCTGCTGGTTCAATTCAATGATCTGTTGCGGCGACAAGGCATGCCAGGTGCCGGTGCTGGCCAGGCGTTCAATGATGGTGGCGGGTGGCGTTCCGGTGCGGGAGAGCGTGACGATTTCTTCCAGTGATACCGTGGGGTTCGGCACCGGCTTCAGGGCTGCCAGCTGCTCCGGCGTGAGGCGCTCGACGCGTGCTCCCTGGGGCGCGGTCGCACAGCCTGTGACGACCAGTGCCAGACACAGGAGCAGGCCGCACCGGCCGGGTGCGGCAATGGGACTCGTAAGGCGA
Organism: uncultured Burkholderiales bacterium; assembly: GCA_964443245.1. Classification (GTDB taxonomy): domain Bacteria; phylum Pseudomonadota; class Gammaproteobacteria; order Burkholderiales; family JAEUOS01; genus CANJDH01. Next base: position 26,067 of record CAYUEG010000004.1, on the reverse strand, counting down.
AGCAAAGGCATGGCAGCATCCTCATGAGCAGATTGGCATTCTTGCAGCGTTTGCAATGGCAAGGCTGGCAAATACAGCCGGTGGGACACGATTCGGGGTTGCACCTGTTCTGCCATCGGTCGCCCGTGAAGCGGACGAGCCGTGCAGAACCTGTAACGCTTCAGACCGCAGAATCGGTGACAGGTTTCTTGAACGGGCTATGTTCGTTCAATTCGTCCACATAGCGGTGAATCCCGGAGGATTCGCGTGCCAGGAAGTGTTCCACCGCATCGGCAAACTGCGGGTGCTTGAGCCAGTGCGCCGACAAGGTTTCCACCGGCAGAAAGCCGCGCGCCAGTTTGTGTTCCCCCTGGGCGCCGCCTTCAAAGGTGGCAATCTGCCGGGCGATGCAAAATTCCAGCGGCTGGTAGTAGCAGGTTTCGAAGTGCAAACCGGGTGAGTAGCCGATTGCGCCCCAGTAGCGTCCGTAGAGGGTTTTGCCGTTGTGGATGCAAAGGGATGCACAGACGTCTTCGCCGTTCATGCTGCCGACCACCAGCAGAAGATTCTCCGGCATGGTGGCGCCTATCCGTTCGAAGAAGGCCAGATTCAGGTACGGGGTGGAGTGATGGGCGCGGTAGGTATGGGCATAGCAGCGATACCAGAATCGCCACAACGCCGGAGTGATGGCATTACCCTCAAGATGGCGAAAGGTGATTCCCGCCTCACGCACCTTGCGGCGCTCCTGCTTGATCTTCTTGCGTTTGTCGTGCGACATGGTGGCCAGAAACGCATCAAAATCGGCATAGCCCTGGTTGGTCCAGTGAAACTGCACGGTACGCCGCAGCATCATGCCTGCGCCGGTGAGGAGCGGGGCTTCTCTTTCAAGCGGGAACAGCACGTGCAGGGAAGACACCGCGGCATCGCCCGCCAGGCCAAGAGCCGCTCCCACCAAGGCTCTTCGGCCCTCTTCGTCGCGCGCCAGAAGGCGCGTGCCGGTGCAGGGCGTGAACGGAATGGCGCACAGCAGCTTGGGGTAATACTCCAGCCCATTGCGCTGGTACGCGTCCGCCCAGGCCCAGTCGAATACATACTCGCCGTAGGAATGGGTCTTGACGTAAAGCGGCATGGCGCCAGCAAAGGTTGCCTCGCCGGTGCTCCCTTTGTCCTGTGCATCCCACATCGTCAGATACTGGGGGGTCCACCCGGCTTTCTCGGAAGCACAGGCGGTTTCGTGCAGGGCGTGGAGGAACTCATGGCGCAGCAGAGGATGTCCGTCCACCATGGCGTTCCAGGCGAGCGGCGAGATCGATTCGATTGAATCAAGAATGCGAAAGAGCGGGGCGGGCACGTTGAAGCGGGAGGAAGGGGGCAATGAGATAATCGGTCCGGGAACGCGCGATTTGCGTGGAACAGCACGCCCACCACGTCGCCTGCGATGTCGCCGGCCGTGATGCCTGGGAATCTGCGTTGCCAGCGAACAACGAAATCAATCTGACGTGAATCGAACATGAATGATAGCCCGATGCTGCTCCCCACCAAGGTGACGGTGATGCTGGCGCAGATCAACTGCACGGTAGGCGACCTGGCCGGCAACAGCCGCAAGATCGTCGAAGCGGCGCGCCGTGCCGAAACCCAGGGTGCGCGCGTGCTGCTGACCCCCGAATTGGCCCTGTGCGGGTACCCCCCGGAAGACCTGTTGTTGCGCCAGGGATTCATGGCGGCGTGTGCCGCGCGCCTGGCGGAACTGGCGGCGGAACTGGCGGCGGTAGCACCACAGGTGACGGCAATTGTCGGATTTCCGGAAGCCGCCGGCATGTTGCGCTACAACGCCGCCGCCGTGATGCGTGGCGGCAAGGTGCAGGCGATCTACCGCAAGCACAACCTGCCCAACTACACGGTGTTTGACGAGCAGCGGTACTTCACCCCCGGAGATACGCCGGTGGTGGTGGAGGTCGAAGGCATCAAGCTGGGTGTGCTGATTTGCGAGGACATCTGGGGCAATCTGGGCCCCCTGACCACGCGCCCGGAACCTTCGCTGGACCAATTGAAGGGCATGCTCGCTTCCCGCCCGGATGCGTGGGATGCCGAAGCGGCCAAGGCGGCCAAGCAGGCCGGGGCCCAGGCGCTGCTGGTGTTGAACGCCTCGCCGTTCCACATGAAGAAATCGGCCACGCGTTACAGCGTGGTGCGCGAGCGGATCCGCGAAACCGGCCTGCCGGTGGTCTATTGCAACCTGGTGGGCGCACAGGATGAACTGGTGTTTGACGGCGGTTCCTTTGCGCTCGATGCGAACGGCAAGGTGCAGTTGCAGATGCCGCTGTTCGTCGAAGCACACGACATGGTGGTGCTCGATGCGGGGTATCAGGAACCGGCTGCCCTCAAGGGCTTTCGCGTCGATGCCGACATGCACCCGGATGCCGAGGTCTACGCCGCGCTCAAGCTGGGCGTGGCCGATTACATCGGCAAGAACGGCTTTCCCGGCGCCATCATCGGTCTTTCCGGCGGCATTGATTCTGCCCTGACACTGGCGATTGCCTGCGACGCTATCGGCGCTGACAAGGTCCGCGCCGTCATGATGCCTTCGCAGTACACCGCTGACATCTCCTGGATCGATTCGCGTGAAATGGTCAAGCGGCTGGGCGTGCGCTATGACGAAATCGCCATCAAGCCGATGTTCGATCAGTTCCTCGGCGCCCTTGCTGGCGAGTTCAAGGACCGTGCGGTCGATGCCACCGAGGAAAATATCCAGGCGCGCATTCGCGGTACTCTTTTGATGGCGCTCTCGAACAAGTTCGGCTCCATCGTCCTCACCACCGGCAACAAGAGCGAAATGGCGGTCGGATACTGCACGCTCTATGGCGATATGGCCGGCGGGTTTGCCGTCATCAAGGATATCGCCAAAACCCTGGTTTACCGCCTGGCCGTCTATCGCAACAAGGTGTCGCCCGAGGGCCAGGAGGTGATTCCCGAACGCATCATCACGCGGCCGCCGTCAGCCGAGCTGCGGCCGGACCAGAAAGACCAGGACAGCCTGCCCGAATACGACGTGCTCGATGCAATCCTGGCGGCGTACGTCGAGGAGGACAAGAGTCCGGCGGAGATCATTGCCAGCGGCATCCCGGCGGCCGATGTGGAGAAAGTGGTACGGCTGATCCGCATCAACGAATACAAGCGGCGCCAGGCGCCGGTGGGCGTGCGGGTCACCCACCGGGCGTTCGGACGCGATTGGCGCTACCCGATCGTCAACAGGTTTCGCGAATAGGCATCCGGCAAAGGAAGGGGCCGATGCGGCGGCTGCGCTCCGTCCGGCATGGCATCAGATCGTGCGAGCCAGTTGCTATACTTGCGAAAATTTCCCGTGAGGAGACAGCATGAAAAAAATTGAAGCCGTACTGAAACCCTTCAAACTGGATGAAGTACGCGAAGCTTTGTCGGAAGTGGGTATCACCGGGCTCACTGTCACCGAGGTCAAGGGTTTCGGGCGTCAGAAGGGGCATACCGAGCTCTATCGCGGTGCCGAGTATGTCGTCGATTTCCTGCCCAAGGTCAAGGTGGAAGTGATCGTCGCCGACAAGGACGTGCAGAATTGCCTGGACGCAATCATCAAGGCGGCGCGCACGGGCAAGATCGGTGATGGCAAGATCTTCGTCAATACCGTCGAGCAGGTGGTCCGCATTCGTACCGGCGAAACCAACGAGGCCGCCATCTAGCCGGCTGTTGAAGTTGTCTCGAAAAAGCCCCGCATCAGCGGGGCTTTTTCATGGGGAACCGGGTGGGTGGGCTGGCTTCAGCCGGCTTCCTTGCGCATCGCGGCAGCGGGAAGGGTATCGATGCGCGCCATGTCGGCGCGCTTGAACAAGGCTGGATCGGCAAGCCACGCATTGAGCATCGGCAGGGTGTCGGCACCCCAGAACAACTCGCCCCCTACGTCAAAGGTCGGCACGCCGTAAATGCCGCGTGCCAGCGCACGCTCGGTATTGGCGACCAGCTGCTGTTTGACCTCCGGGCGGGCAATCGTTGCAGCAGCGTCGCTCACGCCCAGTTTGTTGGCCAGGCGCGCAAATACATCCGGCTGGTTGATGTCCTCACCGCTGGTCCAGACTGCATCAAAGACGGCTTCGACGTGACTACGCGTGACGCCGGCGCCAATCAACAGACGCAGGGCATGCAGCGGATTGAACGGATGGGCCGGGGGCAGGCGAAATGGAATGCCATGTTGGCCAGCCGTCCAGACGCACATGCGATAGGTATGGCGGCGCTTCTCGACAATCTCCGCCGGCCCCTTCATGTTGTGGGCCTTCAGGAGCCCGGCAAAGAGCACCGGAACATACTCAATCTCCAGTGGCGGCGCAATCCGGCTGTGCAGCTTGAATGCCAGATAGGCATAGGGGGAGATGATGTCGAAATACCAGGTGGCTTGCATGGATGGATTGCCTTTGGATATGCGATGGCCCTGAATTCACAGCCCCAGCGTGGTGGCGCTGACGGCGGGAGATGACTGCTCCCACAGATCGGCGAAGCGGTCCAGCCAAAGTTGGGTGTCAGCAGGATCGTTCAGGTTGATCACCCCGCCTGGCTGCAGGCAGTGCGGCTTGCGCAGGAAATGCCGATCATCGGCGATCACCATCACATCCGGCAAATTGCGGATCGCCTCGTGGGTCTGGTGAATTGCGATGGCATGGCTGAAGCGCTTGAGCAGGTTCATCAGGCGCGGGCTGTAGTACTGAATGTGCGTGGTTTCGTGCACGGCGATCTGCATCCGGTTCATGCGCCCGGCGAGGAAGAAGGCGCGCAGCATCTCCTCACTGGCGCGCGTGTTCAGCGCCAGGTCCAGCGTGGTGGCATCGAAGATGCGAATGGTGCGGCGTGCCATGCCGATCACTTCCGCTACGCCCTGTGCCAGTTCTGTGCGGCCGCTGAAGAGGCGCCGCACCGGTTCGGGCTGTGCCGGCGCTTCCGGCAGCGCTTCGCCGCTCTGTCGCTGCGCGGTTGCGCCAGGTGTGGCCGGCGTCCCGTCCGGCGCAGGCTGATCTTGCGTCACGTGACTTCTCCCAGATGGAGCCAACCGAAGCCGTGCCAGGCATGCAGTGCGGCAAGGTCCGAAGCAGAAAGTTCGGTGTCGGCTGGCAGGTGGCGCGTGTCGGCCAATTTCCGCAAGACATCAGAAGGTTTGGCGCATGCCTCGCCGTTGATGAAGAGCTGCCGGCCACAGTAGAGCATCTGCGTACGCCGGTCCAGCGCAATACCGCGCCGCCTGGCGGCGCCCGCGAACACCGGCGCGCGCAAGGGCTGGTCTGGCGCGTCGAACCAGACATTTGCCTTGGGCTCGGTAAGCGTGGTGCCCAGGTACGATTCGATCATGCTGCGCGTTGGCTGAAACGTGCCGATCAGCTTGATCGCCTGATCGACATAGTCCTTGTCGATGCGTCCCGGGTGCTGTGTCGGCTGCAGGCGTGGATCCGCGTAGAACCCTTGTCGCACAACGGTTTCCGCCGCATGCTCGTAAAGACCGCGGGCCAGTTCCTGCGCCGAGGGCGCCCGGAAGCCGATCGAATAGGTCATGCACTCGCCTTCAGCCACGCCATCATGCGCCCAGCCCGGCGGCAGATAGAGCATGTCACCCGGTTCGAGCAGGTACTCCAGCTTGGGGCGAAAGCGCCGCAGGATCTTCAGTGGCGCTCCTTCGACCAGCGTGCGGTCGGATTGCGGGGAGAGCCGCCAGCGGCGCTTGCCGGCTGCCTGCAGCAGGAACACATCGTAGGAATCAAAATGCGGGCCGACGCCGCCGCCATCATTCGCCCATGACACCATCAGGTCGTCCAGGCGCGCATAGGGCAGGAAGCTGAAGCGTCGCAACAGGGCGTCCGCCGCAGGCACGTGCAGATTGACACCCTGGACCAGAAGCGACCAGCGTTCCTCCGGGGCACGTCTGAAATCGCGGTTCGTCATCGGGCCGGTGATCATGTCCCAGGTGCGAGCGATGCGCGAGACCAGGCGCGACTCGACTTCATCCTGTTTCGCAAGTTCGAACAATTGTGTCTTCGAAATCAGGGGCTTGAACCCGGGCAGGGCGCGGCGGATCAGGAGTGGCTTCTTGTGCCACCAGCCGCGCAGGAAGCTGGCGGGCGACATGCCGCCCAGCAATTGCGCGAGATCACTTGGCAAATCGGTTTTCATCGGACTATTATAGAAACATCACCAGAGGGAAGATTGCAGACAAACAGATCGCATACGTACTGAACACGGACCAGAAACCGTCCGATTCTTGCAGGAGGGTAAGGCATGTTGTCACCAGGCACGGCTGCACCAGCATTCAAGCTCGCCGACTCCGACATGGAGTTGGTGGAATCCTCCGAGTTTCGCGGCAAGCGCAACCTGGTCCTGTACTTCTACGATCGCGACAATCTGCCCGGCAGCACCATCGAGGCGCTTGAGTTTTCCGACCTGGCCGACGAGTTCGCGCGCTGCAACTGCGAGGTGCTGGGCGTCTCGCCGGATGACTGGATGAGCCACGCCGAGTTCCGCGATCGCCACGGCATCACGGTGCGCCTGCTGGCCGATCCGGAGTGCGAGGTGTGCGGCCGCTACGATGTGGTGAAGGCTGGTGGCAGCGAACTTGCCGTATGCCAGCGTCCGCATGTGTTGCGTTCCACATTCGTGATTGACCGGGCCGGGAAGGTGCGCCACGCCCTTTACGGCGTGCCGTCGCCCAAGGGTCACGCAAGAGACGTGCTGAAGCTCGTAAAATCAACGCTTCATTGACTTCCCGGCGCCTGGCAGCGTCCGTTGTTCCATCATGAAAATCGGCCGCAACAGCGTGGTGACGCTCTCTTACACCCTCTACGATGCGCAGGGAGAGGTGATCGAAGAAAGCAAGGAACCGATTACCTACCTGCATGGCGGCTTTTCCGGCATCTTCGAGCGGGTGGAGCAGGCCCTGCAGGACAAGGGCGTCGGGCAGGGCGTGCGCGTCAAGCTCGAACCCGAAGATGCGTTTGGCGACTACAACGACCAACTCTTGCGCGTGGAAGAGCGATCACGCTTTCCCGAAACGCTCGAGGTCGGCATGATGTTCGAAGGGATGCCGGGGGAAGAGTTGCGCACCGATGATGACGAACCGACCCTGTTCACGGTGACGGACATCGCCGATGGCAAGGTGGTGCTCGACGGCAATCATCCCCTGGCCGGCATGGGCCTGGTGTTCGATTGCAAGATTCTGAAGATTCGCGCCGCCTCGCCGGAAGAAGTCGCCCACGGCCACGTGCACGGGGCCGGCGGCCACCATCACTGAACCTGGGGCGAGGCGCCAAAGCGTCGCACGGAAAACTGGAATACCTGCGGATCCTGGGCGTCGATCCGCGCACGGACCCAGCCGATAAAGGGTGAACCCGGGGTCTCCAGCCGCGTGACGTTCGGCACCGCCTGGCCCGCCTCATTCTTGAGCGGGCGGTTCAGCTGGTAGCTGTGGGTATCGCCATGCACCACCACCACCGGCTTGCCGAACGAGGTGGCTTCCCTGGCCAGTTGTGTCTTGAACTCGGCGAAGCCGTCGCGAAAGCCGGGCCGGTCTTTCTGCTTTGCGGCTTCTTCTCCTTCAAAGTCCGGATTGGCCTGCAGGATCAGCATCACAGCGCGCAGGTTCTGTTCGCGCGCAGTGCGAAAGTTGGTTTCGATCCAGGCCGTGTTGGCCTTCAGGCGGGCATAGAACTCGGTGTTGTCGCCGCGATTTTTCCAGTTGTTGTTGCTGCCCGGGATGTTCACGCCGACGAACAGCACTTTCTCGAACTCCCAGCGCACGTTCTCGCGCCATGCGGCGTACTGCGGTTGCAGGTCGCCCTGGCGCGTCAACTTCATCTTGCGCTGCCCCAGGCTTTCATCCGTCGCAAAGAACAACTCACGCAGCTTTGCCAGCCGCTCTTCAGGATCATAGGGGCCGTTGCTCGGGCGATGGCAATCGGTCCATTCGTTGTCACCGGGAATCAGGATGAACGGGTGGCGTGATTGCTCAAAGTCCGCCTTGCGGTCGGCAAAGCGCTGGTTGTCGCACTTCTCGCCGCCCGACTTGATGTCGCCGTCGTGCACGACAAAGGCGATCTCGTTGTCACGGTTGATCTCGTCGATGATCAGGCGCATCGATTCGATTTCACGGTCGCTGTAGGGCATGTCGCCCATCAAGGCGAATACGCCAGCCTGTACCGGCAGAGCGATTGCGCAGAGGAGCGCGGCGGCGATGCAACCGGTTCGCATAGCCGGGTTCCGGGTTCGTACCAAGAAGTGCTTGAACCTAGTCATGTTTGTCCATTTCTTCCTTCAGGGCGTAGAGGGCATCGAGCGCTTCACGGGGTGTCAGTTCATCCGGCTTCAGGCTGCGCAGGCGCTCCATGAACGGGTGTTCGCTCGCAGGCTGCGTCGCAGGCTCCGATACCCGGGCATCGTTGGTGGCGAACAGGTCGCGCTGCGGGCGGGTGACGCGGGCGGCCTGCTCCTCCAGATCGGTCAGGTGCTTGCGGGCCGCGCGGATCACCGCCGCCGGGACGCCGGCCAGCTGGGCCACCTGCAAGCCATAGCTCTGGCTGGCCGGGCCTTCCTGTACTTCATGCAGGAACACCACGCCGCCTTCGTGTTCGGCTGCAGCCAGGTGAACGTTGGCCGCTTCCGGGTATTCATCGGGCAACTGTGTCAGTTCAAAGTAGTGCGTGGCAAACAGCGTATAGCTCTGGTTGGTCTCGATCAGGCGGCGGGCAATGGCCCAGGCCAGCGCCAGACCGTCAAAGGTGGAGGTGCCGCGACCGACTTCATCCATCAACACCAGGCTCTGGCGTGTGGCGCTGTTGAGAATGGCGGCCGATTCCGTCATTTCCACCATGAAGGTGGAGCGGCCCTGAGCCAGATCATCGGCCGCGCCAATGCGGGTGAAGATGCGGTCGAGCGGCCCGAACTGCGCTGATTCAGCCGGCACAAAGCTGCCGGCATAGGCGAGCAGTGCCAGCAGGGCGACCTGGCGCATGTAGGTGGATTTGCCACCCATGTTGGGGCCGGTCACCAGCAGCAGGCGGCGGCCGGGATGCAGGACGCAATCATTGGGAACGAAATCGCTGATCTGGTGCGCAATCACCGGGTGGCGGCCGGCGCGAATCCGGATGCCGGGTTCATCGACCAGAACAGGCGCGCGCCAATCCAGTGTCCACGCGCGTTCGGCCAGGGCGGCGAGCGCATCGAGTTGTGCCACCGCACGGCCCATCGCATGCAGGACCGGCACATGCGGCTTCAGTGCGTCGATCAATTGTTCATAGAGGGCCTTTTCGCGCGCCAGTGCGCGCGATTCGGCTGACAGGGCCTTGTCTTCGAACGCCTTCAGCTCCGGCGTGATGTAACGCTCGGCGTTCTTCAGGGTCTGGCGCCGGCGATAGTCATCCGGAACCTTTTGTGCGTGGCTATTGGTGATTTCGATGTAGTAGCCGTGCACCCGGTTGTATTCGACACGCAGATTCGGAATCGAAGTACGTTCGCGTTCACGGGCTTCCAGTGCCACCAGAAATTCGCCGGCATTGGTGGTGAGGCCGCGCAGCTCATCAAGCTCTGCATCAAAGCCGGCGGCCATGACGCCACCGTCCTGCAGGCGTGCCGCAGGCTCTGCATGCAGCCGGGTCTGCAGTGCGTGCAGGCATTCGAGCGGTACGGCCAGCTGCCCTGAGAGCCGCTCCAGGAGCGCGTCCTGGCTTGTTTCGCCGCGCTCGCCGTCGACAGCGGGCAACGCGCCCGCCAGCGTTGGCATCGCCAGCAAGCTGGTGCGCAACGCCGCCAGTTCGCGCGGACGCACCGAGGCCAGGGCAATGCGCGTTGCGATGCGTTCGATGTCGGCAATGTCGCGCAAGGCCTGGCGGGGCGCTTCGAAGTGCTTGCCGCCCGCGAGGAATCGGTCGATGGCGGCGTGACGTGCCTGGGCAATGGCGCGATCACGGCGCGGGTGGTGCAGCCAGCGCGCCAGCATGCGGCTGCCCATGGAAGTCATGCAGGTATCGACAGCCGCAAACAGTGTCGGGGCCGGTGTACCGCGCAGCGTCTCCGTGATTTCGAGGTTGCGCCGCGTGACGGCGTCGAGCGTCAGGTACTCCTCCCCTGTTTCGACGCTGATGGCCTGCACATGTGCCATCACCTGGCCCTGGGTGGCCTGGGCGTAACGCATCAGGGCCCCCGCAGCGCCGAACGCAAGGGTGAGTCCGGCACAGCCAAAACCATCCAGGGTGCCCACTTTCAGGTGCTCCCGGAGGGCATTTTCACCGGCGCGGACATCAAAATGCCAGGCGTTCTGCTGCGCCATCGGAATCGACGCCGGCACCAGCCCCGCGGCGGCACCGTCGGGCAGGATCACTTCTGCCGGACGCAGCCGCTCCAGTTCATGCGGCAACCGTGCCGGAGCGATTTCGGCCACGGTCAGCTCGCCGCCCGCCAGATTGAGCCACGCCAGGCCGATCAGGCGGGTACGCGCCGCATCCGCAGGTTTGTCCGGCAGGATTGCCATCAACAGCGCATCGGATTTTTCCGGCAACAAACCCTGGTCAGTGATGGTCCCCGCAGTGACCACACGCACGACCTTGCGTTCCACTGGCCCCTTGGCGAGGGCCGGGTCGCCAATCTGCTCGCAGATGGCAACCGCTTCCCCCAGTTTGACCAGCCGTGCCAGGTGCTGCTCGAGCGCGACAACGGGCACGCCCGCCATCTTGACGGGCAGACCGGCAGACTGGCCGCGCTGCGTGAGGGTGATGTCGAGCAGGCGTGATGCCTTTTCGGCATCGTCGTAAAACAGCTCGTAAAAATCCCCCATGCGATAGAACACCAGGGTATTCGGGTGCTCCGCCTTGATGCGCAGGTACTGCTGCATCATCGGGGTGTGGCCGGCAAACGGCAACACGGTCGCGCCGGTGGTGCCGGGCTTGCCGGAAGTGCTGATCATGCGCCGATTATACGAACCCGCGCCGTCGCGCAGCCGGCGTGAAAGCCGGCCTCGTGCTGTCGATCAGTTATCGCCGGGACGGCTCGCTTCCTGCATGGTGGCGAGCGTCGAACTGATGACCGGCGATGCGACGCCACCGGCGACCCCGGAGACGGTGGCGCTGGCCGCCTGCCCGCTGATCGCTTCCTTGATGGCGGTGACCAACTGGGTCCATGCCGACACCACGACTGGCGCCGCCTCCGGAGTGCCACTGCTTGAGCTGCCGCCACTGGAGCCCGAACCGGAACCGCCGCCGCTGGAACCCGAACCGGAACCGCCGCCGCTGGAACCCGAACCCGAGCCGTAACCGCCCGAACCGGGTGCCACAATCGGCAGGCTGCTGGCCGCGCCGGTTC